>PLTC01000060.1 GCA_003165295.1 Rhodospirillales bacterium | reverse complement strand
GTCTAAAATGAGGGGAAGGTTGAGGCTCGCGCCTGATCAGCCGAATTGTGAACGGCGAATCACCGAGTCGTACCATCGCATCCTTTCTGATCTCATCAGCCGAAAGAATCCCACGTTCTAAACCTATTGGCCTCGGTGACCAAAGCGCGCGCTTCTTCCATTGTCCGAGGCAGATCTTTGGTCCCGAGTGCAAAATGTGCCCACAAGAGATACGATTTGGCACATCCCCACGATATGCACGTTTCGGCAAAGCCGGCAATGAACTCCGCAAGCGTCTTAAGCGATTCGATCATCTCGGGGATTTCAGACGCGACAAAGTTGTGAGTTGTTAGTAAGTTCAGGGCAGACAGTCTCAAGTTTCGGTGCAACTGGATCTCCGGGGTCCGCGCGGTGAGCGTCTGAGTCGCCTCGACCCGTTCCAGGATCGCGGTATTGGGGTCCGGGTCGGTCTGCCCCAGAACCGCTTCCCCAGCCGTAACCATCGGCCACCGCGCGATCAGTCTCTCGATCGCTGCGGTGTTGGCCCCAATCAACTCGGCGAGTTGCCGTAGCGTCACCTCGACCTCATCCCGTCGACGGCTACCGGCACTGGCGCGAGACCCCACCGCGCGGCGGCCGGCGGCCGGTCAAACCGGCCACCGTGGACCGCGAGCTGGCGATCCTGCGCGCCGCCGTGCGCGCGGTGTGGAAGGCCGGCAAGCTGACCCGCCTGCCGGGATTCCCGCGGGTGAACAGCCGGCCGGGCCGCGACATCGCCCTGTCCGAGGCCGAAGCCGACCGCCTGCTGGCCGCCGCCGATGCCGCGGCACCGCACCTGCGGCTTTATGTTTACACCGCCCTGTTCACGGCCGGCCGCAACGGCGCGATCCTGGAACTGGGCTGGGACCAGATCGATCTCGGCCTGCGCCCGCGCATCCGGCTCAATCCCGCCGGCCGCCGCCAGACCGCCAAGGGTCGCGCCACGGTGCCGATGCCCGACCGGCTGGCCGCCGTGCTGCGCCAGGCCCGCACCGTCGCCGAGCAGGACGGGACCCTGGGGCTGCCGCTGATCCACTGGCGCGGCCGTCCCGTCCGCTCGGTGCGCAAGGGCTTCCGCCGCGTGGTCGAAGCCGCGGGGCTCGCGGTGACCGGCCCGGCCCGGGTGACGCCCCACGTCCTGCGCCACACCGCCGCCACCTTCATGGCCATGCGCGGCGTGCCCTTGCCGCAGATCGCCGCCTTTCTCGGCCAGACCATCCAGAAGACCACCGAGAAATACATCCACGTCACCCCCGACCATCTGGAGCAGGCCCGCGCCGCCCTCGACCGCGAAAGCCTGCGCCCGCGTGCGGTCGGGGGCACCCTTGCCCTGGCGCTGGTCGTTGAAAACGAAAAGGGAACCCCATGACCCGGCAACGCAGGAACGGTCCCTGTCACAGGGACCTTGCTCACCGAAAAAACCCTTGGAAATCAAGGGGCCGATTCGGGGCTGTCGGCAGAATTCGGACCGGCAATCGGCATATTTCCGCGCGAAACTGCATCGATAAATACATGTTAAGATGGTACTAGAGGGAGGGGACTGTGGCTGATCTCGCAGACCTCCCGACTCTTTGCAATCCCCTTCAGGTCGCGACTGCTCTCGGTAAAAGTGAGCGGTGGGTGCGCGATCAGTGCCGAGCCGGCATCATCCGTGCTGCCAGGGTCGGAAAGAGTTGGCGTATACGTCGTGACGACGTGTTGGCTTACCTGGAAGAGGCGACAGCCCCATGCAAACACCCGGCCCCAAGCTTCGCTGGCGTAAAGATCGCGAAGAGTGGGAAATCGTCTGGTACGACGGCGCCACCCGGAGACGCCGTGGCACGGGCACGGCAGACCATCGCGCGGCTACAGACGTCCTTGCGGGATTCGTCGCGGACCAGCGGCAACCGTCCGCCGGCCCCTGTGATCCCGCTCAGAGGGTGATCGCCGAGGTGCTGGCCGCCTATGCCCAGGATCACATCCCCAACTTGGCTGACCCGCAACGCACGATCGACGCCATTACGCCGTTGTTGCCTTTTTGGGGTGCCATGAAGGTCGGCGACATCACACCAACGCTATGTGTGGCCTACGCCGTGCGTCGGGGGCGGGCCGCCAACACCGTGCGCCGGGAACTGACGATTCTCCGGGCCGCCATCAATCACGATTACGCCCACGGTCGGATTACCAGATCGGTTCCGGTGTCTCTGCCCCAACGCGGCGAGTCGAAGGACAGGTGGCTGACCCGAGGCGAGGCTGCGGCGCTGTTGCGTTCCGCCCGGTCCGACGTCCGGAGTCGCTGGCACCTGCCGCTGTTCATCTTGATGAGACTTTACACGGGCGCACGCTAAGAAGCGATCCTGACGCTTCGTTGGCCACAGGTCGACATGCGCCGCGGCCTGATCGACTTCAACCCGCCTGGGCGTGGCCGCACCAGCAAGGAGCGACCCATCATCCCGATTTCAGGCAGGCTGATGACGTTTCTCCGGCTCGCCAAACAGCGGGGCACAGATTTGGGCACAGTGATCGAATACCGGGGGGAGCCGATCGGCGATATCAAACATGGGTTCACCAGCGCATGCGCGCGGGCTGGCCTGGCAGACGTCACGCCCCACACGCTGCGCCACACCGCTGCCTCGTGGATGGCGCAGTCGGGAGTGCCCTTCCCGGTGATCGCGCGATATCTCGGGCACGCCGATAGCCGCACCACAGAAACGATTTACAGCCATCACGCCCCGGGCTATTTGGCGGGTGCGATCAACGCGCTGGATCGGCGGACGAGGTGACGAGGTTGCATAACCCTCTGTGCCCAACACTGTGCCCGGAAAATCAAAAAGGCTTCCAGGTCACCCCGAAAGCCCTTGAAATTATTGGTCGGAGAGAGAGGATTCGAACCTCCGGCCCCTGCCTCCCGAAAGCAGTGCTCTACCAGGCTGAGCTACTCTCCGACCGCCGGTGGGACGGGTGTATAACGGCTTTGCCGGCGCGCCGCAAGGACTTTCGCGGCCCGGTGCGGGCGATGCCGCCGGTCAATATTCGCGTTCGATCACGAAGTCGACGATCTCCAGCAGCACCCGCTTTTCCGGGCTGTCGGCGAACCTGCCCAGGGCCTCGCGGGCCAGAGCACCGTACTGGCGCGCCCGGTCCATGGTATCGCGCAACGCACCGTGCCGGGTCATCAGCCGGATGGCCTGGTCCAGGTCGCCTTCGGTCTGCTCGGTGTCTTCCAGCACGCGCCGCCAGAACACCCGCTCTTCTTCGGTGCCGCGCCGGATGGCCAGTACCACCGGTAGGGTGATCTTGCCTTCCCGGAAATCATCGCCCACCGTCTTGCCGAGCCGGGCCTGGAGTGCCGAATAATCCAGCACATCGTCCACCAACTGGAACGCGATGCCGAGATTGAGACCGTAGGTGTCAAGGGCGTCGGCTTCGGCCGCCGGCCGCCCGGCAACCACCGCGCTGACCCGGCAGGCGGCGGCGAACAACGCTGCGGTCTTGGCGCGAATCACCTGGAGGTACGAGTCTTCGCCGGTGCTGGTGTCGTTGGTGGTCTGAAGCTGAAGCACTTCGCCCTCGGCGATCACCACCGAGGCCTGGGACAGAATCCGTAACACCTCAAGAGAGCCGGCTTCGACCATCAGCAGGAAGGCGCGCGAAAACAGAAAGTCGCCCACCAGCACGCTGGCCTTGTTGCCGAACACCGCGTTGGCCGAGGCCAGACCCCGGCGCAGGTTGCTCTCGTCAACCACATCGTCGTGGAGCAAGGTGGCGGTGTGGATGAATTCCACGGCGGCGGCCAGCCCCAGGTGGCGGTCACCGGCGTAGCAACACAGCCGCGCCGAGGCCAGGGTCAGCAAAGGCCGCAGCCGCTTGCCTCCTGCCGACACGATATAGCTTGCCAGGCGCGGAATCATCTCGACGGACGAATGCATGCGCTGGACAATCAGCCCGTTGACCGCCAGAAGGTCGTCGGCGACCAGATCGGCGAGCGCGTCCAGCGGGGTCGAAGGGGCCGGGGTCGAAGGGGCCTCGTGTCGCTTCGGGTCCAGATTCGTTACAACCGCCAACTCGGTCTCCACCATACGCTCAATGACGACAGCTTTCGGCACCGCGAGCATACCGACCGCAACCCCGGGGTCAAGCGCGCTGCCACTGTGCAGGGGCACGAAATGCCGGATTTGTTTCGTAGCACCGAAACGGGGGTGCTGTCGCGGTCCGGGACCGACCGGGTCGAGGCTCCGATGATCGGAGTCGGGGAGCCGGGCGCGTTCAGCCACGACACCCTGCTGGACGGGCGGGTGTCCCTGATCCAACCCCGGCGGGGTTATCGGGTGGCGGTCGATGCGGTGCTGTTGGCGGCGGCGACCGCGGCGGCGGCGGGTGACCGGGTGGCGGACCTGGGGACCGGGGTGGGCGCCGCCGCCCTGTGTCTGGCGACGCGGGTTGCCGATGTGCGGGTGGTCGGCATCGATCTCCAGCCTGATCTGGTGGCATTGGCTGCCGCCAACAGTATCGCCAACGGCGTTGCCGGGCGGGTGACCATGGTTGCCGGCGATTTGTGCCGGCTGCCGTTCCGGCCCGGGGGGTTCGATCGGGTGATGGCCAATCCGCCTTATTTGCGGGCCGGCGCCCATACTCCGGCCGCCGACCGGTCGCGTGCCGCGGCCAATGGCGAAGGTGACGCCGGCCTGGAGGTCTGGCTGCGCTGCGCTGCACACATGTTGCGGCCGCGGGGTGTGGTCACGGTCATTCACCGGGCCGACCGGCTGGACGAAGTGTTGGCGTTAATGCATAAGGACTTTGGCGGCTTGGTGCTGTTTCCGGTATGGCCCCGGGCGGGCGCGCCGGCCCGGCGGATTCTGGTGGCCGGTTGCCGCGGCGCGGCATCGCCGGCCCGGCTGGCGCCCGGTCTGGTGCTGCACGAAACCGACGGGCGGTTTACCGACCGGGCGGACGCGGTGTTGCGGGGTGGGTGTGCCCTCGAACTGTGAAGTGGGGAGAATCAAGTCATGTCGGTCCTGTCACGGATGCTGTCCCTGGTCGGAACCCGGTGCCGGCGCCTGTGGCCCCGGCGGCCGGTGGTGTCGGTGGTCCGGCTGGCCGGGGTGATCGGGATGGCCGGTCCGCTCCGCAGCGGGTTGACGCTGCACCATGTGGCGCCGGTGCTGGAACGGGCGTTCCAGATATCCCGGCTGGCGGCGGTGGCGCTGGTGATCAATTCTCCCGGCGGTTCTCCGGTCCAGTCGGCCCTGATCGCCCGACGGATCCGGGCGCTGGCCGACGAGAAGAAGGTGCCGGTTCTGGCGTTCGTCGAAGATGTGGCGGCCTCTGGGGGGTACTGGCTGGCCTGCGCCGCCGACGAAATCTATGCCGATGAGAACTCCATCGTCGGCTCGATTGGTGTCATCAGCGCCGGTTTCGGCTTTCAGGACCTGATTGCCCGCCACGGCATCGAGCGGCGGGTTCATACCGCGGGCGAGCGCAAGGTCTTGCTGGATCCGTTCCAGCCCGAGGACCCCGGCGATCTGGAACGACTGAAGGCGATCCAGGTCGAAATTCATGAAAGCTTCAAGGAGATGGTGCGGAGCCGGCGCGGTTCGCGGCTGAAATTGGAACCCGATGGCGGCGAGCGGGCGTTGTTTTCCGGCGAGTTCTGGACCGGCAGGCGGGGGCTGGCGTTGGGGCTGGTGGACGGAATTGACGATGTGTATTCCCGGTTGCGGGCGCGCTTTGGCGCGAAGGTCCGGTTGCGGCCGGTGTCTGAGTCGCAGGGCTGGTTGGTCCGGCATGTGGGTCGGGCGGCGGCGGGATTCGGCGGTGATGGGGGTGAGGTCGGGGTCCGGGCCGCGGCGACCGCAGGGGGGATCCTGGCGGCGGTGGAGGAGCGGCTGTGGTGGGCGCGTCTTGGCCTGTGACCGGGCGGCGGCATGACCCGGTGCCGGTCGTGGCGCTTCGGAACCGGCCGCACCGCCCCGTTTCCAAAGGTTCCCCGGCCGCAGGGCTCCGGTACCTGGTCTTTGGGTCCGGGGCAAAGCCCGGGGTGGGAATCGTCGTTTCCGCGCGCCGGCCTAAATTCCGGTTCGGGAAGGGGTTGTCTTGGAGAGAAGGGCGATGGAGTGGGACTCGGGAGCCGGGACGCTGGTCTCGATGGATATGCTGGAACAGGTTTGTTCCAGGCTGTGCCACGATCTGGCCGGCCCGATCGGGGCAATCCGTAACGGGCTGGAGCTGATTGGCGACGCCGCCGGGCCGGACGACGACGGACAGGCGCTGGAGCTGATCGGGCACAGTGCCGAACTGGGCGCCCGGCGGTTGCGGCTGTTCCGGCTGGCCTATGGCCGGGCGAGCCGGGCCGGCCTGCGCAGCTTTGCCGAAGTGAGGGATACCGCGCAGGAGTGGTTTGCCGGAAGCAGGACAACTCTGCGCTGGCCGCTGGGGCAGCCCGAAGAAGGCGAAGCCGAGCGGCCGGGGTTGGGCCGGTTGCTGCTCAATCTGGTCGTGCTGGCCGCCGAGACGATTCCCCACGGCGGGGTGGTGACGGTCTGCGGCGGCGGAACCGGGGCGGACGCGGCCACCGTGACGGTCGGAGTTACGGGTCGGGCCATCCAATGGCCGCCCGAACTGGCGGCGGCGCTGGCCGACGCGCCGGGGCGGGAGGCATTGGGACCTCGCACCATCCACGCCGCCATGACCGGCCGATTCGCCGCTCATTACCGGCTGGCGCTGAGCTGGGAGACTCCGAATCCCGAAACCCTGCTGTTCCGGCTGTCCTGGTGACGCGCCCGCTTCGGCGGGCGCCGGACCGCAGCCGACGGTGGCCTGGCCGGACAGCTACAACAGTTTGTAAATACGGGCGTCGACCACCACCTGCTCGACTCCGGCGGTTGTCGTCTGATGAGAGGTGGTCCGAAGCGTCACGGAAAGTCCGGCGCGGGCGGCTTCGGCCAGGGCTTCGTTAAGGCGGGCGACCGCATCGCGGACGGATTTTACCACCTGCTCGTCGTTCATGGTTTGGGAGTCCTCGTTTTTGGGGGAATCGTGGGTTAGAGTGGTGGGGGGCACGTTCATCATCCGACCGGGCCGCGTGACGGCAAGGAGGGTGCGAGGTTCAAGATACCTGAAACAGCATTTGCCTGTCGGTCGATATTCTGGAATCATGAGGCGCTGCTTCGTGTCTCATGGAGTCGGTTGGTTGGGCGAAGGTAGTTATCGGACGAAGGATACCGTGAGGGCGTCGACTCCCGGAGAAGTTGGTCCGGGACGTTTGGCGCAGCAGTGGCGGGTCCCTGGCGTAAGGGGCGGTAATGGTGGCGGCAACAACGGGTTGGGAACTGCGACATGGATGATTTGCTCAGCGAATTTCTGACGGAGACGGCAGAGAACCTGTCGGTCCTCGACGTGGAACTGGTTCGTCTGGAACAGAATCCGAATAACCCAGAGCTGTTGAGCAATATCTTTCGGTTGGTCCATACCATCAAGGGTACCTGTGGCTTTCTCGGATTGCCTCGATTGGAGCGGGTGGCCCACGCTTCGGAAAATGTGCTCGGCAAATTTCGCGACGGTACGCTGACCATTACTCCCGGCGCGGTGTCGGTGATTCTGCGATCGCTCGATACCATCAAGGGTATTCTGGCGGTGCTGGAGGCCACCGAGGCCGAGCCGCCGGGCGACGATGGCGTGCTGATTGCCTTGCTTCACGACGTCGAAGGGGGCAAGGAGGTTTCGGCGACCGGCGTGGCTGCGGCGCCGCCACCACCGGCGGCGAAACCGCCCGCGCCGAAGCCCCAGGCGGCGGCGCCACCGCCGGCCAAGGCCGTGGCGCCGCCTCCGCCGGAACCCGAGCCGGAACCCGAACCCGAACCTGAACCTGAACCGGAACCTGTCCGGGCGCCGCCTCCGGTGTCCGCCAGGGCGCCGGCACCCGCGCCCGCTTCGGTACCGGCGGCCAAGGCCAAACCGGCACCCAAGCGCGAAGTCGCGGTGCATGAGCCGGAACCGCCGCCACCCGGTGACGGCGGCGATGTGCGTGACGCCGCGAACAAGGAATCGGCGGTTGCCGCCCAGACCATCCGGGTCAATGTCGACCTGTTGGAAAACCTGATGACCATGGTCAGCGAGCTGGTGCTGACCCGCAATCAGTTGCTGCAAATTCTCCGCAATCAGAAGGACAGCGAATTCGCGGCACCACTTCAGCGGCTCAACCACGTCACGTCCGAACTTCAAGAAGGCGTGATGAAGACCCGGATGCAGCCGATCGGCAACGCCTGGGCGAAGTTGCCGCGGCTGGTGCGCGATCTGGCCCATGAACTGAGCAAGAAAATCGACCTTCAGATGCTCGGGGCCGACACCGAGTTGGACCGGCAGGTGCTGGAGCTGATCAAGGATCCGCTCACTCACATGGTGCGCAATTCGGCCGATCATGGTCTGGAAATCGGGGCCGATCGCCTGCGCGCCGGCAAGACCGAAACCGGCCGGATCACGCTCAACGCCTATCACGAAGGCGGTCATATCATCATCGAGATTTCCGATGACGGCCGCGGCCTCGATATCGAGAAGATCAAGCAGAAGGCGGTGCAGAACGGCCTCGCCACCGAAGCCGAACTGACCACCATGTCGGATCAGCAGATCCAGCAGTTCATCATGAAGCCGGGCTTTTCGACCGCGGCCAGGGTCACCAGCGTCTCCGGGCGCGGCGTCGNNAGACCAACATCGAAAAGATCGGCGGTACCATCGAAATGAAGTCGACCAAGGGCAAGGGGTCGACCTTCATCATCAAGATTCCGCTGACCCTGGCCATCGTTTCGGCGCTGATCGTCGAATGCGCCGGCGAACGGTTCGCGATTCCCCAGATCAGCGTGGTCGAACTGGTCCGGGCGGCGTCCGACAGCGAGCATACCATTGAACGGCTCAAAGGGACGCCGGTGCTGCGGTTGCGCAACCGGCTGCTGCCGCTGGTGTCGCTCCAGTCCCTGCTTCGTCTGGAGCGGGAGGAGGGCGCCAACGACGACGAGACCTTCATCGTCGTGACCCAGGTTGGAACCTATACCTTTGGCATCATGGTCGATCGGGTGTTCGACACCGAGGAAATCGTGGTCAAGCCGGTGGCGCCGATTCTGCGCCACATCGAGATGTTCTCGGGCAACACCATCCTCGGCGATGGCAGCGTGATCATGATCCTGGACCCCAACGGCATCGCCTCGGCCAGCGGCGAGATCACCATCTCCGAGGGCGGTCGCGGCGAGGCGGCGGCGGTGCAGACGGCGCGTCAGGACGATCGCATGGCGTTGCTGCTGTTCATGGCCGGTGGTGGCGCACCGAAGGCGGTGCCGCTGTCGCTGGTGGCGCGCCTGGAAGATGTGGATATGGCGACCATCGAGCTTTCCAACGGTCAGCCGGTGGTCCAGTATCGGGGCAAGCTGATGCCGCTGGTGCCCATCGATCCGGCCTTCGAACGTCACGGCGAAGGCCGCCAGCCGGTGCTGGTGTTCGCCGACGGCGATCGGTCCATGGGGCTGATTGTCGACGAAATTCTCGATATCGTCGAAGAGAAGCTGGTGGTTCAACTGGCCGGCGATCGGCCCGGTTATATGGGCAGTGCGATCATCGCCGGCAAGGCGACCGATGTGCTGGATGCCGGTCACTACCTCACGCGGGCCTACAAGGACTGGTTCGGCTCGGGCAGCAGCGAAGGCTTCGAGGAGGAGCGGTCCCATCGGGTGTTGCTGGTTGACGACAGTCCGTTCTTCCGCAACCTGTTGACGCCGCTGCTCAGCGTTGCCGGCTATTCGGTGACCACGGTCGAAAGTGCCAACGAGGCGCTGAACCTGTGCGAGGCCGGAGAAACCTTCGATGTCATCGTCAGCGACATCGAGATGCCGGGCATGAGCGGTCTGGAGTTTGCGCAGGCGGTCAAGAACGGCAGTCGCTGGCAGGATACGCCGCTGGTGGCGCTTTCCAGCCACGCTTCGGCGCGCGACCTGGACCGCGGCCGTCAGGCCGGCTTCGACGATTATGTGGCCAAGTTTGATCGGGATGCGCTACTTTATACCTTGGCGCAAACCCTTTCGGAGCATAGGGGTGCAGCATGAGCAGTGCCAAACTGCCCGCCAAGAGGGGCAAGACCGAAGAGACCATCGTCAGCGGCAGCCAGGACTTCGTGACCATGACGATTGCCGACCAGATGTTCGGCATTCCCGTGCTCCAGGTTCAAGACGTGCTGGGGCACCAGCGGATCACGCGGATTCCGCTGGCGCCGCCGGAGGTGGCCGGGTCGCTCAATCTCCGGGGGCGGATCGTCACCGCCATTGATGTCCGTTTGCGGCTGGGGCTGTCGCCCCGGCCCAAGGAAAAGCCGCAGATGAGCATCGTCGTGGATTTGCGGGGAGAGCTTTACAGTCTGATTGTGGACAGCGTCGGCGAGGTGCTGAGCCTGTCTTCTGAAGATTTCGAACGCAACCCAGCGACTTTGGATCTGCGCTGGCGCGAGGTGTCGACCGGCATCTATCGGCTCAATAATCAGCTGATGGTGGTGTTGGACGTTTCGCGTTTGTTGAACTTCGCCAACATGGAGGCGGCATAGGGCCGATCCGGTCCTTGCCCATGATGCCCCGGCCGAGGCTTGCCCGATGAAATCCTGTCTGGTTGTTGACGATAGCCGTGTTGTCCGCAAGGTCGCGCGGAAGATTCTCGAAGAACTGCACTTTGTGTGCAGCGAGGCGGAAGACGGCAAGCAGGCCATGGAATTGTGTGCGGTCAGGATGCCCGACGCGATACTGCTTGACTGGAACATGCCGGTGATGAACGGCATCGAGTTCCTGCGTCGCTTGCGTAAGATGACCGGTGGCCTGGAACCCAAGGTGGTGTTCTGTACTACTGAGAACGATCTGGCCCACATTCAGGAAGCTCTGAGTGCCGGCGCCAACGAATACATCATGAAGCCGTTCGACAGCGATATCATTCAGACGAAATTCGCTCAAGTTGGCTTGTTATGAGGACTTGAGCGCAGGGTATGAGTGAATTTTTCAACAGGGGCCGGCCCCCGGTACGACCAGATGGTGCATCCGGGGCGGCTGCCTCGGATCCGTTCCGAGTCATGGTCGTCGATGACTCTGCGGTGATCCGTGGCCTGCTGACCCGGGCGCTGGAAGGCGATCCCGAGATTCGCGTGGCGGCCTCGGTCGGCGACGGCCAGATGGCCATCAACGCCCTTCAACGCAACGCCATTGATGTGATTGTGCTGGATGTCGAGATGCCGGTTATGGACGGCCTCACGGCAATTCCCAAGCTGCTGGCGGTGAGCCCGTCGGTCAAGATCATCATGGCCTCGACCCTGACGCTCCGCAACGCCGACATCAGCCTGCGGGCGCTCCAGGCCGGGGCCGCGGATTACATTCCAAAGCCAACCACGACTCGGGAGATCAGCGGCGCCGACGTCTTCAGGAACGAACTGGTGGCGAAGGTCAAGGCGCTGGGGGCCAACGCGCGGCGGGCGGGATCGCGGGCACGAACCGATGTGCGGACGACGGTGCTGCCTCCGGTGGGCGCCATACCGCGGCCACGGTCCGAGCCGGGCGGGCCACCGGTGTTGCGGCCGATGGCCGCGCCGGGGCGTCCCGATGTGATCGCCGTCGGCAGCTCAACCGGTGGTCCGCAGGCGTTGTTCGAGGTGCTGTCACACCTCAAGGGTGGAGTGACTCAGCCAATTTTGATCACTCAACACATGCCGGCGACTTTTACCACGATTTTGGCGGAGCATATCTCCCGGCAATGCGGTATCGTCTGTGCTGAGGCCAAGGAGGGCGAGCCGATCGTGGAGGGGCGGGCCTATGTCGCGCCAGGCGATTATCACATGCTGGCGGTCAACCGGGGCGGTGGTCTGGTGCTGACGTTGAGCAAGGACGCGCCGGAGAACTTCTGCCGGCCAGCGGTGGACCCGATGCTGCGGAGCCTCGTCCGGGTGTACGGGCGCAAGGTACTGACCACGATCCTGACCGGAATGGGTCAGGACGGTCTCAAGGGGTGCCAGGAGGTAACGGCGGCTGGCGGCGTGGTGATCGGGCAGGACGAGGCGAGCAGTGTGGTTTGGGGCATGCCCGGTGCGGTGGCCCAGGCCGGATTGTGCAGCGCCATCCTGCCGCTCAAGGAGATTGGACCCTACATTCGCAAGTTTGCACTGAGGACCGCGGCATGAAGGTCGAAGACTTCGACATGTTCTCCAACCTGCTGAAGCAGCGTTCGGGCCTGGTCCTGACCAAGGACAAGGCGTATCTGCTTGAGTCGCGCCTGATGCCGGTGGCCCGCAAATGGAACATGAAGGGGCTGGACGAGCTGGCGGCCACGGTGCGTTCGCGCAAGGAAGAGGCGCTGTTGCGCGATATTACCGAGGCGATGACCACCAACGAGTCGTCGTTTTTTCGCGACCAGAAGCCGTTCGAATTGTTCCGTACCTTGGTGCTGCCGCAACTTCTTGAGAGCCGGGCGGCGCGCCGGCAGATTCGCATCTGGTCGGCGGCCTGTTCCAGCGGTCAGGAAGCCTATTCACTGGCTATGCTGCTTCACGATGAGGCGGCGAAGGTGGCAGGCTGGAGAATCGAGATCATCGGTACCGACCTTTCGGCGGAGATGGTCGAACGCGCCAAGTCCGGCATCTATACCCAGTTCGAGGTACAGCGGGGTCTGCCGATTCAGATGCTGGTCAAGCATTTCAGGCAGAACGGCGATAAGTGGCAGATCAGCCCGCAGATCCGGCAGATGGCGACCTTCCGCGAATTCAACCTGCTGGGCGATCTGGCGCCGTTAGGTCAGTTTGATGTCGTGTTCTGCCGTAACGTTTTGATTTATTTTGACCAGCCGACCAAGTCGCGGGTCCTGGAGCAGGTTTCCCGGATCATGCCGGCCGATGGTCTGCTGTATCTGGGGGGGGCCGAGACCGTACTGGGGATTACCGAGCGTTTCAGACCGCTGGAAGGCCAGCGGGGCCTTTATGGGGTGGTGGGCGCGGCGGCGAACGGCGCGAAGAAGGCGGCGGTGTGACGGCGCGCCGGTTCGGCCCCGCTCGTCGGGGTGGTCGCCGGGCGATCAATCATCTGGCGGCAGCCAGGGTCCTGCATTAATCTGCTGTCGGGTCAGCGCCGGCCGGGTTCCGGGCGGGACGCTGCGTCGCGATGTCGCTGGCGACGGTCGGGGGCCGGCTGACGGGGTGCAATGGGGGGCGACGCCCCGGCTTTTTTTCGTTATGGTTCGCCGCAAATGGCGGTGCGGACCGAGGCACGATCGGTATCGACGCCCAAACGAGGGGATGACGATGGAATTTACCGGTTTTACGCTCTTTGCGGTTGCGATTTTCGCCTTTGCGCTGATTCTGGTGTGGCTTGGCGTTCAAACCGTACCTCAGGGCAAGGAGTATACGGTCGAACGTTTCGGCCGGTATACGCGGACGTTGTCGCCCGGTTTGCATCTGATCGTTCCCCTGGTCGATAAGATCGGCCACCGGATCAGTATGATGGAAACCGTTCTTGACGTTCCGTCCCAAGAGGTCATCACCAAGGACAACGCCATGGTCACGGTGGATGGCGTGGTGTTCTACTCGGTGCTTGACGCTGCCAAGGCCTCGTATGAGGTCAGCAATATGCATCTGGCGATCCTCAACCTGACCATGACCAATATTCGCACGGTGATGGGCTCAATGGATCTCGATGAGTTGCTGTCCCAGCGCGACAAGATCAACGCGCAATTGCTGCATGTGGTCGACGATGCCACCTCGCCCTGGGGCGTCAAGGTGACGCGAATCGAGATTCGCGACATCCAGCCACCCCGGGATCTGGTGGACAGCATGGCCCGTCAGATGAAGGCCGAGCGGGACCGGCGGGCCTCGATTCTGGAGGCCGAAGGTCAGCGGCAGGCGGCGATCCTGCGGGCCGAAGGCGAAAAGCAGGCGGCCATTCTCCAGGCCGAAGGCCGGCGTGAGGCGGCCTATCGTGATGCCGAGGCGCGGGAGCGGGAAGCCCAGGCCGAAGCGGAGGCGACCCGCCTGATGTCCCAGGCCATTGCCAGCGGCGAGGTGCGGGCGATCAACTACTTCATTGCCCAGCAATATGTCGGGGCGCTGAAGGCGGTGGCGACCGCGCCCAACCAGAAGGTGCTGTTCCTGCCGCTGGAGGCGGCCAATGTCATTGGTGCGTTGGGGGGCATCGCCGAGATTGCCCGGGATGCCTTCGGCGGCGGCTCGTCCCTTGACCACCGCCCCCCGCATTCCTGAGGTCGGGTGCGGCTGAGAACGGCCATGAACGAGATCGAGTTCTGGCACTGGTGGGTCGTCGCGGCAGCCCTTGGCGCCCTGGATATGCTCGCCCAGAGCGGGTTTTTTCTGTGGCTGGGGGTTGCTGCGCTGGTGGTCGGGCTGGTGGTCTTTTTCCTGCCCGATCTGTCCTGGCAGGGGCAACTGCTGGCCTTTGCCGCGCTGGCGGTTACGGTGCTTCTGTTGACGCGCCCGCTGTTGCGACGTCTGGCGGGATCGTCGGATCAGCCGATGCTGAACCGTCGGGGCGACCAGTATATCGGTCGGTTGATTGTTCTGGAGTCCCCGATCGTCAACGGCCGGGGGCGGGCTTTCGTCGGCGATACCTTGTGGTCGGTGGCGGGCAGCGATCAACCGGCGGGCAGCACGGTCCGGGTGACGGGCTCGGACGGGGTGATTTTGCTGGTGGAAAGGCCATAAAAAAGGCCAGGGGCGCTGGCGCCCCTGGACCCCACCAAGGGGTGACCCCTTGGAACCCGTAACAGGGTACGCTGTCCGGTGCGGTCAGCGGTAGGCGACCGTTACCACCTCGTAGCTCTTGGAACCGCCAGGGGTGGACACCTCGACATTGTCGCCGACGGTCTTGCCGATCAGCGCCCGCGCCAGCGGTGAGGTGATGGAAAGCAGGCCGTTCTTGATGTCGCTTTCGTCCTGGCCCACGATTTGAAAGGTCGATTCCTCGTCGGTGTCCTCGTCCGAAACCGTTACGGTGGCGCCGAACTTGACGGCGCTGCCCGAAAGTCGTGCGACATCAATCACCTCGGCGCGGCTGATCCGGTCTTCGAGTTCGAGAACGCGGCCTTCGATGAAGCTTTGTCGTTCGCGCGCGGCGTGATACTCGGCATTCTCCGACAGATCGCCGTGCTCCCGGGCTTCGGCGATGGCCTTAATCACCGCCGGCCGCTCCACTGCCTTCAAATGCCGCAGCTCCTCCTGAAGGCGGTTATAACCCGCCACAGTCATCGGGATTTTTTCCATCGTCCCCGTTCCATCACCCTTTCATGATGCCCCATCGTGGTCGTGCCGCCATAAGTGCAGCACCGGCCCGCTTGGCACCCCCTTGAAAATTCCGGCGCGGCTCCCTCAGCACACACCACGACCCCCATCCGATTGACCGCTACGGAGGGCGTCGTACCGCAAAAGCTGTTGCCATTTGAGTCCCGGGAGAACCACCAGAGCTGATCGCGGTCGGTGCCACCCGTCACTAACCCGCGGCCGCGGCTCGGCTATTCCGCCCGCCACCTAGTACGAACCCGTAAGATACGATTGAAGCGGCGCAACTTCAAGACTGCCGTTGCGCAGAGCGGCAATTGCCGCGACGGCGGCCCGGGCTCCGGCGACGGTGGTGTAGTAGGGAATGTTGTTAACCAAGGCGGTGCGCCTGAGGCTGAAGCTGTCGGCGATGGTTTGTGCGCCCTCTGTGGTGTTGAACACCAGTTGGACCTCGCCGTTGATCATGGCGTCGACGATGTGGGGATGTCCTTCCAGGACCTTGTTGATCCGTCTGACCGGCAACCCGGCCTGGTCGAAGACCTGGGCGGTGCCATCGGTGGCCAGCAGGGTAAAGCCCATGTGGTGCAGGCAGCGGGCGATGACCGCGAGCGCGGGCTTGTCCCGGTCCTTGACCGAAATGAACACGGTGCCGCTGACCGGCAGGGTGGTCCCGGCGCCCAACTGGGACTTGGCGAAGGCGCGGTTAAAGCTGCGGTCGAGTCCCATCACCTCGCCGGTGGAGCGC
>PLTC01000270.1:13141-13360 GCA_003165295.1 Rhodospirillales bacterium | reverse complement strand
GGTGCTGACCGCGGACGACCGTCCGTTGACGGAGTGGGGTCGGGTTCGCCCCGGGGCGAGCCCAAACCGCGACCAGGCATGGTATCCCGGATATCTCCTCCTGAAGGAGGAGTGGGAAATATGCGACATTAAACAAAGCAGGGTCGCCTGCTTAAAAAAATCGCCGTTTCGCAATTTCACCGTCGAGATCCTGAGACGGCTGGACACCGGGCATTGGCG
>PLTC01000270.1:0-13107 GCA_003165295.1 Rhodospirillales bacterium | reverse complement strand
GACTCGAATCAGACGCCGCTTTGCACCGCGGAGACGTATCTGAAGGGTGTGCTGGCGGGAGAACGAGACCGACATGGTCATAGTTGTAACTCGCCCCTTTTCCTCCGTTACAAGATACTTGATTGCGAGGTGCTTGACGACCAGGATCCGGACCCGGACCGCTGGGACCCGCGGCCCTATGGCTGGCCCATGGTTCGGGGGGAAAAAATCGGCATGGAAGGCTGGGGAAGAGGCTGGAAAGCCGGCGATGTCCGGCTCGGGATTCGCATGCAGGTCTGTAATGGCGCGGATAACACCTGCCAGCCAACCGAAGACATGATCGAAGTATACCACCGTTACCCTGAATATTGGGCAAGTGTTGGTCATTCTGGAAAAGAAAATATATCTAAAGATTTGAAGTAGTCACCCCGTTACTATCTCTCCTTTCCGGCGAAAGCCGGAAAGGAGAGAATATGCGTTCTCTAATACCGCTCAGGTTGATCGGCAGGACGGCCCATTCACTGTGTTTGAGAGTCCCTGACGGTGTTCTTCGTAGCTATTCCGGTTGGTACTTCTTCCAGAGAATTGCTTATCGATCAGATCACGCAGGGTATTGAGCAGGAACGCTTTTGTCGTCGAATTATTGGCAAGGCTCTCATAGGCTTTGAGCGTAGCGTTCTCCATAAAACTCTTGGAGGCTTTCCCCCGTGGCATTGTCTCATCTGATTCCGGTGTTATATTAAATTTCCTCCACGTTTCTTCAATCGCCTGACGAATCTTCGCCGCTCCGGCGCCGGGACCCGAGGAGAACAGAGCATCGGCAAACAGGAAACGGGCATCCCGGTCAGCAATATCTTTGAGAATGTCATGCCCCTTAGCGTCTGTAACTTTCTTCAGGGCGTAATTCAGCACCGACCCGTAGAGCGCCGGGATCATTTCGGTCTTGGGGTCGCCGTTCTTCCAGGACAAGCCATGACGGTTTTTGAGGTCGTTGAGAATATCATCCAACGCCCGGTTTTCGGCAATCGGCTTGCCATCGATCTTCAGTCCCTTCAGGATGGTTTTCTTGTCGTCATCCGAAACGGCGCGGCTCAACAAAGCATCGGCAAGCGTCGGGAGTTGAAGGCCGGCGCGGGGGTCCGCGTTAACGCCGCCCTCGCAGTAGAAAATCAGAGGAAAGGCGTAAGTCTCGAAATCATCCAGGCATTGCCGGCGCATCAGACGATCAACGTCGTCGGCCTGGTCGGCGACCGCGGGCGAAGCGTTCCTGGGCACCAATTGTCCCGGCGGTTTCAGGAGAGTCTGCCATCTATCGGCGCCGGCACGGGCAATGACGTCGGCCAGAGCCTGCGCGGCGCCGCGGATATCCCCGTCGCGGATCATGGTCGTTGCCTTCTTCAAGTTATATACAATCGTCTTCAGCTCATTCTCATTCATTTTTTTTATCGTGTCTTTGTTCAGGAACTGCGCGATGAATGCCGAATCGGTGTAGACCTCATTATCCTTATCGAGGAGGGCGGCATCCCAGCGCGGCAATAACTGGACCAGGGGTTCGATCATCGCGGTGAGGTCTTCCGGGGAGACCTTGGCCGAGATCTTCTTGGCGTCGAGCAGGGCCTGATAGGCGGCCTGGAGACTTGCCCGGACACGGGTTTCGAGATCCGGGGTTTCTCCGGTGGTGAAACCCGCCAGGATCAGTTTGCCTTGGGCAGGCGGACTTTCTGCCGTCGCCTCCAGCGCCTGGACCACAGTCGGCCATTGGTTGGGGCCGATCGCCTTGATGGCGCGGGCGAGGGGGCGGCTGGCGGCGATCATCTGGTCGATGGTCCGGGCCTCGGCGGCGTTCCGCGCGGCCTCCCGCAACAGCCGGGTGATGGCGAGGTCTTTGACCAGGGCGCCGGTGAAACGATCGTGAAAGCTCTGGTCGTCGAGAGCTTCGGCGGCGTTCCAGGCGGCCAGCATCCGGCTGAAGCGTTCAGCCTCCGCCTGGGTCGGCAACTGGAGGGAAAAGGGAAGCATCCCGTGACCCAGCAAGGTCCAGGCCCGCCCTGCCGGGCTTGGATCGCGGAGCGGCCAGTCCGGCGACGACGCGCCGCCGCTGGTCCAGCGACCGCGCTCGTCCCGCGGCTCGTCGGGATTATAGCCGTTGTTGCTGCCCGAAAAAAAGCCCATGGCCATGATCGTCGTCCTCTGCTGTCGCGGTTCGCCGTATTGATACCGCTTGCTGCGGTCTTGCGGCAGCACCAAGATGGGATATACCCCTCATACAAATCAAGAACGAAATTCGGGACCGGCGCGAAAATTTCGTTGAGCGAGGGATCGGTACCTGATATGCCGGGAGCCGTATGGCCGGTGATACCGGTGTCAGTCCCCCAACGCGGTGTCTCCGCCACGGCAGGCGGCCGGCTCCGCCGACGCCTCAACGAAAGGCTCCCCCCCATGACCATCGACACTCTGCCGGCCTCGCTCCGGCCGCTGATTCAGGATAAGTTTCTCGATCACGGCTTCGAAATCGGCCTTCAGTCCAGGCTCGGCTTCCGGGCCATCGCCGACCGGGAGCCGATTGCCGTCGGCATCGGCGAGACCCTGACCAAGACCAGGGTCGGGCTGCTGGTTCCCAGCACCACGCCGCGCGACCCTGCGACCAATCAGGCTCTCGACAATGGGCTGGCGCCGCAGGACTGGGCCATCGAGCAATACAGCGTCAGGCTCGACAGCTACGGCGGGACCCTGGACCTCAACCGCGAGACCAGCCTGGTCGCGATCGGCCCGCTGTTCCTCGAGAACGCCAAAAAGTTGGGCCTCCAGGCGCTTCAATCCCTGGACCGGCTGGCGCGCAACGCCCTTTATGGCGCCTATCTTGGCGGCAACAGCGTTGTCACGGCCACCCTGGGCGTGGCCGGCCCGAGCCTCCAGGTCGACAGTGTGGCGGGTTTCGAGATGGTCGCGGCCAACGGCAGCATGATCCCGGTCTCGGCGGCCAACCCGATGACCGTGACCGTCGGTGCCGGAACCTATATGGTGATCGGCACCACCCGCGATGCCGCCAACAGTTCGTCCCTGGCCGCCTTTGGCGGCGCCTCGGGTACGCTGACCTGCTCGACCGCGCTTGCGGTTGCCGATGGCGCCATCGGCAATCCGGTGGTCTCGGCGGTGGGACCGGTGATTCTACGCCCCAACGGCCGGGCCACCACGTCCCTCCTGGTCGACGGCGACCGCCTCACCGCCAAACTGGTCCTGGCCGCGGTGGCGCAGTTGCGCGACAACAACGTCCCGGACATCGACGGGCTGTACAACTGCTATCTCGACAATGCGACGCTTCTGGATCTGTTCCAGGACCCGGATTTCAAGCATCTCTACGAAGGCGCCTATGGTTCGGACACCTACGCCACCGGTCAGGTCCCGTGTCTGCTCGGTGTCCGCTTCACCACCACCACCGAGGCGCCCCGCCAGACCCTGGCCGGTCGGTCGGTCCGACGGGCGATCGTCTGCGGCCAGGGCGCCCTGATCGAAGGGGATTACGCCGCTCTCGGCACCTCCGACCTGGATCCCCGCCGGAGTCTCCGGCACTGGGTCGACGGCGTGTGCCTGGTGGTCCGTCCGTCCCTCGACCGTTTTCAGGAGATCATCGCCCAATCGTGGAAGTGGCGCGGCGGCTTCTGCGTTCCCACCGACCTGACCGCCGATCCGACCATCATCGATGCGCCTTACGCGATATGATGCGTCTGATTTGCGCAACCGTGTTTTCATATTGCGGTGACCACCACGTCCAAATTACATGCAGGCAGTGATTCCGCTTCGGTATCGACCGGCTGGGCACGCTTATGGACCACCACCTGGACCATAACCTATGGAACGCCGGCCGAATCGAACGACAAATTGCGAGATCCAGGATCGAAACTATTTTTAACGGTCCGCTATGCAAGAACAGGTGTACGCCCATTCGGTACCGGGAGGCAACCGGCGGGAATGGGAGACGCTGTCCGACCATTCGGCCGGTGTCGCCGAAACCACCGGCACACTGGCCGCCATCGCCTTGGGATGCGAGGCGGTCGGACGCGCGGTGGGAGCCCTGCACGACATCGGCAAGGCCCTCCCTGCCTTTCAGGCGTACCTGTCGGGAAGCGGTCCCAGTCCGGACCATTCCGGTGCCGGCGCGGTGGCAGCCCGGCGGAAATACGGGGGCCGGCTGGGCAGGGTGCTGGCCTTCGTGATCGCCGGCCACCACGCCGGGCTTGCGAACGGGGCAAGGCCCGGGGGCGGGCTGACGCCGCTGAACGGGCGCCTGGAATCGTGCCCGGCGGTGCCCCGGTCGGCCGTCCTGGACCTTGCGCCGCCGGTTGAAGCCCTCCAGGAGCTGGCGGCGTCGATCGACGGCGACGAACGGACGCCGTTCGCCGACCAGTTGTTCGTGCGCATGCTGTTCTCGTGCCTGGTCGACGCCGACCGTCTGGAAACCGAAGCCTTTTACGCCCGGCAGCGGGTCGGGCGAGGGTGTGACCTTGACCTCGCGACGCTGCGGGACCGCCTGATCCGCCACATGGACGAGCGGTTTGGCCGGGTGCCGCGGTCCCCCGGCCCCGTCGATGCGGTGCGGGCCGACGTGCTGGACGCGGCGATCCGCCATGCCGGGCTGGCGCCGGGCCTGTTCTCGTTGACGGTTCCGACCGGCGGCGGCAAGACGCTGGCTTCGCTCCGCTTCGCGCTCGATCACGCGCTGCGGCATGGCTTGCGCCGCGTCATCTATGTGATCCCGTTCACCTCGATCATCGAGCAGACCGCCGACGTCTTCCGCGCCGCGCTGGGGTCCGACGACGCGGTGCTCGAGCATCACAGCACCTACGACCCCGGCGGCAAGATCGAGGGCAGGGATGACGAGGGCCGGGACGGCGCCCTGAAACTGCGACTGGCGGCGCAGAACTGGGACCGGCCGATCGTGGTCACCACCGCGGTTCAGTTCTTCGAAAGCCTGTTTTCCAACCGCCCCGGCCGCTGCCGGAAGCTGCACAACATCGCGAAAGCCGTGGTGATTCTGGACGAGGCTCAGACCCTGCCGCTCCGACTGCTGCGCCCGTGCCTGGCGGCGATCCGGGGGCTGGCCGAGGGCCACGGCGCCTCGGTGGTGCTGTGCACGGCGACCCAACCGGCGGTTCTCGCCCGGGACGGCTTCGAGGGCGGCCTGGAGGGCGTGCGCGAGATCGCCCCGGAGCCGGAGCGACTTTACCGGGCGCTCCGGCGGGTCACGGTCGAGCCCCTGGGCGAACTGGACGACGCCACGCTGGCCGGGCGGCTGGCCGAACAGCCGCAGGTGCTGTGCATCGTCAACAACCGCCGCCACGCCCGCGACCTGTATGGTTTGATCAGGGACCGTCCGGGCGCACGCCTGCTGACCACCGCGCTGTGCGCCGCCCATCGCCGCCAGATCCTGGCCGCGATCCGCGACGACCTGACGCAGGGCCGGCCGGTCCGGCTGGTTGCAACCTCTTTGATCGAGGCCGGGGTCGATGTCGACTTCCCGGTGGTGTTCCGGGCCACCGCCGGCCTCGATTCCATCGCCCAGGCCGCCGGCCGCTGCAATCGCGAAGGCAGGCTTTCGGACCGGCTGGGACAGGTCTTCGTGTTCGACCCCGCGCCCGATGACAACCACCGGCCGCCGCCGGAACTGCGGCAGTTCGCCGATGTGGCGCAGGGCGTACTGGCCGACCATGCCGGCGATCCGCTCAGCCTCCAGGCGGTGCGGGCCTATTTCCGGGAGCTGTACTGGCTGCGCGGGACGGAGGAACTGGATGGGGTGCCGGTCGGGGAGTATCGGGGCATCCTGAACGCGCTCGACGAGACCGCCGACCGTCTGGACTTTCCGTTCGCCGACATCGGTCGGGCCTTCCGCGTCATCGACAGCGCAATGGTGCCGGTGATCGTGCCGTTCGGACCGGCCCGCGCGGCCATCGACAAACTGTTGAGAGACCTGGAGTTCGTGCCGCTGCCCGGTGGGATCGCCCGCCAGCTCCAGCCCTATCTGGTCCAGATTCCGCCCGCCGCCCGCCGGAAACTGACCGAGGCACACGCGGCCGTGCCGATCCGGCCCAAGGACTTCGGCGACCAGTTCATCCGCCTGGTCAATGAGGACCTCTATCATCCGGACATCGGTCTCGACTGGGACGATCCGACGTTCCGGCGACCGGAAAGTACCTTTTTCTGATCTGCCCCGGAGCCATCATGCCTCAAGGAATCAAACTCCGCGTCCGAGGAGACTACGCCTGTTTCACCCGGCCGGAGATGAAAGTCGAAAGGGTCTCCTACGATGTCCTGACGCCGTCGGCGGCACGCGGGATATTGGAGGCGATTCACTGGAAGCCGGCGATTGCCTGGGTCATCGACCGCATCCATGTCCTGAGCCCGATCCGTTTCCAGTCGATCCGAAGGAACGAGGTCGCGCACCGGGTTCCGGTCGCCAATGTCCGCAAGGCGATGAGGGCCGGCGCGGTGCAGGACCTGCGGCAGGTGGTGGAGGACGAGCGCCAGCGCCAGCAGCGCGCCGCCACCCTGTTGTACAAGGTCGACTACCTGATCGAAGCCCATTTCGAGCTGACGGCGAAGGCCGGCCCCGACGACAATCCGGGCAAGCACCGGGAGATGTTCCGCCGCCGCGCCGCCGCCGGCCAGTGCTTCCATCAGCCCTGTCTCGGCACCCGCGAGTTCCCGGCCGATTTCGAACTGATCGAGGACGGCCTGCCCGAAAGCGGCCTGCCGGCCGACCAGCGCGACCGCGATCTCGGCTGGATGCTGCTCGACATCGACCACGAGCGCGATCGCACGCCGCGGTTCTTCCGTGCCGTCTTGCGCGGCGGCGTGCTGACCGTGCCGCCGCCGACGGCGCCGGAGGTGCGGTCATGACCGTGCTGACCGCGCTCAAGGCCCATTACGACCGGCTGGCCGACCGCGGCGAGGTCCCGGCGTTCGGCTACTCGACCGAAGGCATCGGCTTTGCGCTGGTCCTCGGCCCCGAGGGCGAGGTGGTCGGGACGAAAGACCTGCGCAATCCGTCGGACAAGAAAAAGCAGGTGCCGCGGCAGATGGCGGTACCCCAGTCGTTCAAGCGGCCGGGCGTGACCCCGCGCTCGTTCTTCCTGTGGGATAAGAGCCAATTGGTGCTCGGGCTGGGCACCGACAAGGCGGCCGGCGGCCGCGCCCGTTTCGACGGCCATCTGGCGGCGTTTCGCGAGCTTCATCGCCGGCTGCTGGCGGGCACCACTGACGAAGGCCTGCTGGCGGTCCGGCGCTTCGTGGAACGCTGGAACCCCGACGACTTCGGGCCGCCGCTGTTCGACGACGGGATGCTCGACCAGAACCTCGCCTTCATGCTCAGGGGCGACGTCGACGACAACCGGCATCCGCGCTTCGTCCATGACCGACCCGCCGCCCGGCTGGTCTGGGAACGGCAGGTCGCGGACGCCGCGGGATCGGACGAGATGTGTCTGGTGACGGGCCATGTCGCCCCGGTCGCCCGTCTGCATCCGGCAATCAAGGGCGTGTGGGGCGCGCAAACCTCGGGTGCCTCGCTGGTTTCGTTCCATCTCGACGCCTCGAAATCCTACGGCAGGACGCAGGGCGCCAACGCGCCGGTGTCGGAAGCCGCCGGTTTCGGCTACGGCACCGCGCTCAACGCGCTGCTCGCCCGCGACAGCCGCAACCGCGTCCAGATCGCCGACGCCTCCACCGTGTTCTGGGCCGACGCGGCCGGGGTCGGCGAAACCGCGGCCCGGAACGCGGAAATCTTCGTCCATGACCAGTTCAGGCCACCGGCGCCTCCGGAAACCGGAGAGAAAACCGCGGACGAGCGCAAACGCCTCGCCAAAGAAAAGCGCGCGGACCAGGGAGAAACCGCCCGTCTGCGCGATCTGGCGCTGGTGCCGGCCAGCCGGGGCCGGGCGCCGGGCGAAGGCGCCCCCGACCTCTGCCCCGACACCCGGTTCTACATCCTGGGCCTTGCTCCCAACGGCGCGCGGCTGTCGGTGCGCTTCTGGCACGACACCACCCTCGGTTCGCTGCGGGACTGTCTCGACCGGCACGCGGAGGATCTGGCGATCGATCCCCCGGCGTGGCGGAGCCCGCCGTCGGTGCAGGCGCTGCTCTATGAGACGGCGCTCCAGCGCAAGGCCGAGAACATTCCCAAACAGCTCGGCGGCGAGGTGATGCGCGCGATTCTGACCGACGGCCGCTATCCGCGCAGTCTGCTGGCGGCGGTGATTCTGCGCATCCGTGCCGACGGCGAGATCAGCGGCCGGCGCGCCGCGATCTGCAAGGCCTGCATCGCCCGCGATTTTCGCAAAGGTTTTGACAAGGAGGATGTCCCCGTGGCTCTCGATCGTAAGCAGCAGAACCCGGCCTACCGCCTGGGCCGGCTGTTCGCGGTGCTGGAAAACCTCCAGCGCGCGGCACTCGGCAGGGGGGTCAACGCCACCATCCGCGACCGCTATTTCGGCGCGGCGTCGGCGACGCCGTCCAGCGTCTTTCCGCTGTTGCTGCGCGGCGCCAACCATCACCTGTCGGTGCTGCGCAAGAAGACCGACACCGGCGGCCTCGCGGTCTGGTTCGAGCGCGAGATCGGCGACATCCTGGCCGACCTGGAGATGGACCTGCCCCGCCACCTGCGCCTGGAGGACCAGGGCCGCTTCGCCGTCGGCTATTACCACCAGCGCCATACCACCAAGGCCCCCGCGGGCGCGGCCGAAGCGGTCGAGCCGGACGCTCCTGACGACACCATCGAATCCCCGGACGAGGAAAACTGAGCCATGCCCGCCATCGCCAATCGCTATGAATTCGTCTTCCTGTTCGACGTCATCAACGGCAACCCCAACGGCGACCCCGATGCCGGCAACATGCCGCGGCTTGACCCCGAAACCAACGAGGGGCTGGTCACCGACGTCTGCCTGAAGCGCAAGGTCCGCAACTTCGTCTCGATGGTGCGGGACGGCGAGCCCCGCTACGGCATCTATGTCCAGGAAGGCGCCATCCTGAACGAACAGCACCGCGCCGCGTACAAGGCGGTGCGCCCCGACGACAAGGACGTCGACAAGTCCAAGAAGCTTTCGCCCAAGACCGACACCGAAGAGAAAGCCGTGCGCGGCTTCATGTGCGACAATTTCTTCGACGTCCGCAGCTTCGGCGCGGTCATGAGCACCGGCATCAATTGCGGCCAGGTGCGCGGCCCGGTGCAGTTCTCGTTCGCGCGCTCGGTCGAGCCGATCCTGCCGCTCGAAATCTCGATCACCCGCATGGCCGTGACCTCGGAAAAGGAACTGGTCGAGCGCAAGGAGGGCAAGGAAGGCAAGGAGGGCGAGGGCGACGGGCGGCGCGACAACCGCACCATGGGACGCAAGCACATCGTGCCCTACGGCCTCTATCGCGGCCATGGCTACATTTCCGCCAACCTCGCCGGGCGCACCGGCTTCGACGAGGCGGACCTGGAGTTGCTGTGGCAGGCCCTGGAGCAGATGTTCGATCACGACCGTTCCGCCGCCCGCGGCGAGATGGCCGGGCGCCGGCTGATCCTGTTCAAGCATGTCGGCACCGACCCCGACCCGGAGCAGCGGAAAAAGCAGGCCATGCTCGGCGCCGCCTCGGCGGCCAGACTGTTCGATCTGGTCAAGGTCAGGCGGCGGCACCGGGAGGGCGAGTCCAACCCGCCGCCCGCGCGGTCCTTTGATGACTACGTCATCGATGTCGACAGCGCCGCCGTGCCGGCCGGAGTCGAGGTCATCGAACGGTTCTGAGCGTCGAAAGAGCGAGGGAGCGCCGGCCGATGGACCTTGAGGACGACGAACTTCTCATTCCCCTGTCGGCCCTCCAGCATTACCTGTTCTGCCCGCGCCAATGCGCGCTCATTCATGTCGAACAGGCGTGGGCCGAGAACCGCTTCACCGCCGAGGGGCGGGTCTTGCACGAGACCGTCGACCGCGGCGGGCGGGACCGGCGCGCCGGCGTTCGGCTCGCCCGCTCGGTCCCGCTCGCCTGCCGCCGCCTGGGTCTGACCGGCGTGGCCGACGTGGTCGAGTTCCATGGCCGCGAAGACCGGCCCTATCCGGTGGAATACAAGCGCGGGCGGCCCAAGGCGCACCGGGCCGACGAGGTTCAGGTGTGCGCCCAGGCGCTGTGCCTGGAAGAGATGTTCGGCGTGCCGGTCCCCGAGGGCGCCCTGTTCTACGGTGAAAACCGGCGCCGCACCGTGGTTGCGATCGATGCCGGGTTGCGCGCGCTGACCGAAGCCACCGCCGCGTCCGCCCGCGCGATGATCGCGGCCGGTCGGACGCCGGCGCCGGTTTTCACCGCCGCGGCCTGCAACACCTGTTCCCTGCTCGACCTTTGCCGCCCCCAGGCCCTGGCCCGTCCGCCCCGGATCGCCGGCTGGCTGGGCCGCCAGTTGGGAGACTGAGGCCATGCGCCGCCACCTCAACACCCTGTTCGTCACCACCGAAGGCGCCTGGCTGCATAAGGACGGCGCCAACATCGTCGTCGAAGTCGACAAGGCCGAACGCGGCCGGGTGCCCGCCCATCTGATGGGCGGCATCGTCTGCTTCGGCCGGATCGGCGTTTCGCCGCCTTTGATGGGCTATTGCGCCGAACTGGGAATCGCCATTTCCTTTCTCAGCGAACACGGCCGGTTCCTCGCCCGCGTCGAAGGCCCGCAAAGCGGCAATGTGCTGTTGCGTCGGCGCCAATATCGGATCGCCGACGATGCCGACGCCACCGCGGTCGTCGCCCGTGCCCTGGTCGCCGGCAAGGCCGCCAATCAACGCACCGTACTGCGCCGCGCCCTGCGCGATCATGGCGATGACATGGCGGAGGCCGACCGCGCCCGGCTCGACGATGCCCAACGGCGCCTGGGGGACGCGGCCCGGCACGCCGCCGCCGCGGCCGATACCGACAGTGCCCGCGGCCATGAAGGCGAAGCCGCCAGCGCCTATTTCGGCGTGTTCGACCTGCTGATCCAGCGCGACGACCCGGCCTTTCGGTTCACCGGCCGGTCGCGCCGGCCGCCGCTCGATGCCTGCAACGCCCTGTTGTCGTTCCTTTATGCCATGGTCGGCCACGATTGCCGGTCGGCGCTGGAGACCGTCGGTCTCGACCCCCAGGTCGGTTTCCTGCACCGCGAACGCCCCGGCCGGTCCAGTCTGGCACTCGACCTGATGGAGGAGCTTCGCCCGGTGCTGGCCGATCGCGTCGCGCTCTCCCTGATCAACCGGCAGCAGGTCGGCGCCTCTGATTTCCAGACCATGGACGGCGGCGCGGTTTTGCTGCGCGATGATACCCGCAAGACGGTACTGGCCGCCTACCAGGACCGCAAGCGAGACGAGATCACCCACCCGTTTCTCGAAGAGAAAGTAACATTCGGTCTGGTTCCGCACATCCAGGCGCGACTTCTGGCCCGCCATCTTCGTGGCGACCTCGATGGTTATCCGCCCTTCCTGTGGAAATGAGGCGCGCCGATGCTGATGCTGATCACCTACGACGTAACCACCCAGGATGGCGCCGGCCGCCGTCGGCTCCGGCGGGTCGCCCGGGCATGCCAGGATTATGGCCAGAGGGTGCAATTTTCCGTTTTCGAATGCGAGGTCGATCCCGCACAGTGGACCGCATTGCGGGCGCGGCTGATTGGGGAGATCGACCCGAAGAGCGACAGTCTTCGGTTTTACCATCTGGGTGCCGATGCCAGACGGCGCGTGGAACACATCGGGGCCAAGGAGGTGCTCGACCTCGCCGGCCCGGTGATTTTCTGACCTCCGCGAACCCCAAGCGGCGCCTCCGAGGCCGGGGGGATCGCAAAGTCGCCAAAATACTGTGCGATCAACAGCTTGCATCCGTCGCCGCAGTCACTCTCCGTCGCCGGTCCCGGTTCCGTCACAAGGTCGCGCCAGGGTTCGCACCAATGCCCCTCTGGCAGGTTCTTGAACAAGTGGATAAACTGAGGCCGTCGCCCCCTTCGCGGGGGCGTGGATTGAAACTGCCGATTATCGATATGAGCACGCTGTATATGCTAGTCGCCCCCTTCGCGGGGGCGTGGATTGAAACGAGTGCGACACCGGCCAGATCTACATGGTCAACAGTCGCCCCCTTCGCGGGGGCGTGGATTGAAACAAATTGGACAACCTCAGCCCGGCCGAAGAGGCGGTGTCGCCCCCTTCGCGGGGGCGTGGATTGAAACGTCGACCAATCGCTGTCGGGCGTCCAGTTCGTGCCCGTCGCCCCCTTCGCGGGGGCGTGGATTGAAACAAGCGCGCCGGGCGGCATCTCCGGCACTCTGGCCCGTCGCCCCCTTCGCGGGGGCGTGGATTGAAACAAATACCAATCTGGACAACGGGCTGACCCCCAATAGTCGCCCCCTTCGCGGGGGCGTGGATTGAAACTTATCAAAGAGGTGGTATCATGACTACGTTATCGAGTCGCCCCCTTCGCGGGGGCGTGGATTGAAACATCTTCATACCGGTCCGTGGGCCTCGTGCGAGACTGTCGCCCCCTTCGCGGGGGCGTGGATTGAAACTAAGCGGGACTACCCCGGGCCTCTGCGTGCGCTCGGTCGCCCCCTTCGCGGGGGCGTGGATTGAAACGCCGCCGAACCGCCGTCCGAGGATTGCCTCCTGGAGTCGCCCCCTTCGCGGGGGCGTGGATTGAAACTTTGGCCGTAGCCTCGATGGCGCGCATCGCGGCCGGTCGCCCCCTTCGCGGGGGCGTGGATTGAAACCGTCGCAAGATTGTCATCTCTTTCGAAGCTCCTCCGTCGCCCCCTTCGCGGGGGCGTGGATTGAAACGCTGTGATAAAAATCACAAACGCGACCAAAATCGCGTCGCCCCCTTCGCGGGGGCGTGGATTGAAACCTTTATATAGAGGGATATCGATCCAAATATTAGAGTCGCCCCCTTCGCGGGGGCGTGGATTGAAACGGTAATCCGCCCACAATCCCCGCGGACCAGGCGGGTCGCCCCCTTCGCGGGGGCGTGGATTGAAACTTGTCAATCGGTGGTCGATAGAGTATATGGCTTTGTCGCCCCCTTCGCGGGGGCGTGGATTGAAACGAAGGCCTCAAAGACTCTCGCCTGTGCGCTGAGGTGTCGCCCCCTTCGCGGGGGCGT
>PLTC01000130.1 GCA_003165295.1 Rhodospirillales bacterium | reverse complement strand
GAGGGCAGGGTCGAGAGAATCGTCACCGGGTGGATGGTGCTTTCGTAAAGGACCCCCAGCACGATGTACATGGTCACGATGGCGGCCAGGATCAGCAGCAACTCGTTGCCGAGGGAGGCCTGGAAGGCCAGCGCCGCGCCCTGGAACAGAGTCATGACACTGGCCGGCAGTCCGATGTCGGTTTCGGTCTGCCGGATCGCGGTCACCGCGTCCCCCAGCGCCGCCCCCGACGCCAGATTGAAGGACACCATGGCCGCCGGGAACTGGCCGAGATGGTTGACCTGGAGCGGCGCCGTCTGTTCGGCGATGCTGGCGATGGACGACAGCGGCACCTGACCGCCGGCCGAAGACGGCAGATAGATCGAGTCGAGGGACTGGAGCGACGCCTGGAGCGCCGGGTCGACCTCGNNACTGGTTGGACTGGGTGAAGATGGTCGAGACGATGCGCTGGCCAAAGGCGTCATAAAGCGCGTTGTCCACGGTGGCGGGCGTGATGCCGAAACGGGCGGCGGTGTCCCGGTCGATCTTGATATAGGTGGACAGGCCCTGATCCTGGGCGTTGCTGGCCACGTCCTCCAGTTCCGGGCTTTGCTTCAGCGCGTCCACCAGTTTCGGAACCCAAAGGGCGAGTTCGTCGGGATTGGCGTCTTCCAGCACGAACTGATACTGGGTCCGGCTGACCGTGGCGTCGATGGACAGGTCCTGGATCGGTTGCATGTACAACGAGATGCCGCTGACCCCGGCGGTTTCGTCCTGGAGCCGGCGGATGATGTCGCTGGCGCTGGTGGTGCGCTGGTCGCGGGGCTTGAGGTTGATCAGCATCCGGCCGCTGTTCAGCGTCATGTTGCTGCCGTCGACGCCGATAAACGAAGACAGGCTGTCCACGTCGGGGTCGCGCAACACCGCTGCGGCCAGCGCCCGCTGGCGTTCGGCCATGGCCGGGAACGAAACCGCCTGTCCGGCCTCGGTGACGCCCTGGATCAGGCCGGTATCCTGGACCGGGAAAAATCCCTTGGGGATCGTGACGTAAAGCGCCGCGGTCAGCCCCAGGGTGGCCACCGCCACCAGCAGCGTGATGCCCGCATGGTCGAGCACGCGATCCAGCGCCCGGCCATAGGCGGCAATCAGGCGATCGAACCAGCGGCCGGCCCAGCGGCTGATCGCGCTTTCTTCGGAGAGCGGCCGGTGGTGCAGCAGGTTTGCACACAGCATGGGCACCAGCGTCAACGACACCACCGCCGAAATCAGGATCGTGACGGCCAGCGTGACGGCGAATTCCCGGAACAGGCGGCCGACCACGTCGCCCATGAACAACAGCGGGATCAGCACGGCGATCAGAGACACCGTGAGGGAGATGATGGTGAAGCCGATCTGCNNTCACGATGGCATCATCGACCACGAAACCGGTGGCGATGGTCAGGGCCATCAGGGTCAGGTTGTTGAGGCTGAAACCGGCCAGATACATGAAGCCGAAGGTCCCGATCAGGGACAGCGGCACCGAGAGGCTGGGAATGATGGTGGCGGGCAGGTTGCGCAGGAACAGAAAAATCACCAGCACCACCAGTACCACCGCCAGCACCAGCTCGAACTCCACGTCGGCCACCGAGGCGCGGATGGTGGTGGTCCGGTCGGTCAGGACCGCCACATCCACGGCCGCCGGCATGGCCGCCCGCAGTTCCGGCAGCAGGGCCGTGATGGTGTCGACCACCTCGATAACGTTGGCGCCCGGCTGGCGCTGGATGTTGACGATCACCGCCGGCGTGGTGTTCTGCCACGCCGCCAGCTTGGTGTTCTCGGCGCCGTCCACCACGGTGGCCACATCGGACAGCCGCACCGGGTTGCCGTTCTTGTAGGCCACGACAATATCATTGTATTCGACGGCGCTTTTGAGCTGGTCGTTGGCATTGATGGTGGTCGCCCGCATCGGGCCGTCGAAATTGCCCTTGGGGGTATTGACGTTGGCGTTGGCGATGGTGGTTCGCAGGTCGTCGATGTTGAGGCCGTAAGCGGCCAGCGCCTTGGGGTTCGCGCGAACCCGGACCGCCGGCCGCTGGCCGCCGCTGATGCTGACCAGACCGACGCCGGCAAGCTGGGAAATCTTCTGGGCCAGCCGGGTATCGGTAAGGTCTTCGACCTGGGTCAGCGGCAGCGTCCTGGACGTTACGGCCAGGGTCAGCACCGGCGCGTCGGCCGGGTTGACCTTGGCATAGATCGGCGGCGCCGGCAGGTCGGCGGGCAGCAGGTTGCCGGCGGCGTTGATGGCGGCCTGAACCTCCTGTTCGGCCACATCCAGGGCCAGAGACAGGCCGAACTGCAAGGTGATCACCGAGGCGCCGGCGGAACTGCTGGACGACATCTGATTGAGGCCGGGCATCTGGCCGAACTGGCGTTCCAGCGGCGCCGTCACCGAAGACGTCATGACCTCGGGACTGGCCCCGGGATAGAAGGTCTGAACCTGGATGGTCGGGTAATCCACCTCGGGCAGGGCCGAGAGCGCCAGGAAACGGAACGCCACCATCCCGGTGAGCAGGATCGCCACCATCAACAGGGAGGTGGCCACCGGGCGCAGAATGAACAGGCGCGACGGGCTCAGGGAACCGCCGTCGTGCAGTTCGGGATCGGGCGGGCTGGTCATTGGTCGGTCCGATGCCGGTGAGGATGCTCCTCCCCCTTGGCGTCATCGCCGGCATTCCCGCCGCCCGAACGGTGGTGGCCGGTCCCGGACCCGCCATTGGCCCCGGCGCCCGCCCCGCCACCGGCCCCGGGCTCGGCGGTGGGCAGGGTGACGTGGGCACCGTCGCGCAGCTTGTCGGCGCCGTCGATCACCACCCGGTCGCCGGGTGCCAGACCGGACAGAATGGCCACCTGATCGGCCGAGGCCGGTCCGAGCCCGATCGGGCGGACGGTGACGGTGTTGTCCGGTTGTACCAGATAGACGTAGGTCCCGGGTGCGCCACGCTGAACCGCCACCGTGGGAATGGTGATGGCGTCGCGCAGGACATCCACCAGCACCCGGATATTGACGAACTGATTGGGGAACAGGGTTTCATCCTGGTTGTCGAACTGCGCCTTTAACTTAATCGTGCCGGTGGTGGTGTCGATCTGACTGTCCAGGGTCATGAGCTTGCCGGTGGCCAGCTTGACGCTGTCCGAACGGTCAAAGGCCGTGACCGGCAGCGTCGCGCCGGCATGGAGCCGCTTTTGGATTGCCGGCAACTCGTCCTCGGGCACCGCCGCGACCACGGTTATCGGTTGTATCTGGGTGATCACGACGATGCCGTTGGCGTCGCTGGTCTGCACGTAATTACCCTGATCCACCTGGCGCAGGCCCACCCGTCCGGTGACAGGGGAGACGATGTGACAATAGGCGATGTTGAGTTTGGCGTTATTGACCTGGGCGCCGTCGGTTTCCACCGTGCCCTCGTACTGCTGGACCAGCGAGGTCTGGGTGTCGAGTTGCTGTCGGGCGATGGAGTCCTCGGCGACCAGCTTCTGATAGCGCGCAAGGTCGACCCGGGCCGCCGCCAGCAACGCCTGATCACGACGAAGCTGGCCTTCGTACTGGTCCAGCGCCAATTGGTAGGGGCGGGGGTCGATCTGGGCCAGGAAGTCTCCCACATGTACGGTCTGGCCTTCGGTGAAGGCAACCTGGGTCAACTGGCCGCCGATCTGGGTCTTGACCGTCACCGTCGCCAGCGAGGTCACGGTGCCAAGCGCCTTCAGTTCGATCCTGATGTCGCCCTTGGCAGTGGTGGCCGCCACCACCGGCATGGTGCCGTTCATGGCGAACCGGCCACGCGGGGGCGGGGCGGCCCGGGGATGGAGCACGATCCAGGCGATGCCGGCCAGGATCGACGCAAGCACCACCAGCCAGATCAGCCGGACCAACCAGCGCCGCAGCCGGCCGGGTGGGCGACGCTTCGGTTCCACAACCGTTGGCGGACGGTCACCGGAGGAGGCAGGAGGGGGCTGGTCGGTCATCGCGGAGGGTAACTCGTATGGTCGATCCTGGCGCCAACATAGAACATTGCGGTGCGGTCTCCAAATTTTGCCGGGCCGGATTTTGGGTGCGCGGACGCTAGGGGCGCGGGTTTGCCGCAATGTGTCCGGTTTTGTAACACTGTGTTCGCGGGCTTTCGTTCCACTCCGTTGCATAAAGGACCCAATGCCGCGGTCGGGCGCAGGCGGCGTGGGCAGCCGGGCCGGAGCCGAAGGCACCCGGCACCTGTCAATCGCGGCCCGGGCACGTCCCGGGCACGTCCCGGGCACGCCCCGGGCGGTCCTATGCTCCGCACCTTTTGCCGCAGGATTGCCGGTCTGGCAACGCGCCGCGGTTGGTGGTATGTGCAGCGGCGTGTGGATTCGCCGGATCGTCGCGGTCAAGGGGGCGCGCGGTGACGGGGCGGCGCCGGCAGTGCCGGCTGCCCCGGCGCGGCTTTCGTGTCGGTGAACCGGCTGGGAAACTCTGTTGTCAGGCCAAGGAGCGACGATGCAGGAGATTTTGGCGAAACTGGAGTCGATGCGCGCAGGGGCGCGGCTGGGTGGCGGGCAACGCCGGATCGACTCGCAACATGCCAAAGGCAAGCTGATTGCCCGCGAGCGCATCGAGTTGCTGCTGGACGAGGGCTCGTTCGAAGAATGGGACATGTTCGTCGAGCATCGGTGCAGTGATTTCGGCATGCAAAGCCAGAAGATCCCCGGCGACGGCGTGGTGACGGGCCACGGCACCATCAATGGCCGGCCGGTGTTCGTGTTCAGCCAGGACTTCACGGTGTTCGGCGGCTCGCTGTCCGAGGCCCACGCCGAAAAGATCTGCAAGATCATGGATCAGGCGATCAAGGTGGGCGCGCCGGTGATCGGCCTTAACGACAGCGGCGGCGCCCGCATCCAGGAAGGTGTGGCGTCCCTCGGCGGCTATGCCGACGTTTTCCTGCGCAACGTGCTGGCCTCGGGCTGCGTACCCCAGATTTCGCTGATCATGGGACCATGCGCCGGCGGTGCGGTGTATTCGCCGGCCATGACCGATTTCATTTTTATGGTCCAGGACAGCTCTTACATGTTCGTGACCGGTCCCGACGTGCTCAAGACCGTGACCCACGAAATCGTCACCGCCGAGGAGTTGGGCGGGGCGCTGACCCACTCGACCAAGTCCGGCGTCGCCGATCTTGCCTTCGACAACGATGTCGAGGCGCTGCTCCAGGTGCGCCGCTTCTTCGACTTCCTGCCGCTCAATGCCGGCGAGAAGCCGCCGGTGCGGCAGTGCAGCGACCCGGTCAACCGTTACGACTATTCATTGGATACGCTGGTTCCCGCCAACCCGAACAAGCCCTATGATATGAAGGAGCTGATCGCCAAGGTGGTGGACGAGGGCGATTTCTTCGAACTCAAGCCCAACCATGCCGGCAACATCATTACCGGTTTCGGCCGCCTGAACGGCTCGACGGTCGGCATCATCGCCAACCAGCCGATGGTGCTGGCCGGCTGCCTGGACATCGACAGCTCGATCAAGGCAGCGCGCTTCGTCCGCTATTGCGACTGTTTCAATATACCGATCGTCACCTTTGTCGACGTGCCGGGTTTCCTGCCCGGGACCGACCAGGAATACAACGGTATCATCAAGCATGGCGCCAAGCTGCTGTTCGCCTATGCCGAAGCCACGGTGCCCAAGGTGACGGTGATCACCCGCAAGGCTTACGGCGGGGCCTACGACGTCATGTCTTCGAAACATCTGCGCGGTGACGTCAACTTCGCGTGGCCCTCGGCCGAGATCGCGGTGATGGGACCCAAGGGCGCGGTCGAGATCATCTTTCGCCAGGACGCCGGCGACAAGGCCAAGCTGGAGGCCAAGACCGAAGAGTATCGTCAGAAGTTCGCAAACCCGTTCGTCGCCGGCTCGCGGGGGTTCATTGATGATGTGATTTACCCGTCAAGTACCCGCAAACGGGTGTGCCGGGCGCTGGCCATGCTGCGGAACAAGAACCTCAAGAATCCGCCGAAGAAGCACGACAACATACCGCTCTGACGAGGTTGCTCCAAAGCGCGAGGGGTCGGGACGGCAGGCGGGGAGGGGGAAGATGGGGTATCCGAGCCGACGTGGCGTCCTTGCCGGTGGCCTGCTGTTGACCACGGCCGCCGTGGGGGCGGCGGGCTACCGGGGTTGGGAGCGCGGATCGTTCGGGGACCTTACCGACGGCACGGCGTTCCAGCCCTGGCGGGACTGGCGCTCGAACGTCTATCAGGGGCCATTGGCGCTGGTGGCGGCGGCGGTGCTGGCCGCCAGTCCCCACAACAGCCAGCCCTGGCGGTTCCGGGTCGAGCCGAACCGGATTCAACTCAAGGCCGATCTGTCGCGGGCGCTGGGGCCGATGGATCCGTTCCGCCGGGAACTGCACCTGGGCTTGGGGTGCGCCATCGAGAATCTGATGGTGGCGGCTCGGGGCCGGGGCTACGACCCGGTGCTTACGCTGTTGCCGGATCCGGTGGCCGAGCCCAATCTGGTGGCGCAGGTGGACCTGGGGTCGCCCGGGGCGGCGGTGGCCGCGCCGCATCTGGCCGCCATTGTCGACCGCCACACCCACCGGGGGGCGTTCGAGCCGCGGCGGCCGTTGCCTCAGGAGGTGACGGCGGCGCTGGCGGCCTGTGTCGATGACGACCGGACCTGGCTGGAAATGTTTCCGGCCGGCAGTGACCGGGGCCGGGACTTTGTGGCCGCGACCATCGCCGCCACCGAACAGATCGTCGCCGACAATGGCATGCGGCAGACGAGCCATGCCTGGTTCCGCCAGAGTCGGGCCGACATCGACGAGCATCGCGACGGTATCAGCATCACCACCAGCGGCCTGTCGGGGTTCAAGGTCCGGCTGGTGATGGCGCTGCCCGATCTGGATGACGCGCAGTTCGGCCGGTCCTGGATCGACGCCACCCGTGATGTTCACTGCGCCACCGCGCCGCTGTTCGGATTGATCGGGGTCCGAATGCCGCGGGACCGGAGTACCCTGTTGAGCGCCGGCCGGTTGTGGCAACGGCTGCATCTGGAGGCGACGGTCCGGGGCGTGGCCATGCAACCGCTTAACCAGATGATGGAGATGGCCGATCGCGAGCGCCAGTTCAACCGGCCGCCGGAGACGGCGGAAAAGCTGGCCGCGGTAACCGGAGACCCAGGCTGGGCCGCGGTCTTTGCCTTCCGCGCCGGCTTTGCCGCCACCAAACCCCATCCAAGCCCCCGCCGCGGCGTGACCCTGGTCACGGAAGCGGTCGGGGCCGGCTGAAGGCTGCTGCCCCGGTGGCCGGCTTACTTTCTGTCCGCGCGCCTCACATCCGGTTGTCGAGGCCCGGTGTTGCCGCCGGTTCCTTTGGCCGGATTTTGGCCGGGCGGGAGTTTCGAAGTGTCGCCGCCGGCGGCGACCATGGCCAGCGCGTAGTCGAAGCACCGGCGATGGGTGGCGTTGTCAACCGGGAGGGATGAACGCTCCGGGTCCGGCCTGGGTTCGGGGCGGGGGGTACAATTACGGGTCGGCATGGGGGATTCTCCCGGAACCGACGCGGCTCCGCCGCGCGTATGCGCAAAAACCCGGCCGTAATTGAACGGTGTCAGCCATGGTTGACGTTCGTTTCCGGTCGTTTGCGAGAGTGGCCGGAGCGGGTGTCGGTGCCGCGGGCCCGCTCCTCGTGCGGTTGAAGATTGGTGGTTTGGGGTAGCCTGTCAATGACCATCAGAGGCCAAAGATGGCGGCTTATCGGTTGATAAGGTCGAAGAGACTGTACATGTTGGATAACCGTCGGACTCTGATTGACAGTCGGGCGCCGATACCGCGGTTTTACGGCACCCGTGGCCGTGCCGGTCTGATGGTCCCGTCGTCCTTACGGCGGTTCAACCCGCCGGCTTGAGGAGCGCCGGAAGGTACGGCGGATTGGGCGCGAGAGGTTCTCTCGGCGACGGCGCTGGTCGGGGCGCCATGGCATGATAAGTTAGTGAAACTTCAACTTTAATGTGTCGGACGCGGGCGATGGCGGGGGATCCACCTAAGGCGGACGGCGGTGGCGGGCTGGAGCCGGGCAGGCTGCCGACGGTGCCATCTTCAGGGCTCGGGCGAGCGGTGACGCTCGGCGGCTCGGCGCTGATCCTGGTGCTGGTGCTGGTTTCGCTGGTTGACCTCCTGACCGACTATCGAGAGGCGACCCGCAGCGCCGAACAGAACGCCCGCAACCTCGCGCGGGTGCTGGCGGCCCAGACCCAGGCGGCCATCGGTACCGTCGATCAGGCACTGCTGCATGTCATCCACGTTATGAAGACCCGGCCGGTCGAGGCCGGTCCCGACGATCCGACGATCCATGAGTTGTTGCTGGACCTTACCGGGCAGGTGCCGTTTCTGCGGGAAGTCGATATTTTCGACGCCAAAGGGAATCCGGTGCAATTATCGCGGGTCCAGCCGATCCGGCCATTTAATGTCGCCGATCGCGAGTATTTCCAGTTCCACCGCGATCACGCGGAGGCCGGCCTGTTCGTCGGCCCGCTGATTCGCGGCCATGTCACCGGGCGCTGGCTGCTGACCCTGACCCGCCGGCTGGAAAATCCGGACGGGGGATTCGCCGGAGTGGTGCTGGGCGTGCTCGATGCCGATTACCTGCAAAAGCTCTACGACTCCATTGATGTCGGCCGGCATGGGGTTGTCTCGCTGGTGCGGTATGACGGCCGGATGCTGGTGCGCAGCCCTTTCGATGAACGGCAACTCAGCCTGTCGCTCGGGGCGCTGCCCATGTTCAAGGCGATGCGGGAAAGCGGCCAGCGTTCTGATATCGGGAGCGGGCGGTTCCGTGACGGCCGCGTTCGCATCGTGGCCCATGAGGTTTTCGATCCCGGGCCGCTGGTGATCACGGTGGCCTTCGACAAAGTGGAGGTACTGGCCGACTGGACCCAAGGGGCGGCGCTTTATGGTGTCGCCGTTGTCGCCTTCGTGGCGTTGATGGCGTTGATGCTCCGCCTGCTGCGGGTACAACTCCACCGGCGGGCGCGTGCCGAAGCGGCCAACCGGGAAAGCGAGCGGAGCGCCGTCTCGACCATTGACGCGCTGAATGCCCAACTGTGCGTTCTTGATGAAAACGGGACGATCATCGTGGCCAACCGGGCCTGGCGCGAAGCGGCACAAAGCCATGGCGCGCCACCGGCGGTGGTCGGAGTCGGAGCCAATTACCTTGCGGTATGCGATGCCGCCCAGGGCAGCGACGCCGAAGGTGCCGCCGCCTTCGGCGCCGGAATCCGGGCGGTGATGGCCGGCGCACGCCCCGAATACATCCAGGAGTACCCCTGTGCCACCGTGCACGGCCGCGAGTGGTTTGTCGGCCGGGTGACCCGTTTTGCCAGCGTCGGACCGATACGGGTGGTGGTCCTGCATCAGAACATCACCGAACGTCGGCAGGTGGCGCTGGCCCTGCTGCGGGAGAAGGAGCGGGCCGAGACCTATCTTACGATTTCCGAGAGCATCATTGTCGAACTGGACCTGACCGGCCGGATTCGCCGGGTCAATCCCCGAGGCTGCCGGGTGTTGGGTTACCCGGAAGAGGAATTGCTTGGCCGGGACTGGTTTCAACTGGTGGTCCCGGAGGGAACCCGCGGGGTCGTCCGCGCCGCCCATGGCCGCACGGTTCATGGTGTGGTCGAACTGGTCGAGTACTTTGAAAACGAAGTGGTGACGAACCGTGGCGATCTCCGGGTGATTTCGTGGCACAACAGCCTGCTGATGGCCAGCGACGGCCGGATTGCCGGGACACTCAGTTCGGGCCAGGACGTGACCGAGCGCCGGCGCGCCGAAGATCGCCTGCGGCAGAGCGAACGGCGCCTCGCCCAGGCCCAGGCCATCGCCCATCTCGGCAATTGGGAAGAGACCCTGCACACCGGCGAAGTGTGCTGGTCTGACGAGGTTTACCGCATCTTCGGGCGAGAACCCGAAGCCTTCGCCACCGGCTTTGTCGACTATCTGCGCTTCGTTCACCCCGATGACCGGGCCGAGGTTCAAGGGCGGGAGCGGGTTCTGGCGGCTTCCGGCACCCCGATCAATCTGGATCATCGGATCGTGCTGGAGGACGGCGCGGTCCGCACGGTCAATTTGCAATGCGAAGTGGTGGAAGATGCCGACGGCCTGCCGGTGCGTGCCCATGGCGTCGTTCATGACATCACTGAACGCAAGCGCGCCGAACTGGAACTGCGCGAGGCGGTCCGACGGGCGGTCCTGGCCGACCGCACCAAGACCGAGTTCCTGGCCAACATGTCCCACGAGTTGAACACGCCGTTGAATGCGGTGATCGGTTTTTCCGAGATGATGGCCGAAGAATTGCTCGGGCCGTTGGGGGGACCCAAGTACCAGGAGTTTGCCCAGGTCATCCATCGCTCGGGTCGTCACCTGCAAGTGATCATTTCCGACATACTGGACATCGCCAAGGTCGACGGCGGCCAGATGCCCCTCGACGAGGAGTCGCTGGATCTCGCCGAACTCATCGGCGAACGGTTGCACCAGTTGGAGCCGGCGGCGCTCGCCGGCGGCCTGACCCTGACGGCGCCGCAATCGCCGGTCAGGCTGGGGTTGCTGGCGGATCGCCGGATGATCAAACAAATTCTCCGCAATCTGTTGTCCAATGCCGTCAAGTTCACGCCGCCGCGCGGGTTCATAAAGGTATCGGTGACGCGCCCCGAAGACCAACGGTTGTGTCTGGCGGTGGAGGACAGCGGCATCGGCATGGCGCCCGAAGATATTCCGCGGGCGCTGGATCGCTTCTCGCAACTCGACAGCACGCTTGCCCGTTCCTACGAGGGCACCGGACTCGGCCTGTCTTTGACCAAGTCACTGGTCGAGAAGCACGGCGGAACGCTGGAGATCGACAGCGTTCCGGGCCGGGGGACCACCGTCCGGGTCTGGTTTCCTGCCGACCGGGTGCTCGAGATCGAGGAGATGTACGAGCCGGAGGCGTCGGAGTACCTGTCGTAACACCGGACCCTGGCCCGCGGGGCGTCACTTCGGGGATTCACCGACGCCGGAAGAACCCCGAACCCGAGTTCATCACACTCGTCTTTCTGCCGAGCGGCGAAGGTTCCGATTGCGGCGGCGCGAGCGGCGCGCTACGTTGGCCCAGGCCGTGGAAGCGAAAACAGGACCATGAAAAAGCTGGTACTGGCATCTCAGAAGGGGGGCGTCGGCAAGACGACGCTGGCGCTTCATCTGGCGGTTGCCGCCCACCAGGCGGGCGCCGGACCGGTGGTGATGGTTGACGTCGACCCCCAGGGGTCGCTGGCGTTGACCTGGAACCAGCGTCAGGCGGAGTTTCCGGCCATGGCCCGGACCACCATCGCGGAACTTGAGCACACCTTGCATGATCTCGAGGCCGAAGGCTTCAAACTGGTGGTGATCGACACGCCGCCGGCGATTACTGCGACCATTTCTTCGGTCCTGGCTCTTGCGGATCTGGTGGTGGTGCCGACCCGGCCGTCGCCCATCGACCTTGCTTCGGTGGGCGGGACTCTGGATCTGCTGGAGCAGTCGGGAAACCGGCCGTTCTTTTTCGTCATCAATGCCGCCAAACCGCACACGCGGTTGAGCCAGCAGGCGATTGCGGCGCTGGCTCTGCATGGTCGAGTCGCTACCACCATCTATGATCGCGTTGATTTTCCGACCGCGATGATTGATGGCCGGACAGCCGGTGAAATTGACCCCGACGGCAAGGCCGCTATCGAGATTGCCGGTTTGTGGACCATTCTTGCCGAACGTTTGGGAAAGCAGGGAGGGAGTTGATGAGCAAGCGGCCTTCCATCGGCCCGGAAACGGTGGTGCGGAAGTCGCGTCTCGCTGCCAAAGGCGAGGCGGTTCCGGCCAGCGATCATCATCATCTCGGCCCGCCGCTGGAACCGCAGGCCACGGTTGCGGCGCCGCCGGAAGTGCCGCCAATCCCCGAAAAGGCCGCCGCTTCGTTGCCTACCGAGATCGGCGTCGTTACCGAAGCCTCGATACAGCCGAGGATTGACGAACTTTTGGCGGAATTGTCGGAACGTGACCGGCGACTTGAGGTGGTACATTCCGCCTTGCTGTGGTCTGAACAGGAGCGGGCGGCTGCGGTTCTGGATGGTGACCGGTCGCGGGCCGAGCTTGCGGCGGCCAATGCCAGTGTCGAGTCGCTGCGGGAGCAGATCGTTGAGAT
>PLTC01000296.1 GCA_003165295.1 Rhodospirillales bacterium | reverse complement strand
AGGCCCGACGCAGCTTCCAGTTCTCGAAACGCTGACCGGTACCACGTCCCGATCGGGAAATGGCGGCCGGTTGCAACGACCGGCCGCCATTTTTTCATCGTCACCCTCGAGAGTCGAGGTTCCGTCATGCCCAGCACCACTTCCTCAGTCCGCATCGGCGTGCTCGGCGCCAGCGGTTATACCGGCGCCGAACTGCTGCGCTTGCTGCTGCGTCACCCGGCGGCCGAGCTTCGGGTGCTCACCGCCGAACGCCAGGCGGGTAAGCCGATGGCCGAAATCTTTCCCCATCTGGCTCCGTTCAACCTGCCGACCCCGATCAGGATCGAGGAGGNNAGGTCGACTGGTCGCAACTGGATTTCGTGTTCTGCGCCATGCCCCATGGCACCACCCAGGAGGTGGTGGCGCGACTGCCTTCCGGGCTCAAAGTGGTGGATCTCTCGGCGGACTTCCGGCTTCATGATACGGACGTCTATGCAGAATGGTACGGCCATGAGCACCGCGCCCCGCAGTTGCAGCGGGATGCGGTCTACGGCCTGACGGAATTGAATCGCCAGGGCGTGCGCAAGGCACGGTTGGTGGCGAACCCCGGCTGCTACCCCACTGCGGCGATGCTGCCGCTGATTCCGTTGTTGCTCGATGATCTGATCGAGCCCGGCGGCATCATCATCGACGCCAAGTCCGGGGTCTCGGGTGCCGGCCGCGATGCCAAACAGGCCAACCTGTTTACCGAGATCAGCGAAGGCATCAATGCCTATGGCGTCGGCCGCCACCGCCATATGCCGGAAATGGAGCAGGAGCTGCGGCTGGCTGCGGGCCGGCCGGTTTCGTTGTCGTTCACACCCCACCTGATTCCCATGAATCGGGGCGAACTGGTCACGACCTATGTTCGTCTGGCCGATGGTGGCACCGCCGACGATCTGCGGGCGGCGCTGGAGCGGAAGTATCAGGGGGAGCCGTTCGTCAAGGTGGTCCCGGCCGGGGTCGCACCCGCCACCCGCCATGTCCGCGGTTCCAACCATTGCCACATCGGGGTGTTTGCCGACCGCCCGCCGCGCTCGGCCATCGTCATTTCGGTTCTCGACAATCTGGTCAAGGGGGCGTCCGGGCAGGCGATTCAAAACATGAACGTCATGCTGGGCCTGGCCGAGACCGCCGGGTTGGAACAGGTGGCGCTGTTCCCGTAATCCATGACCATGGCCAGGAACAGGGGAGTCCGACGATGACCGGCATGATACTGCCGTATAAGGGAATCCTGCCGACGGTCCACCGGACGGCGTTTGTGGCACCGACTGCGGTGGTGATCGGTGACGTGGAGATCGGCGAGGACACCGGCATCTGGTTTGGCTGCGTGTTACGCGGCGACGTGAATGTCATCCGCATCGGTCGGCGCACCAACATCCAGGACGGAACCATCATCCATGTGGCGAGCCGGGGCCAGGGCACGTTCATCGGCGACGACATCACCGTCGGCCACATGGCGGTTCTTCACGCCTGCACTCTTGAAGACGGTTGCTTCGTCGGCATGAAGGCTTGCGTGATGGATGGCGCTACGGTGGAAAGCCAGGCGATGGTCGCCGCCGGCGCCCTGGTCACACCGGGCAAGCGGGTCCTGCGGGGCCAGCTTTGGGCCGGCAGCCCGGCCCGGTATTCGCGCGACCTGACCCCGGATGAACTCGCGTTTTTTCCCGAGTCGGCGCGCCACTATGGCGAATTGGCGCGAAGTTACCGGGCCGGCTGAGCCGTAAACGGGGGCCTGGGGCCTCATCTCATCCGGCATTCCTGAATAAATGGCGAATGATATTTTGGTTTGTCACGGCCAACGGCGAACCTCGTTTTTGAGTCGGGATTGTGGTGATGAGAATCGGGATCGTGGGATGCGCCGGTCGAATGGGGCGCTCGTTGGTGCGGCGGGTGGCGGCAACGCCCGGTTGCGTGCTGGCAGCGGTGTGTGACCGGCCGGGGTTCTCCGGGGTCGGGCAGGATGCGGGCACGCTCGCCGGCCTTGAACCGTTGGGAGTGGCGGTGGCCGACGGCCCGGCGCCGGTGTTTGCGGCCTCTCGGGTGGTGATCGACTTTACCTCGCCGGCGGCGGCCGTGGACCATGCGGCGCTGGCGGTGGCGCATGGGTGCGCCCTGGTGATCGGCACCACCGGACTTCCGGCGGCGGTGGAAGCCGCGCTGGCCGAGGCGGCCGGCCATGTTCCCATTGTTGCCGCACCGAACATGAGTGTTGGGGTCAACCTGTTGCTGGGACTGGTGAAGCAGGTTGCCCGGACCCTTGATCCCTCCTTCGACATCGAGATTCTTGAGATGCACCATCGGGCCAAGGTCGATGCGCCCTCGGGCACCGCGCTGGCGTTGGGGCAGGCCGCGGCCACCGGGCGCGGCGTGACTTTGGAAGACGCCGCGGTGCGGGTGCGCGACGGCCATACCGGCGCCCGGCGCCCCGGAGAGATCGGTTTTGCCGTGTTGCGCGGCGGCGACGTGGTGGGCGACCATGTGGTGATGTTCGCCGGTGACGGCGAGCGGATCGAGCTGGCGCACCGGGCGGGCAACCGGGAAATTTTTGCCCGGGGCGCGGTCACCGCGGCGCTGTGGACCCGGGACCGTCCTCCCGGACTTTACGGCATGGCCGACGTGCTGGGTCTGGCCTGAGGGCGGCAGGTTATGAGGTCAAGGAGGCAAGCCTCCTTGCGGGTGCAGGGCGGAGCCCTGCAAAATCAAGACAAGTGCGTTATCCTAGTCCTTCTCGGACAACGCTCCCGGTGGCCACTGGTTCGCGGCCCGCGCGAACTCCCAGGCCAGCAGTGCCCGTTTGCATGGGACTCCCCAACCGTAGTGGTGCAAGGCGCCCGAGGCCAGGACCACCCGGTGGCAGGGAACCAGCACCGCAATCGGGTTGGCGCCCACCGCGCCGCCCACCGCCCGGGCGGCCTTGGGCTGGCCGATGGTGGCGGCCACGTCGCGGTAGCCGACCACCGCGCCGGCCGGGATGGCCACCAGCGCCCGCCACACGGCAATCTGAAACGCGGTGCCGCGCAGCAGCACCGGCAGCGGCGGGGCCGCTTCGTCGGGGTCGGCGCTGAAGGCGCGTTCCACCGCCTCGCGGGTCGCCGCGGCCTCTTCGACCAGCCGGGCCTCCGGCCAATTGGCGGCCAGCCACCCGGGTTCCGCCGCGTCGCCGTCGAAGCCCAGACGGCACAGGCCGGCGTCGGTGGTGGCGGCCAGCACCGGGCCGAACGGGCTGGGGTGACGGCCCCAACGGATCACCGGCCGGGGGTCGGACCGTTGCGGCGTCCAGACCCTGATCTCAAGGGGCAGCCGTGCCGAAGCACCGGCCAGCCGCCGGCGTGATGGCTCCATGACCGTCCGAAGGTCGGTCAGCGGCAGATGCGCGAGGAACGGTTCGAGACCAACCCCCGTCCAGTGGCGGAACTGGGCCTCCAGGTCCTCGGGCGACAGCCCGACCGCGGCGGCCACCGCGGCCGGCGTCGGCGGGTCCAGGGAGTGGCTGGCAAGACCGGTGATGGCGGCGGCCACCGCCCGGCATCCGGCGTCGGCGTCCGACATGGCGGCAGACCTTTCCGCAGCGGGGGGACAGGCCGGCAGTGTAGCCGGAGGGTGCCGCGGGACGCGACCGGTTTTCTGGTCGTTGACAGCAAACGCCCGGGCGTGATTACCATGCGGCCATCCCTGGTCGCGCCGTTCGGTTCAGGTCAACCGCACGCTGGAATGGTCCCGCTGTCAGAGCCATGAGCCGACACCCTCGCCTTGTTCCCGCATCGATCCGTCGTCCCCGGCCGGGGGCGGCGCGTGGCGTGGCGTGGCTGGTGATCGTGGCGCTGCTGGGCCTGATGGCCATGCCGATGGTCGGCGTTGCCGATGCCGGCGCGGAGGCCCTGGCGGCGCTTTGCATCGGCGAGGCGGCCGGGCCGCCGGATTCGGGGGCCGGGGGCCAATCGGTTCCGACTCCGCAACCGCATCAGAAGCCGGCTTGCCCGTTCTGTCTTGCCCATGCCGGCGGTTTCACGCTGCCGCCGCCGGTGGCGGCACCACCCGGGCCGGTGGCCTTTACCATGCCGTTACGGCCGGCGCTGCACGCCGGCATCACGCCCCGGGCCTTTTTCCGAACCGGCTGTCAATCCCGGGCGCCTCCACCCCCGACCGTCTGACCTTCCCGCCGCTTTCACCATCACTGGTCCGGCGTTCGGCACCGCCCGAAGGCTGTTGCCCAGGCGTGTGCCTTGACGGATTGCCGGATCGACGGTTTCAAGGATGAAGATCATGTCGGTTTTAACGTGTTCCAAGGGGAACCCGAACCCCCCGAGCCGTGCTTCGGCGCTGTGGTCGGGTGCGGTGCTGGCGCTGGCGGTGCCCGGCGCGGCGCTAGCCCAGCAGATGACGCCGCTGCCACCGGTTCCGGTTCAGACGGTTCCCGAGCCGTCCTCGTTGTTCGGTGGCACGACCCTGAGCGGCGACGCCCTGACCGCCGGGCGCCCGGGTGTCAGCGATACCGCAGCCCTGCTTGAGGCCATTCCCGGAGCAGGAGCCCTGGCCAATGGCGGGGTGTCCAGTCTGCCGCAGATTCATGGGCTCGCGGACGACCGCCTCAGGACCGAGGTTAACGGGATTCCCATCACCTCGGCCTGTCCCAACCATATGAACCCGCCGCTGTCCTACATCGACCCCAGCGCCGTCTCGACGCTGACGGTCATGGCCGGGATTACCCCGGTGAGCGCCGGCGGCGACAGCATCGGCGGCACCATCGCGGTGCATTCGCCGCCGCCAGTGTTCGCCACCCCTGGTGAGGGGCTGCATACCGAAGGCAGTCTGTCGGCCTTTTTCGGCAGCAACGGCAACAATTTCGGCGCCGCCGCCTCGGTCACCGGGGCCATCGACGATGTCAGTCTGAACTATACCGGTTCGGGCAGCACGTCTTCGGACTATCTCGATGGTGCCGGCAAGAAAGTTGCGTCCAGTCTTTACGAGACCAGCAATCAGGCACTGACCGCGGCGCTGCGCAATGATATTGGGGTTTTCACGCTGCAAGTGGGTGGTCAGTACATCCCCTATCAGGGCTTCCCGGGGGCCCGGATGGATATGACCGACAACCACAGTCTTTTCGTCAACGGCAATTACCAGGGGACGTTCGGATGGGGTAATCTCGATGCCCGGATTTACTGGCAGCATGTCGACCATGCCATGGACTTCCTGTCGGAAAAATTCTCCGGCATGCCTATGCCCATGGACACCAGCGCCACCGACCTCGGCTATTCGGTGACGGCCGAAATTCCACTGACCGACCAGAATACGCTGCGGGTCGGTAACGAGTTTCATCGCTACACCCTCAACGACTGGTGGCCTCCGGTCATGACCACCGTCAGTGCCATGGGGCCGAATACTTTCGTCAATATCAACAACGGTGAGCGCAACCAGCTTGGTACGTATCTGGAATGGGAGAAGAAATGGGCGCCCCAATGGACCAACCTGTTGGGCGTTCGCAACTACATGGTGATGATGGATACCGGCGATGTCTCGGGCTACAACAATGCCAACGGCGCCCAAAGCATGATGATGCAGATGACAACCTTTAACTATCTGCGCGACGCCACCGGCTTCAACTCCCGGAACCACGCCCGAACCGACGCCAATTTCGACCTGACCGGCCTTGCGCGTTTTGAGCCCGACGACACCGCGACACTGGAAGCCGGGCTGGCGCGCAAGACCCGCTCGCCCAATCTTTACGAGCGTTACGCCTGGTCCACCGGTGCCATGGCCAGCAGCATGGTGACGTGGTTCAACGACGGCAACGAGTATGTCGGCAATCTCAATCTCAAGCCCGAGGTCGCCAACACCGCCAGCCTTTCGGCCGGCTTCCATGATGCGGCGCGCGCCGATTGGGATATCAAGGCGACACCCTACGTCACCTATGTCGAGGATTATATCGGGGTCAACCAGATCGGGTTTGATAAGGGGAACAATGTTCCACTGCTTCAGTTCGCCAATCACGACGCGATTCTCTATGGCGTCGATTTGTCGGGCCGGAAAGTGGTCTGGGATAACAGCCGGTATGGCAAGGGGACGCTGGCCGGAACCGTTGGGTATGTGCGCGGCTATACCACCGATGGCCATGGCCTCTATGACGTGATGCCGTTGAACGGCCGCCTTTCTCTGAACCACGAGTTCGAGGGATGGAAGAGCGGGGTTGAGCTTCAACTCGTCGATGATAAAACTGAGGTTGACGCCCTGCGGCTGGAGCCGGTTACGCCGGCTTATACCCTGGTCAATTTACACACCGGCTATCAGTGGCGGACTCTGAGCGTCGATTTTGCCGTCAGGAACCTGTTGGACAAGCAGTACTATGAACCGTTGGGCGGCATCGACTTTTCTGATGCCAAGGTCGCGGGGGACACCAAGGGGCCGTATGGCCCGTTGCCGGGGCCAGGCCGGAGCTTCGTGGTCAGTACCACCGTGAAGTTCTGACCGGTCTTTCCGGTGCCGGCGCCGCCCCGGAGACGCGATCGTCCCGGGGCGGGGGCGGTTTTTGGCCGGAAGCCATCGCCATGTCCCTGGCGCTCGAAATTTCCTCGGTGGTCAGCCCCATCCGGCCTCGTCAGGCGGGCCGGCTGTGCCGGGCCGCGAGTCTGTCCCTGCTCTTGCACGGGGTGTTGTGCCTGTGCCTGGTCGGCCCGCGGTCGTTTCCGGTGAAACCGAAGGCCACGGAGACTGTCGCCGTGGCCTTCGTCGGCATCGTCGAAGAGCCGGCGCCACCGGACCCGCCGGCGGAGGTTCCAGCCCCGGCGTCACCGTCCGAGCCGCCGCCGTCCGGCCCGCCGAAGCCCACGCCCGCGCCGGTCAGGCCGAAGGCCGAGCCGGTAACCCACAGGCACCGTCATCGCCCGCCGGTACCCGACCACCCCACCCCGGACCCGGCCACCGCCAAGGCAGTGGTGACGGCGCCGCCCGCACCTGCCGCTCCGACGGTGCAGCCGGCAGCCCGGGTTGGTGCCGACTCGGTTCGAGACTACGGCGAGGTGGTATGGGCGGCCATTGCCCGGCACAAGCCGGCGGGCGTGAGCGCCAGAGGTTCGGCCGTGGTCGCCTTCACCCTGTCGTCGGACGGCGGGCTGATTTCGCTCTCGGTGTCGCGCTCCAGCGGCAATCCCGGCCTGGATCGGGCGGCGCTGGCTGCCGTCCGGGCCGCGGCACCGTTTCCGCCGCCTCCCGCCGGTATCGACCCCGCCGATCTGGTCTTCGGCGTCCCGTTCGACTATCACTGAGCGGACGACACCCGCCACCCGGTCTCCGCCATGAGCCCCGACGCCATCGACTGTTTCTTTGCCCGGCTGGCCGAACGCAACCCCGAGCCCCGGTCGGAGTTGGAGTACGTCAATCCCTATACGCTGCTGGTGGCGGTGGTGTTGTCGGCCCAGGCCACCGATGTTGGCGTTAACCGGGCGACCCGGGCGCTGTTTGCCACGGTGCAATCGCCGGCCGCGATGCTGGCGTTGGGCGAGGCGGGGCTGCGCGAGGCGATCAAGACCATCGGGCTGTTCAACACCAAGGCCCGAAACATCATCCGGCTTTCGGAAATGCTGGAGCGCGACCATGACGGGCGGGTTCCCGAACAGCGCGAGGCTCTGGAGGCACTGCCCGGAGTCGGACGCAAGACCGCCAACGTCGTCCTGAACGTCGCCTTTGGTCAGCCGACCATTGCCGTCGACACCCACATCTTTCGGGTGGCCAACCGCACCGGCCTTGCCCCGGGCCGGACCCCAACAGCGGTCGAGGCCGGGCTGGAGGCGGTGGTCCCGGACCGCTGGAAACGCCATGCTCACCACTGGCTGATTCTGCACGGACGCTATCTGTGCAAGGCCCGAAGCCCGGCCTGCCCGCTTTGCCCGGTCGCCGACCTGTGCGCCTTCCCCGACAAGACCGTGGTGTTGCCACCATCGGCCCGGTGGCGCCGGCGTTGACCCGGGCGGTGTCCGGCTGCTTAGGCCGGGTACGCCGTGACCGGAACCGGGCCAATCCAGACCGGCGCCTGAGACCAGCCATGGTTGGCCGCCAGCCAGTCTTCAAATTCGTCATCGCGGCAGCAGACATGGAAACGGATCAGGTTGGGGAGATTGCGGCGGGCGTCGTCGTTGATGCGAATCGAGCCCTGAAAAATCCCGCTCTGATAATCACTGATAAAGGTCTGAAACCAGCGATGGTTAAGTCGGTGAGTGGCAAGCCAGGGATAATCAACGCCGGCCATCAGCTCTTCCTCACGGACAAAATGCCGGGCGGCGATCACCGAAATGTCCTGAAGGGCGGTCAATATCCGGGCCAGATTGGCGGCGTCGGTGGCCAGCAACTGGCTCAGATGCCGCACCGCGTTGCCTAGCACCTTATGATCGTCGGCGATAAGGGCCAGGGCGTGGCGTAATTCCGACGGGCTGTTCATGGTCGTTGTCTCCTCGGGGCGGTTTCAGTCGAATGCCAGGCTTCGTTCCGCCCGCTTTCTCAGATCACCGGTGCGTCAGGTGATGGTGATGATCGTTAACAGGAATTAACCTCTGTCGTCAATGAAAAAGTAACCATTCGGGAGCTATCGCCGTTTTACCTAAAATACAAATGGAAAGATATTTAAGAAAACAATGGTTTATACTTATGAATTAAGTCGAATCGACGGGAGGCCGGTGGCGCCTCCAAAAAAGAAGGGAGCCCGAAGGGGCTCCCTTGAAGGGGGACCGCGGCGGCGGGCCGCCGCGGTCTTGGAGGCAGGCTTTCGGGGCGAAACGCCCCCCGTTAAGGGTCTCAGCCGATCTGCAGGTGAGCCAGGATGGCCAGCATCAGCAGCGCGACGATGTTGGTGATCTTGATCATCGGGTT
>PLTC01000228.1 GCA_003165295.1 Rhodospirillales bacterium | reverse complement strand
GCCGATCGCCGGCAAGAAGAAATAACCGAACGAGTTCGAGCCCATGGCCAAACCGAATGCAGCCGCTCAGCGCCTGCGTCGTCGCGAGCGCAAGAATATTTCCGCTGGCGTCGCGCATGTGAATGCCTCTTTCAACAATACGATGATCACCATCACCGACGCCCAGGGTAATACCATCGCCTGGTCATCGTCCGGCAGTCAGGGATTCAAGGGATCGCGCAAGTCGACTCCCTATGCCGCTCAGATCGCTGCCGAGGATGCCGGACGCAAGGCGATGGAGCATGGCATGAAGACCCTTGAGGTCGAGGTGAAGGGGCCGGGTTCGGGGCGCGAGTCGGCGTTGCGGGCGCTTCAGGCGGTTGGCTTCTCGATCACATCGATTCGTGACGTGACACCGATTCCGCACAACGGCGTGAGACCGCCCAAGAAGCGCCGGGTCTGATCACTTCTGGACACGCCGGGTCTCGGGGCGGGCGGCTGCCGAAGGTGGCTGCCGGGGCGTCGAGGCGGGTTGGCCATTGACGGGTTGGCCTGATGAGGCGGGGTGGCGGTCCGGTCACGCCGCGCCCCGGGAAAAAGGCAAGAGGACGCTCCCGTGATGCAGAAAAATTGGCAGGAACTGATCAAACCAAAAAAGCTCGATATTCATCCGGGCGACGATCCTGACCGCTTGGCCACGGTGGTGGCGGAACCGCTGGAGCGTGGTTTCGGGTTGACGTTGGGAAATGCGTTGCGCCGGGTGTTGCTGTCCTCTCTCCAGGGGGCGGCGGTGACGTCGATTCAGATCGAGGGCGTGCTGCACGAGTTCTCGTCGATCCCGGGTGTGCGGGAGGATGTCACTGACGTTGTCCTGAACATCAAGTCGATGGGGTTGCGCCTGCACGGGGACGGCCCCAAGCGGATGCGGTTGCGTGCGGAAGGCCCGGGAGAGGTAACGGCGGGCTTGATCGAGACCGGGCCGGATATTGCGATCATGGATCCCGATCTGGTGATCTGCACCCTGGATAACGGCGCGCGGTTGGTCATGGAATTGACCGTTGAGGCGGGCAAGGGCTACGTGCCGGCCAGCCAAAACCGGCCGGAGGACGCGCCCATCGGGCTCATTCCGGTGGACGCGCTGTTCAGCCCGGTGCGCAAGGTTTCGTACCGGGTGGAAAACAGCCGCGTCGGGCAGGTTACCGACTACGACAAGCTTTCGATGCTGGTCGAGACCAACGGCGCGGTGTCGCCGGACGACGCGGTGGCACTGGCGGCCCGGATTCTTCAGGACCAGCTTCAGCTCTTCATCAACTTTGAAGAGCCGAGCCACGCGGTTCGCGAGGAGCGGGGCGAGGAGCCGCCGTTCAATAAGAACCTGCTGCGCAAGGTCGACGAGTTGGAACTGTCGGTACGCTCGGCCAATTGTCTTAAGAACGACAACATCGTCTATATCGGCGATCTGGTGCAGAAGACCGAGGCCGAGATGTTGCGCACGCCGAATTTCGGGCGCAAGTCGCTCAATGAGATCAAAGAGGTGTTGGCGCAGATGGGCCTGCACCTGGGCATGGAGATCCCCAACTGGCCACCCGAGAACATTGAGGAACTGGCCAAGCGACTCGAAGAGCCTTATTGAGCATCCGGGGAGATTCCCGGGTTTCCGCCTAAGGAGTCGAAACGAGCCGGCCGGCGCCCCAGGCGCCGGCCGGCCTTCAGGGTCATGCCGACCCGTATCCGCCGTGCCGGTATGACCTGGGCGGCGGGGTGTATCATCGATTTCGCGCGACGAAATCACGCCATGGTGAGGAGGACGAACCGGTTATGCGTCACGGTGTCAGCGGCAGAAAGCTTCACAAGACCAGCAGCCACCGCAAGGCGATGTTCGCCAACATGGCGGCGGCCTTGATCAAGCACGAGCAGATCACCACCACCCTGGCGAAGGCCAAAGAGCTGCGGCCCTATGTCGAGAAGCTGGTGACATTGGGAAAAAAGGGCGGGTTGCATCAGCGCCGGCAGGCCTACGCGGTCCTGCGCGACGATGTCATGGTGAGCAAGCTGTTTACCACGCTGGCGACCCGCTATGTCGGTCGTCCAGGTGGTTATACCCGGGTCTTGCGGGCGGGCTTCCGCTATGGCGACGCGGCGGCGTTGGCGATCATCGAGTTCGTTGATCGTGATCCAGACGCCAAGGGGCGGGACAGCGGGCCGGTCCAGGTTGGCGAAGATGGGGGGGACTGAAATCGAGGTCCGGGGCGGCGCTGCCGCCTCTGGCCGGGGGAAGACACCGGTCAAGGCCGGGAACGCGGCGACGGAACGTCGGCAGGGTGGTCCTGACCAGGGTTGGTGTGGGTGCTAAGACCAGCATATCAGTGGTTGGTGGCGCGGGCGGCGGGTCCCAGGGCGATTTGGTGGCTGTGCGCGGTGTCGTTCGCGGAAAGTTCATTCTTTCCGTTGCCCCCCGATATTTTGTTGGTGCCGATGGTGCTCAAGACGCCATCTCGGCTGTGGTGGTATTCGACAGTCTGCTCGATGGCGTCGGTGTTGGGCGGTTTGCTCGGCTACGCCATCGGGTACTATTTATTTACATCGTTTGGGCAGTCGGTCGTCGAATTTTATCAGGCACAGGACGCCTTTGGCCGGTTTCAGGAGGCATTTCGGGTATATGGACCCTGGTTTTTGCTGCTGAAGGGCGTGACGCCGGTTCCCTATAAGCTGCTGGCCATTGCCGCCGGTTTTGCCAAACTGGACTTCACGGTGTTTGTGCTGTGCTCTCTGGTGGCGCGGTTCTCACGCTACTTCATGGTCACCGGGTTGCTGTGGTTCTACGGTCGGGAAGTCGAGGCATTTATCGAGAAACGGCTGATGATGGCCACCGGCATTCTGCTGGCTGTGGTGGTGCTGGGGGCGGTCAGCCTCAGGTTTTTTTGAGGCTGATCGATATGCGCCGGGATACGACATCTCCTTAAAATGAAAAGAGTTTTGTGGGCTCTGCCCACACCCGCAAAGGGCCGGTCGGCCCTTTGAACCCTTGACGTCGCGAGGTCAAGGAGGCGAGCCTCTTTGCGGGTGCTTTTCCCCTCGCCGGTATCAGTCGGGCGGGCGCAGCCGGTAGCCGACACCGGGTTCAGTCAGCAGATAGATCGGGCGCGCCGGCTCCGGCTCCAACTTCTGCCGCAAGGCCCGTATGTAGACCCGCAAATAGGGCGGATCGTGTTCGGCCCGCGGTCCCCACACCGCTTCGACCATCTGCCGGTGGGTCAGCACCTTGCCGGCATTGAGGGCCAACGCCCGCAGCAGCCGGTATTCGGTGGCGGAAAGCCGCACCGGCTGACCCTGGACGGTGACGAGGCCGCGCATCAGGTCGATGGTCAGCCCGTGAATCTCCAGCACCGGTTGGGCGCCGTGGTCCTGAAGCCGGTGGCGCAGGGCCGTGCGCAGCCGGGCCATCAACTCGCCCATCGCAAAGGGTTTGGTAATGTAATCGTCGGCGCCGAGATCCAGGGCATCGATCTTGGCCTGTTCCTGGTTCCGGGAGGACAGCACCACGATCGGCAGCCTGGATGCCTGACGGAAACGCTGAATCAGGTCGATGCCGTCGACATCGGGCAGGCCGAGATCGAGCACGCACAGGTCGGGGGCGCTGTCGCACAGCCGGGCCAGCGCCTCCCGTCCCGAGGCGGCCTCGATCACCCGATACCCTTCGGCGGTCAGGCTGGTGTGGAGCAGCCGGCGGAACGGCGGTTCATCCTCCACCACCAGGATTCGGGTCGATTGGCTCATGGCCTGTTGTCCGGGTTCAGTGGGACGATGGTTGCGGCCGGGCCGCATCGTTTGTCGCTCACCGATGAGAAGCAAAATGGTTTGTTGCTCACGAAAACCGGTTTCATGATCGACAAACCAGTTTGCCGGAATATTATGCGCCTCAAAACAGGGGCCGGCCCTCGGCAATATCCAGCAGTTGCCGGAACGCCAACACGGCCGAGCGCCGGCCGCTGGCCGAGCGGACCTCCCACAACAATCGCTCATCCCGCAATATTCGAATGATCCGTGTCGCTGTCGGCCGTGGAATGTCGACATTGGCGATGAAGTCTGATGTCTTAAAGATTGGTCGTGAAAAAATCCAATCCAATGCGCGCACCGAATATTGCGAATGGGTGGCTGAAGCGATCCAATTTTTTTTCTCATGATAAAGAGAAAATATTTCCTTGATCTTTGACTGATTTATATCCGCTTGTGCGATAATGGCTTTGAGAAAGAACTGACACCATCCCGTCCAGCCTCTATCGCGAAAAACCGCCAGCAGTCGCGCGTAATAAGTGTCTCTGTTGCTTTCAAAATAGGCACTGAGGTAAAAATTCGGACGTGAGAGCAGTCCTTTTGAGTGAAGAAACAACGGCACCATCAGACGCCCAAGGCGGCCGTTGCCATCCAAAAACGGATGAATGGCCTCGAACTCGGCATGAGAAACCGCGCGCTGAACAAGCTGGTCGAGTGCCGGGCTGTGCAGATATCGTTCCCAGGCGTCCATGGCCACAGTAAGACGATCGGCGCCACACGGAACGAAGCGCGCTTCATCGACAGAACAGCCTTCGGACCCAATCCAGTTTGGAACCCGCCGGTATTCTCCAGGCGCTTTGTTTTGTCCCCTGACCCCCTGCATCAGAACTTCATGAACACCCTTGAACAGCCGTTGCGACAGCGGCAGGTCTTTAAGCAGAATCGTTGCTTCGTGCAGGGCTGCCCGGTAGTTGAGCACCTCCTGGATGTCGTCATGCTTCCTGGCACTCTGATTGCCGGTGTCTCCTTCTGCTTCGAACTCCAGCACTTCGCCCAACGTCGCCTGGGTGCCTTCGATCCGACTGGAGAGGACGGCTTCCTGTGTCGTCAAAGGGGATAGCAGGACATCAGGATTCGGAACTCCGTGCAACAGTCCTTCATATCGCGCAATGGCGGCGTTGGCCGGGCCAATCAGGGGCAGCAGTTGCGGCCAATCGAGGTTGCCCGGGGGGAAGCCTCCCATGTGATATCGGACCGGCGCCACGCGATACTGCCCCTTCGTCACCTGCCAGATATCCACCGCGGAATAGATGGCCGATAATTGTTGATCAATCAAGTCATATGATTATCAGCCTGCGGCTCATCCCTGGTCCTCGTCTGCACCGGTATCCACCGGCAGGGCCGGGCACTCGGGCAGGGTCACGGTAAACAGGGCGCCGCCGGTGTCCCGATTGGCGGCAACGATGGTCCCACCCATGGCTTCGACGAAGCCCCGGCAGATGGCGAGTCCGAGACCGGTGCCCGGGCGTTGCCGGTCTTCGCGGTGGATCCGGTAGAATTTGTCGAAGATCGCCTCGTGCTGACCCTCGGGCAGTCCCGGCCCGCCATCGGCCACGGTCAGGACGATGCCATCGGGGCCGCGGCGACCGCGCACGGTGATGGTGGTCGCCGGTGGGGCATATTTGGCGGCATTGTCCAGCAGGTTGACCACCATCTGTTCGATCAGCAGGCAGTCGCCGGTGACCATGGGCAGGGCGGCGGGAAAGTCGGTTTCGATCCGGTGTTCGGCCAGCACCCGGGACAGCCGGGCGCAGGCGGTGCCGATCACGTCGGCGAGATCGACGCCCTCGCTCTTGGGCCGGAGGGCGCCCGACTCGATCCGGGTCATGTCGAACAGGTTATTGACGAAGCGGTTGAGCCGCTCGGCCTCGGACTGGATGGTGGCGGCGAGTTGACGGCGCTCGACGGCGCCGTAACTGTCGGCATAGCGTTGCAGGCTGCTGGCGGCCCCAAGAATCGAGGCCAGCGGGGTGCGCAGGTCGTGGGACAGGCTGGACAGCAGGGCAGAGCGCAGCTTTTCGGTTTCGGCCAGGATGCGGGCGCGGTCGATGTCCCGGGCCAGCACCACCCGCTCGAGGGCAATCGCCGCCTGATCGGCCAGGGCGTCGACCAGTTGCCGGTGGTCGGGGTCGAGCAAAGGGCCGGGGCGGTCGTCGGTAAGCCCGATCACCGCCACCGGTCCGCGCCCGGTTCTTGCCGGCAGGAACAGCCAGCGGCCGCCGGGCAGGATTCGGGAACCCCGTCCGGCGGCGCAGTCATGGGTCCAGACCCAGTGGGCCGCCGCCAGGTCGGCCTCGTCCAGCCGGTCTTCGGGCGGGTAGCCGCAACGCACGGTCAGCGCCGGTCCCTCGGGCATCAGAATGACCGTCCGCACGCCCAGCATCACGGCGAACTGGTGTGCGGTGGCCCACAGCAGGTCGTCGAGATCGCCGTTGCCGGCCAGCTTGCGGCTGAAGGCATAAAGCTCGGCAAGATGACGGGCGTGGCCACGGGCGGCATCCAGCCTGCTCCGGCCCACCGCGGCCAGATGGCTGGTCAGCGCCGCCACCAGTCCGAAGAACACCAGCGCCACCACATTGGCCGGATCCGCTACGGTAAAGCTATAGATTGGGGGAATGAAAAAGAAGTTGTAGGCCGCGACCGCCAGCAACGAGGCGTAAAGCGAGGGCAGCAGCCCGTACAGGGTGGCGCTGGCCAACACCGCCGGCAGGAACACCAGGGAGATATTGGGTACACCGATCCACCGATCGATGGCCAGTCCGGCCACCAGCGCCGCCGCGACCATCACGGTGCTGCCCGGATAGGCCCGCAACCGCGCGCCGGTCCTGTCTGCGCGCGGTTCCGGTGACCGCGGCGGCTCTGCCGCCGCGGGTGGGTGTGCGGTACCGTGGCCGTCAGTGGTGAACCGTGATGTCATCCAGTGCCAGATTGAGCTTGAGGACGTTGACCACCGGCTCGCCGATCACGCCCAGCAACCGGCCTTCGGTATAGCCGGCAACCAATGCCCGCACCCGATCTTCCGATATTTGCCGGGCCTTGGCCACCCGCGCGATCTGATAGGCCGCGGCGGCCGGGCTGATGTGGGGGTCGAGGCCGCTGGCCGAGGTGGTGACGAGGTCCACCGGCACCGGCCCGGGCTGCCCGGCCTCGAGCGCCGCGGTATCGGCCTTGACCCGGTCGACCAGCGCCTGACTGGTCGGCCCGAGATTGGAGCCGCTGGAATTGGCGGCATTATAGGGGGCCGGGATGGTCTTGGTGGCGTCGTTGGGGTCGGTGTCGGTGGTGGCCGACGGCCGGCCGTGGAAGTATTTGTCCTGGGCGAAGGTCTGGCCGATCAGGGTCGAGCCGACCACGGTCCCGTTCCGGGTGATCAGGCTGCCCGCAGCCTGATCGGGGAACAGCACGCCGGCGAGCCCGGTGATGGCCAGCGGATAGGCGAGACCCAACAGCAGGGTCAGGGCCAGGGTCAGGGTGACCGCGGGGCGCAGGTGTTTCCACATGATAACAGTCTCCTCCGGCTCGGGGGCGGTTCAGGCGAGGCCCAAGGCGTTGACGATCAGGTCGATGACCTTGATGCCGAGGAACGGCACCACCACACCGCCGGCGCCATAGATCAGCAGATTGCGGGTCAGCAGGGCGGCCGCCGGTCGGGCGCGATAGGTTACGCCCTGGAGGGCCAGCGGGATCAGCGCCACGATGATCAGGGCATTGAAGATGATCGCGGACAGGATCGCGCTTTGGGGGCTGGCGAGGTGCATCACGTTCAGTGCCCCCAGCGCCGGGTAGATTGCGGCGAACATGGCCGGGATGATCGCGAAGTACTTCGCGACGTC
>PLTC01000010.1 GCA_003165295.1 Rhodospirillales bacterium | reverse complement strand
TGCCGGTGTTCGCCGACCGCATCCTTGGCGGTGGCCCGCTGACGCTGGGGGTGCTGATGAGTTCCGCCGGTTTCGGCGCGTTGTTGGGGGCACTGACCCTGGCCATGCGCCGGGAGTTGCGGGGCATCAGCACCTGGATCGCCAATGGCAGCCTGGGATTCGGCCTGGGTCTGACCCTGTTCGCGTGGTCATCGAATTACTGGCTGTCGGTGGTGCTGCTGGTTGGGGTGGGCTATGCCATGATGATCCAGATGGCCTCAACCAACACGCTGGTTCAGGCAATGGTGCCCGATGCCTATCGGGGGCGCGCCATGGCCGCCTATTCGATGATGTTCATGGGCATGGCGCCGCTGGGGGCGTTGCTGGCCGGGATGGCCGCCGAGCACACCAGCGCACCCATGGCGGTCACGATGGGCGGCGGGGCGTGTATCGTGGGGGCGCTGCTGTTCCGGCGCGGCCTCGCCACCCTCAGGGTCGAGGCAAGACGGCTGGTGCGTGCCCAGGCCGCGCTTCATGCCGCCGCCGATCAGGCACCATGACGAGGCGGGGACGGCGGAGGTTATCCCGGCGTCATCCGATCCAATCGCGCAACCGATACCAGCCCATGGCCGCCACCAGCGCCGGGCGCCGCCACCAGCGGCCACCGGGGAAGGGGGTGTGGGGGATGCGGGCCAGGACCTCGAAGCGTTCGGGATTGCCCGCCACCGCTTCGGCCAGCACCGTGCCGGCCAGCGCGGTGAACGCCAGGCCGTGGCCGGAATAGCCGTGAGCGAAGAGCGTGGCCGGTCCCAGCCGGCCGAAATGGGGCAGGCGGTTGCGGGTCATGGCCACGGTGCCGCTCCAGCAACAGTCGATCCCGACTCCGCGCAGCTGAGGGAACACGGTGGCAAGGCGCCGCCGGCCCGCCCATCGCGCACCGGGTTGTGGCACCTGGCCGTAGCTGACGCCGCCGCCGAACATCAGCCGGTGGTCGGGGGTGCGGCGGAAGTAGCGGATCGTAAAGGTCAGGTCGCACACCGGCAGGTCCGACGGCACCAGAGCGGCAGCGGTGTCGGCGCCCAGCGGCTCGGTAACGACCAGCGTGGTCTGCACCGGCATGATGATGCGGTCCATGGCCGGGGCCAGGGGCGGCGGCCCGCCGTTGGTGGCCACCACCAGCCAGCGGGCGCGGACCCGGCCGTGGCCGGTGGTGACGCTCGGGCCGCGGCGGTGGTCGCCCGGGTCGAGTCCAGTGACGGCGGAGCCTTCGAACAGCCGAACCCCGGCCTGTACCGCTGCGGTGGCCAGCCCCAGGAGGTAGTTAAGCGGATGCAACTGCCCGCCGTCCTCGTCGAGCAGGCCGCCGCAATAGGCGGGAGAGGCCACCTGTGCCCGCATCTCGTCCCGGTCGAGCCGCCGCAGGTGCGGGTAACGGCAGGATTCGGTCCACTCCCGCTGCCAGGCGGCGATTTCGTCCAGATGCCGCGACCGACTGGCGGCGTAGATCAGACCCCGGCGCAGGTCGCAGGCGATGGCGTGGCGGTGGATGCGCCCGCGCAGGATGGCCTTGGCGTCTTCGGCCATGGCCCACAGCGCGCGGGCGTCGGCCGCGCCCACCAGGGCGGTGATTTCGGCCAGATCCGGGTTGAAGCCGGAATGAATCTGGCCGCCATTGCGGCCCGAGGCGCCCCAACCCACCTGTTCGGCTTCGAGCAGCACCGTGTCGAAGCCACGTTCGGCCAGGGCCAGGGCGGCGGTGACACCGGTCAGGCCGCCGCCGACCACGCAGACCTCGCAATCGAGATCACCCGCCAGCGGCGGCCGGCAGTCGCGGTGGTTGGCAGTGGCGGTGTACCAGGACGGAACCGGGGGTTGGAACACGGACCCGATCATGCCGTCGGGCCGGAAGCAGGACTCGTGACCGGGTTCATTCGTCTATTACTTCCACATCCACCTGAACCAGCAACTTTTGGTTGGCGCCGCCGAAGATGACACCCCGCACGGGACTGACGTCATCGAAGTCGCGGCCCCAGGCAATGGTGATGAAGTCGGCATCCACCAACCGGCCGTTGGTCGGACAGAGATCAAGCCAATGGTCGCCCCCGCACCAGGCCGAGAGCCAGGCATGGCTGACATCGGCACCGACCAGCCGCGGCCGGCCCGGCGGGGGCAGGGTGCGCAGATAGCCGCTGACATAGCGCGCCGGCAGACCAAGGGCGCGCAGGCAACCGATGGCGAGATGGGCAAAGTCCTGGCAGACCCCGCGCCGTTTGGCCAGCACCTCGGCCAGCGGCGTCGCCACCGTGGTTGCGGTGGGGTCGAAGGCGAAATCGGTATTGATGCGGCGGTTGAGATCGATCAACGCCTCGGCGATCGGCCGATCGCGGACGAACGAGGGCCGGGCGTAGTCGGCCAGGTCGGCGGTGGTTCTGATCAGGGTGCTGTCGAACACGAACTGACCGATGGCGGTGGCCTCGTCGGCACCGGCCAGCGCCGGTGCCAACAGCCGCAATTCGCCCCAAGGTGGCGTTCCGGCGGCGGCGAAGGGCGGCGGCGGCCGGACCTCGACCTCGATCTCGCTGGCGACCTCGAGCCAGCCATGGGGCTCCTGCACCGCGACATAGGAGACCGGATTGCCGAAATAATCGCTGAAATCCCAGCGCACCGCCGGCGTCGGCGTCACGGTGAGCAGGCTGCGCCGGCAGCGTTGCCGGGGATGGCTGCGGGTCGCCAGATGGACGAGATGGTGCGACACCGGCACATCCTCGCCATAGTCATAGCGGGTCCGGTGCCGGGCGCGATAGCGGACCGCGGCCCCGGACGGCGGCAGCGCCGGAGGGGAGGGCGGCGGCGCCGGGGGGGACGGCGGCGCCGGGCGGTCAGGCCGATCGGGCGAAGGCATGGCTGAAAAAGGCATGGGCCAACAGGTTGGAGACTTCGGGCAGGGTCGCCGCCAGAGTGTCGAGGGTGGTCCGCAGCAACATCGGGTTTCGTACCAAATCCGGTTGCCCGAGCGCCGTCAGCCCGGTTTCGACGATGCGAAGGGCGTTGGCCATGGGGTTGTGGGTGGGCGTGCCCAGCTTGGCCCCGTCAGCCAGTTCGGCCAGCCGGTCGCGCAACAAGGCGAGTTGGAAGGACAGGGATCGCGGGTTGTCCGGTTCGACCAGCAGCAGTTGCAGCACCGGACCACGCTGTACCGCGGCAAAGTAACGGGAACGGTAGGTCATAAAACTTTCGGCCAGTTCCAGCATGACTTCAAGGGTCGCGGCCTGGCGGTTGTCTTCGGACCACAGGACTTCGGTGACCCGCAGGCCGCGCATCATGCTGACCATCCGGGAGGCCCGCTCCAGCCGCCGGCCGGTGGTCAGGAAGCGCCAGCCGGGACCGCGGGTCATGCTTTCCTGTTCCAGCCCGAACAGCGCCGACAGGCTGGTGACCAGCTCGTCCAAGGGCTCCAGCACCGCCACGCCCTCGGGGGCGCTCTGGTGCGGGCGGCTTTCGCGATCGATTTGAATGATCACCCGCCACATATCCCGGGACAGCCGGTCGCGAACGCTGTGGGCGGCCCGGTAGACCCGCTGGACATTGGCGCGCAGGCTGGTGGGATGGTCGGGGTCGAAAATGGCGGCACGAAGCGCCGGCAGGATCTCGCGGGTCGAAGCGTCGGCGGAGCCCAGTTCGGCCGGAATCATGCCGTTCCAGACCAGCAGGCGCAGCAGCGCCGCCAGTTCGTCGCTGGCTCCGGGCACGTCGCCCTCGATCAGCCGGGTTGAGGTGCCGCGCAGCAGCCGCACCGCGCCGTCACAGCGTTCGGCGTAGCGGCCGAGCCAGAACAGGCCATCGGCGACCCGGCTGGGCAGGTCGCCCACCATTGGCTTGGCCTCTCCGGTCTTCGGCTCCACCGGCCGCGGGTCGCCACGGGCGCCGGTGGCGCGGAAGGACACGATCTGGTGGTGGCGTTCGGACGGCAGGACCCAGGTGTCCTTGCTGCCGCCGCCGCTGTGCATCGACACCACCAGCCGCCCGGGCTCGGGGGCGACCCGGGTCAGGCCGCCGGGCATCACCGCGTAACCGGAGCCGACGGCGGCGGCGAACACCCGCAGCACCACATGATGCGCCTGGAGGCCGCGGCCCTGCCATACCGGCGCGGTGGAAAGCGTGATCTGCTCCTGGCCGACATAATCCCAGGGTCGTTGACGCAGGCGCCTCCGGAGCGTGTCCTTTTCGGCCGCGGCGAGCTTGGGGCCAAAGATCGGGTCGAGCACCACGTCCCGGTTGGCGCCCTTGATCACCAGATGGTCGAGCCGGTCCAGGACGAAGGCCAGTTCGGCCTCCTGGCCGCACCACCACGAGGCCAGGGTCGGCAGGCGCAGCTCCTCGCCGAGGACGTGCCGGCACAGGGTGGGCAGAAACGACTTGCAGGACATGGATTCCATCAGGCCGCTGCCCAGCGCGTTCGCCACCACCACGGTTCCGGCCCGCACCGCCTGGAGCAGGCCGGCAACCCCGAGTGAACTGTCGGCGCGCAGTTCCAGCGGGTCACAGAAATCGTCGTCGAGCCGCCGCAGGATCACGTTCACCGGCTCCAGGCCGGAGAGGGTCTTGAGGAACACCCGCCGGTCGCGCACCGCCAGATCCTCGCCCTCAACCAGGGTGATGCCAAGCTGGCGGGCCAGATAGGCATGCTCGAAATAGGTCTCGGTATAGGGACCCGGAGTCAGCAGCACCACCCGCGGCGTATCGACACCAGGGGCCAGTGCCGAAAGGGACTCCCGGAAGGCGACGAAAAAGGGGTTCAGCCGCTCGACCTGACAATAGCGGTAGGTCTCGGACAGCACCTGACTGACCACCGAGCGGTTTTCCAGGGCATAGCCGGCGCCCGACGGCGTGTTGGTGCGGTCGCCCAGCACCCACCAGCGGCCGTCATCGCCGCGCGCCAGATCCACGGAATAGAAATGGAGATACTGGCCACCGGGTACCGAGACCCCATGGCAGGGGCGGCGGAACGACGGGTCGGCATAGATCAGCGAGGCCGGCAGCCGCCCGGACCGGATCAGGGTCTGCGGCCCGTAGAGGTCGGCCAGCAGGGCGTTGAGCAGTTGGGCGCGCTGCATCACGCCGGTTTCGATCTGGCGCCACTCGTCGCCGGTGATCAGCAGGGGGATCAGATCGAGCGGCCACGGCCGCTCGATGCCCTGGGGATCGCCATAAATATTATAGGTAACGCCGTTCTGGCGCAGCAACCGCCGCGCGCCCTCCCAGCGTTCGATCATCTGGTCGGGATAGATCGGCCCCAGGCTGCTCAGGAACTGCTTCCAATGAGGCCGCATGCGCCCCTGACCCGTCACCATCTCGTCGTAGGGCGAGACTGACCGGTCATAGGGGAGCTCGCAACCGGCTTCGTGCTCGGAAGGCACGCTGGCCGCGGCGGCGGTGCGGGGAGAGACGGCGTCAGGTTCAGGCAAGGTTTTCGGTCACTGAAAAATTTGTCACGGAGATAGAGGGAGTTGGAAGGCGACACGAACATATGCACGCGCCTGAGCCGGGATCCCTCGGGCCGTACCACGCCAGAGTATGCCCTAACCGCTGTTGCCGAACCAGCCTCTTCGACGTGACGTTTGCGGTAACGTCATGTGCGCCGTGACCGCCGGCGTCACGCTCGACAACGGCCTGATGGTTGTCTATTCTGGATACGGGACAGACCGCAGGCTGGGGGCTGGAATGTATCGCGACAACTCGCTGATGCCCAAAGAGGCGCTTCGTCTCGCCGCGCTGGGGATTCTCCTGGACGGTGGTGCGCGGCCCTATGGGGAACTGGCGTCGGCGGTTCGGCATTTCACCGGGCGTATCGTCGGCCCGTCCCTCGACCTGATGGGCAGCTCCCTGGAAATGCTGCGCCTGGAAGGATTAATTGACGCCGTTGACGCCGTCGAAACGGCCGCCGGGATGGACGACACGGTCCGGCTGGCGATCACCCCTGCCGGCCGGCAGGCGTTCGAGACCCTGATGCGGGCCAATGTCCGGGCGCCGTCCTCGGATGGCATCAACAAACTCGTGGTGGCGCTGAAACTGCGTTTCCTGCATCTGCTCTTGCCCCCGGCGCAACGGGAACAAGTGGATGGCCTGCTCGGGCTCTACGAAGCGGAACTGGCCCGGCTCAATGATCTGGCCCGCCACCATGCCGACGATCCCGGCCTGCTGGCGGCATGGCTGAAGCACGACATCGAGCAGGTCAGGGCGCGGCTGACCTGGTTCGACACGGTGGTCCGGCAGCTTCAGGGCTGAGGGCGGCGGCGACCAAAAAAAAGCGGGCATGACTCCCGGTCGATCGTGTACAGTCTGCCCGCGTGATCCACAACTCTGCCGTTTGCCATGGCCCCCAAGCTTTCCGAAGAAGATATGGAAGACCGCCTGCGTCTCGAGTTCGTGGACGATGCTCGCGACCGGCTCCAGCGCATGTACGAAACCGTCGAGCGGGTGGGGAAGGGGAGTCTCTCCGCCGTTCAGGGAATCTCGGGACTTTCTATGGAGGCGCATAACCTCAAGGGCTGCGGAACCGCGTTTGGCTATCCGGCGGTGAGTCTGGTTGCCCATCGCCTGGAAGATTACATCACCGGCCTCAGCGCCCTGAACGAACGTCATATCGTCGATATCGACACCTATCTCGACCGGGCCTCGGCGCTGGTCGAACGCTCCGAACAGCCCGATCTGGCCGAAACCAACCAGATTCTGCGGGCGCTGCCGGTCCGCTACATCTTCGACGTAAAGGATGTCGAAGTCCACAATGTCGAGGTGATGCTGGTGACGCCGTCCAAGGTGGTGGCGCGCAAGGTCAGCATGGAACTGGCGGCCTGTGGCTACCGACCGATCCGGGTTCAGGATCCCATCGAGTCGATCAGTCTTGCGGTGCGGATGCCGCCGGATATGCTGATTGCCTCAATGGTGATGGACGGGTTGTCGGGTCTTGATGTGATCAGGGGCCTGAAGGCGATGTCCGTGACCCGCAAGGTGCCGATGGCGTTGCTCACCAGCCTCGATCCGGACGATGCGGTGCTCAAGGAAATCCCGGCCGGGGTCGGGGTGATCCGGCTGGGCCCAAACTTCTCCGAGGACGTGGCCGCGGTCATCACCCGCTTCAACCTGGGATAAGGGGGGGGCGGCTTGGCTTCCCGGTTTCGCCCGATAAAAGAAGCGGTTTTGTGGTGCGCCCCGATGGCGCGAGTATCCAGCGGAGGGAGGATACACCCGGAGAATTGTCGATTGCTCT
>PLTC01000138.1 GCA_003165295.1 Rhodospirillales bacterium | reverse complement strand
GGTTCGGGCAAGACCACCACCACCGCCAAGATCGCCCTTCGCCTCCGCACCCGGGAGCGCAAGAAGGTGCTGATGGCCTCCCTCGACGTCCGGCGACCGGCGGCGCAGGAGCAGTTGCGGGTGCTGGGTGAGCAGGTTGAGGTGGCGACGCTGCCGGTGGTCGCCGGGCAGGGGCCGGTGGAGATTGCCAGGCGGGCGCTCACCACCGGCCGGCTCGAGGGCTATGACGTGGTGTTGCTGGACACCGCGGGCCGTCTGGCCATCGATGACGAGCTGATGGCCGAAGTCGCGGCGATTCGCGATGCCAGCAAGCCGGTGGAGACGCTGCTGGTGGTCGATGCCATGACCGGCCNNGCGACGCCCGCGGCGGTGCGGCGCTGTCCATGCGCCAGATCACCGGCAAGCCGATCAAATTGATGGGCGTCGGAGAAAAGATCGACGCCCTTGAAGGCTTTCACCCCGACCGCATCGCCGGCCGCATTCTGGGTATGGGCGATGTGGTCGGTCTGGTGGAAAAGGCCGCGGAGTCCATCGACCGCGAAGAAGCGGAAAAGATGGCGGCGCGCCTCCAGACCGGGGCCTTCACCCTCGACGACATGGCGGCCCAGTTGCGCCAGATCCGCAAAATGGGCGGCATGTCCGGGCTGATGGGCATGATGCCCGGGGTCGGTAAGATCAAGAACCAGTTGAAAGAGGCGAATATTGACGAGCGGATGCTGAAGCGCCAGGAGGCGATCATCAGTTCCATGACCAGGCTCGAACGCCGGGACATCCGGGTGCTGAACGCTTCGCGACGCCGGCGGATCGCTCTTGGTGCGGGCAGCACGGTTCAGGAGGTGAACCGCGTGCTCAAGCAGTATCAGGAAATGCAGACGATGATGAAGAAGGTCAAGAAGCTCGGAGAGAAGGGCTTGGCGCGCCAGGGCCTCCAGGGCCTGTTGCCGCGTCGGTAACTCCGAAACACACCTTATTGCAACCAGGGAAAGCAGATCACGGATGTCTCTTAAGATTCGGTTGGCCCGGGGCGGCGCCAAGAAGCGCCCGTTCTATGGAATTGTCGTTACCGATGCCCGCTCGCCGCGGGACGGCCGGTTCATCGAGAAGATCGGCACCTACAATCCGATGCTGGAGAAGGATCATCCCCAGCGGGTGCAGATCAACGCCGAGCGCGCCCGGCACTGGCTCTCGGTGGGCGCCCAGCCGACCGATCGTGTCGCCCTGTTCCTGGGCCGGGCCGAACTGGCGCCGATGCCCGCGCGCAAGGAGACTCCGGCCAAGTCGGCTCCGAAGGCCAAGGCACAGGAGCGGCAGAAGCAGGAAGCGGCGCTGCGCGAGAAGGCCGGGGGCTGATCCGCCAGGGTGGTTGACCGTCGATGGTCGGGACGATCAGCAAGGATGCCGGCGGGAAAAGCGCTGGCCGGCGGGTGTGCGTCGGCCAGATCACAGGCGCCCATGGCGTCCGCGGTCTGGTGCGGTTGCGCAGCTTTACCGACGATCCGGCGGCGGTGGTGGCCTATGGGCCACTGACCGACGAGGCCGGGCAAAGGCGGTTCGTGGTGCATCTTCAGTCGCCGGCCAAGGACGCCTGGATCGCCCGGATCGACGGCGTTTCCGACCGGACCGCGGCCGAGGCCCTGAGGGGAACCCGGCTTTATGTGGAGCGGGCGGCGCTGCCGGCCACCGACGAGGACGAGTTCTATCATGCGGATCTGCTCGGCCTGCGGGCCGACCGGACCGAGGGTGGTGTGCTGGGAACGGTGACGGCCGTTCACGACTTCGGTGGCGGGACCATGCTGGAGGTGCGTCTGGACTGTGGCCGGACGGTGGCGCTGCCATTTACCCTGGCGGTGGTGCCGGTGGTGGATATCGCCGCCGGCCGGGTGGTGGTGGAGCCGCCGCTGGAACTGATCGAACCGGTCGGGCCGCCGGCCGCGCCGGGCGATGGCGGGGAGCCCGAACGATGATCGGAACGGCTGAACCGCCGCCCTTGTGGTCGGTGCGGGTGCTGACCCTGTTCCCGGAGATGTTTCCCGGGCCGTTGTCGGTCAGTCTGGCCGGAAGGGCCCTGGAAGGCCGGGTCTGGTCGTTGGAAACGGTGGACATCCGCGGGTTTGCGCGCGATAAACACCGCTCCGTCGACGACACCCCCTTCGGGGGCGGGCCTGGGATGGTCATGCGTCCCGATGTGCTGGACGGCGCCCTGGCGGCGGCGGCGGACGGTACGGCAGGGGCCGGGCGGGGACGGGCAATCTACCTGTCGCCGCGCGGCCGGAGGCTGGACCAGGCGCTGGTGCGGGAACTGGCGGCGGTGCCACAGGTCACCTTGCTGTGCGGTCGGTATGAGGGCATCGATGAGCGGGTGCTGGAGGCTCACGCCCTGGAGGAGGTCAGCCTGGGCGACTTTGTCCTGTCGGGTGGCGAACCGGCGGCGCTGGCGCTGATCGACGCCTGTGTCCGGCTGTTGCCCGGGGTGATGGGCAATGTCGAGACGGCGGGAGAAGAGAGTTTCGAAGGGGGATTGTTGGAGTATCCGCACTACACCCGGCCCGCGGTCTGGACCGACCTTCGGGGCGTCACGCGGCCGGTGCCGGAGGTGCTGCTGTCCGGGCATCACGAGAAGGTCAGGGCCTGGCGGCTGGCGCAGGCGGAACGGATCACGGAGGATCGCCGGCCCGATCTGTGGGACCGGTACAGTGCGGCGATCCGGGAGGAACGGCGAGGGCAGGCGGCGCTCAGGCGCGGTCGGCCGTGCCCTGGGGAACAGGAAGAGCATGGGGAACCGGACGGCCGGCCACCGGCCGCCGCCCGGTCCGAGCGGAAGTTCACGGGATTCGAGGAATAGGTGTCATGAATCTGTTGCAAAAATTCAATCAGGCCCAAGTCGAGAAACTCACCGCCAACACCAAGATTCCCGAGTTTTCCCCGGGCGACACGGTGCGGGTCAACGTCAAGGTGATCGAGGGCACCCGGGAGCGGGTCCAGGCTTATGAAGGCGTGTGCATCGGCCGCAAGAATGCCGGCGTCAACTCGTCGTTCACGGTGCGCAAGATCAGCTATGGCGAGGGCGTCGAACGGGTATTTCCGCTCTACAGCCCGCGTATCGACAGCATCGATCTGGTGCGCAAGGGCAATGTCCGCCGGGCCAAGCTGTATTATCTGCGCGAACTGCGCGGCAAATCGGCCCGGATCGTCGAACGCACCACCGGCCGCGGCATGAAGCGCGACGTTCCGTAAGCCAGACCGCCAAGGGTATCCCGCAGGGCTCTGCCCTGCACCCGCGAAGGAGGCTTGCCTCCTTGACCTCATGACCTCATGGGTTCAAAGGGCCGCCGGCCCCTTTGCGGGTGTGGGCAGAGCCCACAAAAGCGTTTTCTTTCATGGTCGCCTGCGGCCGGCTACTCCGTCCGCCCCAGCCAGGTGACGTGTCCCAGCTTGCGCCCCGGACGTACCTCGCGCTTGCCGTAAAGATGCAGGCGTGCGCCGGGCTCCGCGATCAGCTCTGGCCACCGTCCGACCTGATCGCCGATCAGGTTTTCCATCACCGCATCGCAGGCGCGGTCGGTCGGTCCCAGCGGCAGACCGCAGACCGCCCGCACCAACTGTTCGAATTGGCTGGTGGCGCAGGCGTCCAGCGTCCAGTGGCCGGAATTGTGCGGACGCGGCGCCAGTTCGTTGACCAGCACCCGGCCGTCGCGGGTGACGAACATTTCCACCGCCAGCAATCCGACTACGTCCAACGCCTCGGTGATCTGCGCGGCGATGTCTTCGGCGCGGGCGGCGAGGGCCGGGCTGATCCGGGCCGGTACGATGGTGCGGGCCAGGATGTGGTGCTCATGCTGGTTTTCCACCGTGGGATAGCCGCGGCGGCGGCCATCGGGACCGCGGGCGACGATCACCGAGATTTCGCAGGCGTAATCGACGAACTGCTCGACCACGGCGTCAAGGCCGTGGTCGCCGGCGAGTTGGCGCCAGGCTGCCGCGGGATCGCTGTCTTCCCCCAGCAGCACCTGGCCTTTGCCGTCGTACCCGAGCCGTGCCGCCTTCAGCACCGCCGGCCGGCCCAGCTCGGCCGTGGCGCGGGCCACGTCGGCGGCGCTGCCGGCCCGACGCCAGGGCGTGGTCTCGATGCCGAGACGGTTGACGAAGGACTTTTCCAGGATGCGGTCGCGCGTCACCGCCAGCACCCCGGCTCCTGGCCGGACCAGGATCTGCCCGGCCAGCACCACCAACGCTTCGGGTGGGACATTTTCCCATTCCAGCGTGACCACATCGACCGCGGCGGCGAACGCGGTGAGCGCCCGCTGATCGGTGAAGTCGGCGACCGTGGCCTCGGCGCAGACCTGGGCGCACGGGCTGTCGGGCTCGTTGGTGAAAACGTGGGTCCGATACCCCAGTCGGGCCGCCGCCAGCGCGGTCATGCGGCCAAGCTGGCCACCGCCAAGCATACCCAGTGTCGAGCCGGGAGGGATCATCGCCAGGTCTTTCATCGCGCAGGACACGGGGGGATCAGACAGGGCCGGCCGTCGGTTCCGGGACGAGGCCGACCATTGCGGTCTGCCGGGTACGCCATGCCTCCAGGGCATCGGCCACCGCGGGGTCCGAGAGGGCCAGCACCGCGGCGGCCAGCAGCGCCCCGTTGATGGCGCCGGCCTTGCCGATGGCAAGGGTACCCACCGGAATCCCGGCCGGCATCTGCACGATGGACAGCAGGCTGTCCATGCCCTTGAGGGCGTGGCTTTCCACCGGCACGCCGAACACCGGCAGCGGAGTCATGGCTGCGGTCATGCCTGGCAGATGGGCGGCCCCGCCGGCACCGGCGATGATCACCCGCAGTCCCCGTGCGCGGGCCCCGGCCGCGTAGTCGCAAAGCCGCTGGGGGGTCCGGTGGGCCGAGACGATCCGGGTTTCAAAGGGGATTCCCAGTGCCGCCAGGGTTTCGGCGGCGTGGCTCATGGTGGCCCAATCGGACTGGCTGCCCATGATGATGCCGATCCTGGGTGGGATGTCGGCGGGAGTTTCGCGGAAGGCCAAGGGGTTCTCGCGTTCAGGCAATGATGTCGGGGACAAGCTGATTTTCCAGGCACGAGATCTCGTCCTTCAGCAACAGCTTGCGCTTCTTGAGGCGTTGAAGCTGGAGCTGGTCGAACGGCGCGTCCTCGGCCAACCGGGAGATCACATCGTCGAGATTGCGGTGTTCCAGTCGCAAACCCGCCAGCTTTTGTTTGATCATTTGCTGCTCGTTCATCGTTACCGAATCCCGATTTACGATCCTGCGACCAGGATATCAAAATGCCGGTCCGCCGTCAGCGGTCAAGGCCGATGGTGGGGATGTCCGTTAAAGTTGACGCAACGGCGGCAACGGTTCGGTGCCGTGGACGGTTGCGGCAACGGTCGCAAGGTAAGGTATGGCAAGGACCAGTTGCAGGATCGCCCACAAGTCTGCCTGGTGGTTGATCCCGGCCTTGCCAATATCGAAAGTGTTAATGGCCGTGATCAAAGCGTCCCAAAAGGATCGCGCGACCCCGTCCTCGGTCCACCAGATCACCTCATGGTTGATCGGGCCTTCGGAGAGGATAATGCCGACGGCACCGAGTGGCAACAGCAGCGCCAGCGCCGTCGCGGCCGGAACGGTTCGGACGGTTGCGCCCAGGGACCGCCGCGAGTCGGGACCGGTGACGGTCTGGGCGAAGGTCCCGAGCAGATGGGAGGCGGACAGTGCCGCCGCGAGATCGCAACCGGCGGGTCGACGACCGGCCCGACACAGGAGCAGACCGACCAGGGCAATGCCGGAAATCAGGTACGGCGCCACCGGAAAATCACGATAGCGGCCATCGACGATCAGCAGCAACGACCACAATCCGGCCAGGGTGGCAAGAGCGCTCAGGGCCTTGCCCCCCCAAAAGGCCAGGGTCGCGCCCTCGGCCGGTTCGGGCGCCGCGGCATCGTACAGCAATGCCGGCGCCCGCCACAACCGGACCGTTTCGACCAGCACCGCGCCGGCCAGCAGCGCCTGAAGCCCCAGCACTCCGGCCGCCAGCAAACGGTCATGAAGGTAATAGTGCCAGGAAAAGCCGATATCGGCGGCATGGACCAGGGCCGACGCCAGGGCATACGCCAGGAGCGAGGCTACGGCAAAGCCGGCAACCGGCAGGGCGGGGCGCCGTTTCAGCGCCGCTGCCAGCAGTCCCAACGCCAGCAGCACCGAAAGCCCGGCCTTGACCGGCCAGGCCGGATCCTCGACCACCGGTCCGGCGACGGCGTATTTCGGCTGGCGATCGGCGGTATAAAGGCCCCACTTGCCGCCGACGGTGCCTTCGAGCCTGATCTTCCAGCTCTGATCGAAGGCCTCGATCAGGTTGTAATCGAAGCCGTGTTCCGCCGCGACACGCATAAAACCATTGTCGAACAGGGCCTTGTTGACCACACTGGGCACCGCCGGACCGCGGCTGCGGCCGGCCGTGGGCCAGCCCGCCTCTCCGACCAGGATTGGCTTGCCTGGGAATTGTGCGGCGATCTGATGATAGGCCGACAGAATCCGGGCGGCGGCGTCATCGACTCCGACCGGGTCGTTTTCCCAGTAAGGCAGCAGGTGAATGGTGATGTAGTCCACCGAGGCCGCCATTTCCGGGTGCTTGAGCCAGAGTTCCCAGACGTCGGCGGTGCTGACCGGCTGCTTGATCGCCCGCCGCACCCGCGCCAGATACGAGGCCAGTTGCGCCGGGGTCAGTTCGTTGCGCAACAGCACCTCGTTGCCGACCACCACCCGCTTGATCACGTCGGGATAGGTGTTGGCCAGGGTGATCAGCGAGGCGATCTCCAACTCGTTGGTGCCGAGCCGGCTGCCGAGCCAGGCGCCCATGATCACCGTCAGGCCGTATTTGCGGGCCAGTGCCGGAACGTTTTCCATCCCTTCAAGGCTGGTATAGGTGCGGATTCCGGCGACCTGAGTGCTGATGGTGCGCAGGTCCTGGTCGATCTCGTCCAGGCTGGGATAGGTCTGGGTCAGCGGACTCTGGCCGTCACGATACGGCGCGAAAGAGACGCTCAGCAGCTTGCCGCCGGGCGGCGGCGCAAGCGCCACCGGCCGGTTTGGCAGCGCCCAAACCGCGACGGTGGCGAGAGTGATCCCGATCAGGATCAGGAAGTGGGCAAGATGGCGCATGGCCGGCACTCTTACACCAAACCACTCCCGGCCCCTAGCCCGAAACGTCAGGTGGTGGGGATGGCGGAACCGGGCCATGGGCATGGCCGTCTCCCGGGGCCGGTGCCGGCGTCTCTTGCGCCCGGGGAAATGCGATCCAAAAGGTGCTGCCGATGCCGGGCCGGCTTTCGACGCCGATTTCGCCGCCCATCATCTCCACCAGCCGGCGGGTGATCACAAGGCCGATGCCGCTGCCCTCGATGCCGCGACCCTCGGCGCCAAGGCGATTGAACGGCTGAAACAATCGTTCAACCTGCTCCGAAGTCAGGCCCGGACCGGTGTCGGCGACGGTGAGCCGCAGTCCACCCCCGGGCGAAAGGCTTTCGGTGACCGTCACCTTTCCGTCCTGGCGGTTGTACTTGACCGCGTTGGATAACAGGTTGACCAGAATCTGGGTGAACCGGATGCCGTCGGCGCGCACCGCCGGCGGCGCTTCGGACCGCTCCTCAATGCTGATGGTGATGCCCCGGGGTTCGGCCATCGGCAGCACCAGGACCAGGGATTCGCGAAGCAGACGGCGGGCGTCCACCGACTCGATGGACAGCTCGAGACGTCCCGACTCGATCTTTGCGAGATCGAGAATCTCGTTGACCAGATCGAGCAGGTGCTGGCCGGCCCGGTGAATGTGGCCGACGCAGGTCCGCTGGGTGGGGGTCAGCGGCTCCCGGGTGCTGATCTCCAGCATCTGACTGAAACCCAGCACGGCATTGAGTGGAGTCCGCAGTTCGTGGCTCATGGCCGACAGGAATTCGGACTTGGCCTGGCTGGCCCGGCAGGCCTCATCCCTGGCCTCGAGCAGGGCCTGTTCGACCCGTTTGCGGCCGGTGATGTCCCGGGCGATGCCGATCACGCCGATCAGCAGGCCGCGGGCGTCGAGCAGCGGCGACTTGGTGGTGAGGTAGGTCCTGGGACCGCCGGAAGAAGGCAACAGTTCCTCGACGGTGACGGTTTTGCCGGTCGCCCCGACCTGAATGTCAATGGTGCGCAGGGCCAGCACGGTTTCGGGCGGCAGCAGCTCGTAGTCGGTTTGGCCCAGGATGTACTGGGGGGAATGGCCGATGGCCCGGGCGGCGGCGGCGTTCACCAGCAGATAGCGGCCTTGGAGATCCTTGACGAAAATAGGGTCATCGGATTCCTCGACCACCGCGTGCAGCAGGCCCGAAATGGCGAGGCGTTCGGCCTGGACTCCGGTCTCGGCAGTCGTCAGCGCCCGCCGGGTGGCGCGGAGGTCAAGGGCATCGACCACCATGGCCGCAAGGTCGGCGAGCCCGGAACGCAGCCCGGCATCCAGGGTGCGGGGCCGCCGGTCGATGACCCAGAGCGCGCCCAGCCGGTGACCGGACGGGGCGAAAAACGGCGCTCCGGCAAAGAAGCGCAGGTGATAGGGGGCGGATACCAGTGGGTTGCCGGTAAACCGGGCATCCCCGCGGGCATCTTCGACGACCAGCAGGTTTCGGCTGGCGAGGGCCGGGTCGCTGAACGGGCAGACCGAGGGAATCTCCCGGATCGGGAGACCGCACACCGCCTTGAACCACTGGCGCCCGGCGCCGGCCAGCGAAACGATGGCGATCGGGGCACCGGCCAGGGTGGCGGCGACACGGACGATGCGATCGAACGCCGCTTCCGGGGGCGTGTCGAGGATATCGTAACCGTTAAGAACAGCGAGGCGTTCGGCCTCAGCGGCCGGGAGCGCGGCAAAATTCATCTGACACCCGTCACGCGACCTCGTCGCCCATCTGCCATCCGGTCCTAAATGCTTTGTCCTGGCCGCCGGTGAGGTTATCCTGACAACCTGGGAACAGCCGGAAGGGATGCTTATCGTGGCGACGATTATCTTTTATGGGAAGCCGGGGTGCAAAGGCAATGCCCGCCAACGGGCGATTCTGGAGGCATCCGGGCATGAGGTCGACGCGCGCAGCCTGTCGGCCGAGCCCTGGAGCGGCGAACGCCTGCGTTCTTTCTTCGGCGACCTGCCGGTGGCCGACTGGTTCAATCCATCGGCACCGCGGGTGGCCAAGGGCGAGATCCGGCCCGAGACGCTGGACGCCGGGTCCGCACTGGCCCTGCTGGTCGCAGAGCCGCTGCTGATCCGCCGCCCGTTGCTGGAGGCCAACGGCCAGCGTCTGGCCGGGTGGGACCCGGACCGGATCGCCGCCTGGGTCGGCCTCAATCCCGATCTCGATCCGGCGGTGAGCTGTGGCCATCACGGCGGCCATCATCATCACGATCACGATCATGGCCAAGATCATGGCCACGATCATGGCCAAGATCATGGCCACGATCATGGCCACGACCATCACCACGACCACGACGGTTCCTGCCGGGCGCGGTGACCGGCAACCGGGAGGGATGTCACATGAAGGTCGGTTTTATCGGCCTGGGTCACATGGGGCACCCGATGGCGGCGCGACTGCTGGGCGCCGGCCATCGGGTGACGGTGTACAACCGTTCACCCGGGCGCGGCGCGGATCTTGTCGCGGCCGGGGCGATCCCCGCTCCGACCCCGGCCGCGGCGGCGCGGGACGCCGAGGCGGTCTTTACCATGCTGGCCGACGACGCCGCGGTGGAAGCGGTTATGCCCGGGGCGGACGGGCTGCTGGCCGGGCTGGCGGCCGGGGCGATTCACCTGTCGTCCAGTACCATTTCGGTGGCGCTGGCCGAACGGCTGGAGACCGTCCATCGCGACGCCGGTTCGGTGCTGGTGTCGGCGCCGGTGTTCGGTCGGCCCGATGCCGCCGCCGCCGGCCGGCTGTTCGTGGTAACCGGTGGCCCGGGTCCGGCGCTGGCCCACTGTCGGCCGCTGTTCGAGGCGGTGGGACAGCACACCTTCACGGTGAGCGGGCAGCCGGCCGCGGCCAATCTGGTCAAGCTGACCGGCAATTTCCTGATCGCCGCGACCATCGAATCGCTGGGTGAAGCCTTTGCCCTGGTTCGCAAGGCCGGCGTCGATCCCGGAGATTTTCTCGAGGTGCTGACCGGAACCCTGTTCACCGCGCCGGTTCATCGCACCTACGGCACCCTGATTGCCGAGGACCGGTTCTCGCCGGCGGGCTTTCCCATGGGGCTCGGGCTCAAGGACGTGAAGCTGGTGCTGGCCGCCGCCGAGGCGGCGCGGGTGCCGCTGCCCATGGCCAGCCTGATTCGTGATCAATTGCTCTCGGGACTGGCACGCGGGCACGGCGATCTGGATTGGGCCGCGCTGGGTCTGATTGCGGCCGGGAATGCCGGATTGGGGACGGGACGATCGGAGTGACGCTTCACCGGTTCAGGCCAGAACCTCGTTGAGGCCATAGTTGGAACGGAGCGGCGGCTCGGCGTATCTCTGGAACCCGCAGAGGACGCCGATGTCGACCCTGATCCGGTTTTCACTCAGCACCGCCTGGGCGAACGCCTCGTAAAAGAAGCCGAGAACCTCGTCGACCAGCGTTCGCTGGCCGGACGTCAGCAGGTTGCTTTCGATGTTCTGGAGATCGTCGATGGCGGCTCGGATGTCCGGTCTGGTCATGCCAGCCTCTCCCCTGTGGTCGTGGTCCCGGCGGGATGCATCTCCCGGCGGCATGCGGATCGAATCAAAGAACGTCCGCCAGTTCCAGCAAGAAACGTGCAAGTCGGCCGGCGGGCGGCGCGCCGCGTCATCCGGTCGCATCCGCCGACCCACCGGAGCCCCCGGGAATGGCGGGGTCCGGCCGGCGCCATGCGTCACATTAAGCTCACGGCTGTCAGTCTTCCACGTTACGCGCAAACGTAATGTCGGCTGTTATAAGGCGATGGACCGTCCGATTTAACCGCACTTTATCGCCTCTCTCTCCGAAAAATACCGACTCACGGTTCGGGGCTGCAAGCCGACGCCCAAAAGTAACGGCGTCAACTGTGGAGGCAGTCTCCGACCGCCTTTAAGCGGCTGAAGGCCGCTTCCACCGTTTCACTTGTTTCCGGGCGTTGCCGGAACGCATACGCCACATAGGCAGACCGGTCCGGCTGTCGCTTCTGCGCACCGAATGCGACCGCGGGATTTCCTCCTTGACTTGTAACGGCGCCAAGCGCACCGTCCCCCAGCGACCGGGTGGAGTGTATGAGGCACGCCACCCGGTCTGGCCAGAGAACCGCTAGACAGGAGCAGTCGCCCGTGGTTGGTGTGACTTATACCACCCCT
>PLTC01000290.1 GCA_003165295.1 Rhodospirillales bacterium | reverse complement strand
GTCCCCACCGGCATGAAAGCCGGCGTGTCCACCGGACCGTGAGCGGTGGTCAGCACGCCGCGCCGCGCCGCGCCGCAGCGGGCCTGCACCTGAAACGGCACGGTCATGTCGCACGCTCGAGCAGGCAGGCGTCGCCATAGGAATAGAACCGGTAACCGGCGCCGATGGCGTGGGCATAGGCCGCGCGCATCGGCTCGATCCCGGCGAACGCCGAGACCAGCATGAACAGCGTCGAACGTGGCAGGTGAAAGTTGGTGAGCAGCATATCCGTGATCCGAAAGCGGGAACCAGGGGTAATGAATATATCGGTTTCTCCGGCAAAGGGCCGCAATTGTCCATCGGCATCGGCCACCGTCTCCAGTAGCCTGAGGGAGGTGGTGCCCACGGCAATCACCCGACCGCCGGCGGCGCGCGCCGCCGCCACCGCCGCCACCGCCCCGGCCCCGATCTCACCGGCCTCGGCGTGCATCCGGTGCGCGCTCAGGTCCTCGGTCTTGACCGGCAGAAAGGTCCCGGCCCCGACATGGAGCGTCACCATGGTCGTGGCGATCCCGGCCGCGGCCAGCGCCGCCAGCAGCGCCGGGGTAAAATGCAACCCCGCGGTGGGTGCCGCCACCGCCCCGTCCGCCGCGGCGAACACGGTCTGATAGTCCTCGGCGTCGGCGGGTTCCGGTCCGTGGGGCCGGCGGATATAGGGTGGCAACGGCATCTGTCCGTGGCGCCGTAATGCCGCCGGCAGTGCCGCCGGATGGTCGCCCGCGGTCTCAAAGTCGAGCAACACCTCGCCACCCTCACCCTTTGCCGCCACCCGGGCCGCAAAATCGGCGGCAAACTCGATCCGCTCACCGGGCCGCAGCCGTTTGGCCGGTCGGGCAAAGGCCCACCACCGGTTGTCGGTCTCCCGCTTGTGCAGCGTCACCTCGACCCGTGCGGCGCCCCTCCGGCCGGTCAGGCGGGCCGGGATCACCCGGGTATCGTTGAACACCAGCAGATCACCCGGCCGCAACAGTTGCGGCAGGTCACGGACGATCCGGTCACTCCGCCCGGCCCGGTTCACCACCAGCAACCGCGCGCTGTCGCGCGGTCGCGCCGGGTGATCGGCGATGCGCTCCTGGGGCAAGGGAAAATCAAAGTCGGCGGTTTTCATCGGCTACCCTACCGCCTTGGCCGTCGTCTGCCAACCCGGGCACCGACACCAGGCCACCGACGGCCCGGCCACCGGCGGTTCACCCCTCGTTACCGTCCAAGGTCAGCAGCGACCGATAAAGGTCGGGGCGACGGTCCCGGAACAGGCCCCAGGCCACCCGGCGCGCGCGGATTGCCGCCAGATCAACCGCCGCCAGCACCACCGTTTCCTCGTCGCGTCCGGCCTGAACCAGCAGTTCACCGGTCGGCCCGGCAATAAAGGACGAACCATAAAACGTGACGGCACAGGACTCCCCCTGCTCCCGGCCGATGCGGTTGGCGGCGACCACCGGAACCAGATTGGCCGCGGCATGGCCCTGCATCACCCGTGTCCAATGGTCACGACTATCCAGCCCCGGATCCTGGGGTTCGGAGCCGATGGCGGTGGGATAGATCAGGATTTCCGCCCCTTTCAGCACCATCGCCCGCGCCGCCTCAGGAAACCACTGATCCCAACAGATGGCGCATCCGAGCCGGCCCGCAGTGGTGGCAAAGGCCAAAAATCCAGTGTCCCCTGGATTGAAATAGAACTTTTCCTGGTAGCCATGTCCGGTTGGAATGTGTGACTTGCGGTAGACGCCGGACACGGCGCCGGTGCTGTCGACAACAACCAGCGAGTTAAAAAATACATGATTAGCCTGTTCAAATACGCTTACCGGCAGTACGACGCGGAGTTCAGCCGCCAGACTCCGCATCCGTTCGATCACCGGATGCCCCGCCAGCGGTGCCGCAAGAGCAAATCCGTCAGGCTTTTGATCCTTACAAAAGTACGGCACATCAAACAGTTCCGGCAGTACAATGACAGTCGCACCCCGCTTCGCCGCCGTGCGTACCCAGGCTTCGGCGCGGGCCAGATTCTCTAACCGGTCCGATCCGCAGGCCATTTGCACCGCAGCCAGAATCACTTCAGTCATAACCCATCTCCTCGACAACCGCCTCGCCGGCTTCCGCCGCAGCCAAGGCCTTATGCTCAGAACTCATACCTCTTTCCATAAGGATCAATAATGTTACTGTCATCTGGCGGTCACAATCGCGCCGGCATCGATGCCGTGCTGTCGTCCACAGACGCCCCGGACACCGCCCGGCGCCGCGGCATTATATATTCAGTGAATATATAATCGGAGCGCATAATACTTTAGGTCTAAGCCAATTGCCAGCCAAAAAAATTGACGCCCGCCCGCCCGTTTCCGCTCCCGTGAGCCAATCGGCGCAAAGAAGCTCAATGTCTTGCAAAACAATCTAAGGCGCCCATATTCGTTTTGCCGTTAAGAACAATCGGTTGCCAAACACCAAAAGTGGTAACGAAGGTTTGAGGTAGGACACGCGGCGGCAAGTCAACTTATCGCAGTCCGAACCGTGGCATAGTTCAACCATCGTATTCGGCGCAGCGATACGCCATCAAAGTGCAGAAGCATGATGGCTCCCCGGTTTGGAAGAACGAGAAAAGGTGTCGTAATGGAAAAGTCTCTACAGGCAATCGCAGCCTGGCCAAGCACTGTTACCGAGCGCGCGGGCAGCGAAAAAGCACAGGGGAATTGGTCCGGCCGGCACGGCCAGGACACGTTCGCGCACGGTACGGTGTCAGAGGAGACGGCCAAGCCGAGCGCCGAATTCACCGACACCACGATCGGCTACCTCGTTCGCGACGTGCATCGATCGCTGGCCCGCGCGCTCCAATCGCGAATCGCCAGCCAAGGCGTCAGCATGGGCCAATGGTTCTTCCTGCGCGCCTTGTGGGACGAAGACGGCCTCACCCAACGGGAACTCAGCCAGCGGGTCGGCATGATGGAGCCAACCACGGTCACCGCGCTGAACGGTCTGGAGCGGCGCGGACTGGTGGATCGGGTGCGTAACATCCACGACCGCCGCAAGGTCAACATCCACCTCACCGCCAAGGGCCGCGGCCTGCGCGAGGTGCTGTTGCCCTGTTCCATCGAGGTCAACCAGGAAGCGACCATGGGTGTCAGCAAGAGCGAGCTGACCGCCACCATGGACGTCCTGCGTCGAATGGTCAACAACCTTAACGGCCATACGCCGCTGGACCTGGACGGACTGCCCGCGGATGAGGACGCGGCCGGCTTGAACTGAAGCCTCGCGGACCGGGGCCGGAACGATCTTGTCACGGCCGGGCTCATGGCGCAGCACGCCATGAGTCCGGCCGCTGATGTCGGATGCGTCTTCGGTTGTAACACCGGTTGTCACGCGATCACCGTTCCCCTCACCATGACGCCGGCAACGGTTCTTCCTGCAACGCGGTGTCGTTCAGGAACCTTACGAACTGCGCATCGGCGGTGGTCACATGAATCACGAACCAGCCCTCGATAAAGCTGGCCACCTTCAACAATTCCCCATCTGCCTCCCGACCGATCCGGTGCAAGGCTGCACCCAGTTCCTCCATCAGCCGCTTGTGCTCGCGTTGGTGGGCCGCCGCGCCGGGGTAGCCGCTGGCTTCCATCAGCTCAATCTCGCTGTTGAAGTGCTGGGTTACCTGTTCGCCCAAGGTGAACGCCACGTCGCAAACCTCGTCGCGGTCCGCCCCCTGTTCCAGCGCCCGGAACAGCCGATTGATCACCATCACCAGTTCCCGGTGTTCTTCGTCGATCCGGGCGTCTCCCAGCACCAGCGTATCATTCCAGTCTATCAGCATGGGACGGCCCTTAATGGCAAAACCGGCTTGAAAGCCAGGACGACGAAGCACACCGAATTGCCGGGACCAGGGTTCCGGCGGGGCATAGTACTGTAACGGGCGTCGTGACGAAAACAGGCGCGTATCCGCGATGCAAAACCGTCAAGAGACACGGGTGGTCGAGCCCCGCCCACCGTGGTAGCTGGTGGAATGCAACTGTCGTAGTCAAGGAGTCCCGGATGCGACGGCGGATAGCTCTGATGGTGGCCGGATTCGAGTTGGTGGCAGGCCCGACCTGGGCTGTTGGCGACCCGCTGGCGCGCACCGCTCCCGGTCACCTGGAACCGCCGTCGGTGGAGGCCATCGAGCCGGCCCCCTGGCCCCAACACGTCCTGCGTTACGAGGACTGGCTGGCTTACCGGTTTCCCCAGGGCATCGAAAAATGGGCAATGCCTGACCCCCGGCTTTCGTATCTGTGCCGGCGCGGCGCATTCCGGCAGCAAACCGAATTCGCCCGCTATGCCTTCTCTCCCGAAGGCAGCTACGGCGTCGGCTTCGCCGGGGGCGCCAACCTTCACGATCCGCAAAAGCTGGCCAAACCGGGCATGGTCTACTTTTTTTTCGAGTCTGAGACTTCGCAATGTCGGGTCCTTTCGGCCCCGAGAGATAAGATCGCCGCGTTCGCGACGGCGCGGGTGCCACCCGATCCGGGGGCTCCCGCCAACCGCTGATGTCCGGGACCATGGCCGGCGCGTCGACTCTCGAAACGTCGGCCGGAGGCGGCTGTTTTACAAGCCGGAACACCGTCGTAAAACAGCGGGTAAACTTTGGGGAAAAACACCCTCACGCAATTGACGGGGCCGGACTATGAAAATTGCGACCTGGAATATCAATTCGGTGCGGCTGCGCCTGGATCTGCTGCTGCGCCTGATCGGCGAACACCAGCCGGACGTGATCTGCCTTCAGGAAACCAAGGTCGTCGACGATGCCTTCCCGCTCAAGCCGCTGGCCGAGCGGGGATATCACCACACCCATATCGCCGGCATGAAAAGCTATAACGGCGTCGCCATCCTGTCCCGGCTGCCGCTCCGCCACGGCGGAACCCTTGACTGGTGTGGCCGTCAGGATTGCCGTCACGTCTTCGCCGAACTGCCCGGCGGAATCGAGGTGCACAATGTTTACGTCCCCTCGGGCGGCGACATACCCGATCCTGCGGTTAACGAGAAATTCGCCCACAAGCTCGGCTTTCTCGACGAAATGATCGGGTGGTGGCCTGCCCGGCGCTCGGCCGGACAACCGATGGTTCTGGTCGGCGATTTCAACATTGCGCCCCTGGAACATGACGTCTGGTCACACGTCCAGATGCGCGATGTGGTTTCCCATACACCGGTCGAAGTGGCCAGGCTTGAGACCCTGCAACGCGCGCTGGGCTGGGTCGATGCCGCCCGGACCCTGATTCCGGCCGACCGCAAGCTTTACAGTTGGTGGAGCTACCGCGCCCGCGACTGGGCAACCTC
>PLTC01000156.1 GCA_003165295.1 Rhodospirillales bacterium | reverse complement strand
CCGTCGATGGTCACCAGCGGCAGGGCGCGCAGGTCGCTGCGGCGTTCGGGCACGATGGGCGGCAGGTCGCGCAGTTCGGCCAGCGCCGCGGCCGGAAACACTGTGGGCAGGCCGTGGCTGTGGATGGCGATCAGGCTGATCGCCCGCGGCTCGGCGGCGCTGCCCAGCGTTCCGACGATCCGGGCCTGACGCAGGCCGAAACGGCTGGCCGGCAGCACCTCGGCCATCACCAGATCCCCGGTCTCGGCTCCCCCGGTCTGGGCCGGCATCACCGCCAGCTCGGCCTTGGCCCGGCGGTCGGTGCAGACGATCCGGCCACCCTCCCGGCCGCTCCGGTAGACCCCGACCACCCGGGCCGGGCCGCCGCCCTCGTCGAGGCGGCGGATGGTCCGGCCCTGATACTGCTGGTCGCCCAGGCGGTCCAGCCGGGCCAGCACCCGGTCGCCCACCGCCAGCGACGGATGGCCGCGGCGTTCGGGCTGCATGAAGATTTTGGGGGGCGGCTGCCCGTCGGGGCCATCGGCCGGGAGCCAGTTGGCCGGTCGGGCCAGCACCTCGCCGTCGGTATCGATGGCGATGATGTCGACCACCGCCACCGACGGCAGCGCCGAAGGCGGGGCCAGCCGCCGGCCGCGCAACCGCTCCAGGGCTCCGGCCTCTCCCAGCTCCTTGAGCAGCACCTTGAGCGCCGGCCGCTGGTCGCCGGTCAACTGGAAGGCGCGGGCGATCTCCCGCTTGCCCACCGGGGTCGGGCTTTCGCGGATGAAGTCCAGCACGGCGTCCCGGCTGGGAAACGGGGCGGGCTTGCGGGGAGAATGGGACAAGGAAAACCTTCGGCGGCCTCGACAAGCCTGCAACGGAAACCATCCTAGCATAGGGCCGGGGGTGCGGCCAGAATTCCCCGGGGGTGCGGCGTTGCCGTCGGTACCGGTCACCGGTTGCGGTTGGCTTGCCGGTCCGGTGCCGGCATACTGGGGGCCGAGACCGGAAGGACCCCGCCATGACTTCCTTTTGCCGCGACACCGCCCGCCGTTGGCCCGCGGTGGGAATGGCCGGGCTGGTCGCCGCGCTGGCGCTGACGCTGCCGGCGGCGCCGGTCCGGGCCGCGGTGGCGGCCGGGACCGGGGAGGCCGGGACGGCGGCGTTCGACGGACGGACACTGAGCCTGTGGTGGGGGCTGCCGTTTCTGGGTCTGCTGCTGTCGATTGCGCTTTTGCCCCAGTTCAGGCCGCAATGGTGGCACAGATCGGCGGGCCGGATTGCGGTCATCTGGGTGCTGGCGTTTCTCGTGCCGGCGGTTGGGTATTTCGGCCTGGAAATCACCGTGTCGCGGGTTCTGCATGTGCTGTTGCTGGATTATCTGCCGTTTCTGATCCTGATGGGCTCGCTTTACATTGTGGCCGGCGGCATTCGGATCACCGGCTCGCTGGGGAGCACGCCTGCGGCGAACACCGGGCTGCTGGCGCTGGGCACCGGGCTGGCCGGAGTCATCGGGACCGCCGGCGCCGCGATGCTGCTGATCCGGCCGCTTTTGCATGCCAATCGGGGGCGCCGGCACCGGGCGCATCTGGTGGTGTTCTTCATCATCCTGGTGGCCAATGTCGGCGGCGCCCTGACGCCGCTGGGCGACCCGCCGCTGTTCCTGGGCTTCCTCCAGGGCGTCGATTTCTTCTGGACCGTCCGCCATCTGGCGGCGCCCATGACGCTGCTGGTGGTGGCGTTGCTGGGGGCGTTCTTTGTGGTCGATCGCTGGTGGTTCCGCCGGGAGCCGTCCGCGACCGGGTCCAAGGCCGGGTCCGCGACCGGTCGGGAGGTGGGGCCGCCGGAGCCGCCTGGGGTCGAGGGCGGGGCCAATCTGGCGCTGTTGCTGCTGGTGGCGCTGGCGGTGCTGGTCCAGGGGCTGTGGCGTCCGGGGGTGACGGTGGTCATCCTGGGCCAGTCCCTGCCGCTTCAGACGCTGTGCGCCGAGGCGGTGATGGCGGCACTGGCGGTGGCCTCGCTGGTGCTGACCGGGCGCGGACGGCGCCGGCGCAACGGTTTTCGATGGACACCGGTGCTGGACGTGGCCAAGCTGTTCGGCGCGGTGTTCGTGACCATGGCGCCGGTGCTGGCCATCCTCGGGGCCGGGGCGGCGGGGGCCGCCGCCGGCCTGATCGGCGCCCTCGACGGCGGCGGCGCCCGTGACGCCGCCGTGACCTTCTGGACCACGGGGCTGCTGTCCAGCGTCCTCGATAACGCGCCCACCTATCTTGTTTTCTTCAACGCCGCGGGCGGCAACGCGCAAACCCTGATGACCACGGGCGCCACCACCCTGCTGGCGATTTCGGCAGGGGCGGTGTTCATGGGTGCCAACACCTATATCGGCAATGCGCCCAATTTCATGGTCAAGGCCATTGCCGAAGATCACGGGGTGGCCATGCCCGGATTCTTCGGCTATTTGCTGTGGTCGTCACTGTTGCTGCTGCCCTTGTACGGGCTGCTGACCGTGCTGTTTTTTTAAAGGCGGGAAGAGACCATGACCGACCCAAGAGAGCCGGCGGCCACCGGCTGGACCGTCACCCGGGACGGCGAGGTGGTCTGCTCGGCATCCGAGCAGACCGCCCGCGAGGTCTATGACCGGCAGATTCAACAGTTCCCCCACGCCGCGATCAAGCTGTTCTCGCCGCCGAAGCCCCCGGCCGGTGCCCCGGGCGCGGCGTCGGGCGAAGCGGTCCGGGAGCGCCTGTCCCGGGCACGGGACGAGGTGCTGCGGGCGGTCCGGGACCGCTCCCAGGACCGCTTGATGCCGGCCATCGAGTCGCTGGTCGAGGCCAAGGTGCTCTCGGCCTATCTGGAGGACGGCGGCCTGATCGACCGCTTGCGGCGGCTGCGGGCGGCCCTGGAAGCGGTGGATGCCTGCATCCCGCCCTCCGACCGCGCCGCCCTGGAACGTCCCGGCACCGCCGCCTACGTCCGGATTCCGCTGAGCGCGCTGGCTTATCGGGAGTTGCGCGCGGCGTTGCGGGGAGAGGGGGAGTAGGCTTTGTCTCCGGTAATGGGAGAAGATGGAAGTTGACTTGGTATAGGATGTCGCTTAGGGCGTCGTTATGAATCCTTGACGCCGGGTCTTGCTCCATGACAGATCGTAATCGCCGCCTGCGCGATCCCATCCATGGGTTGATCGTGTTCGACAAAAATGATCGATATGAAACCGACATGCTGGCATGGCGGTTGATTCAGACGCCAGAATTCCAGAGGCTGCGCCGCATCCGGCAGCTTGGCGTCTCGGAATTCGTCTTTCCTGGTGCCACCCACACCCGCTTTGCCCACTCCATCGGTGTCTATCACAATGCCCGCAAGCTGATGCAGGTGGTTCGCGACACGGAAGGGGCCGACTTCAAGGGCGATCGCGCCCGGGTCGTCCTGATCGCCGCGCTCCTGCATGATCTTGGGCACGGTCCGCTTAGCCACGGTTTTGAAGGGGCGCGGAAGGCCCTTGCCCAGAGGCGTGGCGGTCGTCCTCCTGAAAAGCACGAGACCTTCACGGCGAGGCTGGTGCTGGATCCCGAGGGCGGCATCCGCCAGGTGCTTGACCACCTCGATCCCACGCTTGCCGACGACATCGCCCGCCTGATTCAGGCCGAAGATCCCAGCGATATTTACCATGCGGTGGTGTCGAGTTCGTTCGATGCCGACCGGCTGGACTATCTGGTCAGGGATCGTTACATGACTGGAACCGGAGCCGGCTCGATCGACGACGAGTGGCTGATCGATAACCTGGGTACCTACGACCTTAGAGAGTGTCAGGATAACGACCCCGAACCTCGGTACGTCCCGACTTTCGTCTTCAAGGCGCGGGGACGGCAAGCGGCGGAGGATTTCCTGCTGTCCCGATACCGCCTCTACACCCAGGTTTACCTGCATCGGGTAACCCGGGGCTTCGAACAGATGGTTTCGGCATTACTCCTTCGCATCGCCGAAGCGGCGGACGAACCGGGCCGCCTCGGCCTGGACGAGGCGCATCCGCTGATCCGCTTCCTGCGGCCGGACAGCGGTGAGACCATCACGGACTATCGTGAGCTGGACGACGCGGCCGTTTGGGCGGCGGTCGAACGGCTGCGCCGGTGCGATGATGGACAGGCCAGAATGTTGGCCAGTCGCTTGTGGCATCGGGAGCCGCTCAAGGCGTTGGACATTTCCGACTCGTTCGGGCATGATTTGGAAAAATTAGAGAACGTGCGCAAAAGGCTGAAAAGGCATACCGACGAAAAGTTAGGGAAAACAGTGTTCCGGGATGAGCCAAACTACAGCCTGTATACCCGTGCCGCCGGTGAGGTGACGAAACCGCACAAGAAGGTACGGGTTCTGACCGGCGAGGGGGCGCCGTGGGAAATTACTGATTTTCCTGATACTGTCATTGATAAGAAGTTGTGCCAGCCGACCAGACTGACCCGGTATTATTTTACCTCAATCGAGGAGTTGGAAACAGCGAGAAATGTTATGTTGGGGAGATCGCGATGAGCGAGCGTGAGCACTTGGTAACGGCCGTGCTTCAAGCCGCAGACGGGCAGATCATTGGCCGTATTCGCATGCAAAAGGTTGTCTACCTGTTGGAGCAGCTTGGCTTGGATGGCGGCTTCTGGTTTTCCTACCATCACTACGGTCCGTACTCTGAGGAACTGTCGGACGTTCTGGATGGTTTGGTGAAACGGGAGAAGACCGTTGAGGAGGAGCAGGTCCCGACTGAAAACGGCTTCTATAGTATTTATCGCTTGCGATCTTCTCCGACGCAAGTCCGAGCCAGTCTCGGGCGGTTGCCCTGGGATCGGGCCAAGGCAGCGATTCAGACAATGGCGGCGGAAACGTCTGTCGTGATCGAACTGGCCGCCACCATTTACTGGCTGCGGATGCGGGAGAAGGTTGCGGACTGGAAGAAGGAACTGAAAATCCGCAAGCCCTCCAAGGCCAGCGACCCTGATATTGAAAAGGCACTGGCGCTGCTGGGGCGGCTTGACCTGGCCGGTTGCGCCTGCGCTTCATAACCGGTTCCAAGGGGTGACCCCTTGGTGGGGTCCAGGGGCAACGCCCCTGGGGAGCATAAGGCAAAGCGTTACACGTCCAGGTTCGCCACCTTCAGGGCATTATCCTGAATGAACTCGCGCCGGGGCTCGACCACGTCGCCCATCAGGGTTGAAAAGACCTCTTCGGCGGCGTCGGCGTGGTTGACCCGGACCTGGAGCAGCGAGCGGCGGGTGGGGTCGAGGGTGGTTTCCCAAAGCTGCTCGGGATTCATCTCGCCCAGACCCTTTGTACCGCTGGATGGTCAGGCCGCGCCGGCCCAGTTCGGTGACGGCGTTGATCAGGGCGGTCGGGCCGGCGACCGGGCGGGCGGCGTCGGCCTTTTCCAGGAACTCGGCGGCGGTGCCGTAGCAGGTGGCCAGTTCCGCGGCCATGGCGTCGAGCCGGCGGGCCTCGGCGCTGCGCAGCAGGCTGGCATCCAGCAGGTGGCGATGGGTGACGCCGTGGCGGGTGCGGGCCAGCACCATCCCGTCGCCTTCGGGGGCGAGGCCGTGCCAGTGGCCGGCGATGGGATCGCGTCCGCCGGCCTGATCGGCCAGGGTTTCGATGCGGTTCAGGCGTTGGGCGACCTCGGCGGCGACGACTCCGGCCCGGGCGGTGTCGTCCAGCAGGGCGCCCCCCAGCGCCCCGGCGATGGCCGCCTGTTCGACCAGCACCAGGCTGCCGGCCTTGCGGGCCAGGGCGTCGAGCCACTGGCGGGCGGTCCGAGCATGCTCCACCAGTTCCCGCAGGCCGCTGCCGGTGACCAGCGAGCCATCGGCCAGCCGCAGCCCGGCATGTTCAAGACCGGCGTCGGTCAGGTAGTCTTCCAGGGCCTGGTCGTTCTTGAGGTAGCGTTCCCGGGCGGTGCCGCGTTTTACCCGATAGAGCGGCGGCTGGGCGATATAGAGATAGCCCTGCTCGATCAGTTGCG
>PLTC01000165.1 GCA_003165295.1 Rhodospirillales bacterium | reverse complement strand
CCATGTGAAACAGCGAAGAGCCTTATATCGTTTCCGCTGGCAAATTGAATTAGCCTTTAAGCGACTAAAAAGCCTTCTCCACATTGATCGTCTTCGGGCATTCGATCCAGATCTGGCAAAGACATGGATTTACACCCATCTCATCGCCGCCTTCGTGATCGACTCAATGACCCAGGAAATCCTGGAATCTTCCCCCTGTGGACCCTGGATCGATGAACTACACGCCTTGCACCTGGCGCATCTACGAACTCCTTTGTAAAATATTCATAGATATTGTTCACGGTGATGTCAGCCCTCTGGACCTTCTCAAGGGGTTCGATCACGTCATACGAAAGCTCTTCGACCCACCACGTCGTCGAAAAAAGCAGACACAAACCATCCAGAAATGCTTATCCTGGCGCATATGGGGCTTCGCCCCTTGACCCTCACCGGGGCCGAGACGGCCCCGGACCCCGGGTTCCCTCAGTCTTGCGCGCCGCCTTATGGCTTTGGCCGACGCAGGTGCCCGATCAGCACGTTCCGGGCCTCGATCAATTGCCCCATGCGCTCGCGACACGGCAGGACGCCGGTGTCGGGGTGAAAGATCGGCGCGATCTCGCGAAAACGTTTCGAGACAAGCTGTTCGTCGCACTCGTGTTCGCCGGCAAATCCCAGCATCGACGCGGCGTCGCCGGGGCTCAGGCGACCACTGCGGGGACGAAAGGCCAGACGTTCGACCGCGCGCGCCAGCGCCCGGTTGCGATGCTCCAGCTTCTCGAAACCGGCGGCCAGACGACGGTGTTCCTCGCTGCGAATCAGGCGGTAGCCGCCGGGATCATCGCCGGCCAGCGCCAAAGCCAGGGCCAGCGACCGACGGATGGTGGCGTGATCAAGGCCGGAGGCCAAACGCAACACCAGGGTCGGAACCAGCGTCGGCCGCCGCGTGCGGTCGCCGCCACCGGGCCGTCCCGCAACGTCGGAGGCGTCAACACCCGGTTCGCCAGGATCGGCAACCGCGGCGCGAAGCCCGGATGAAGCCAGGGTCAGAACCATCCGCACCAGTTCGGCCACGGCGACACCGCGCGCCTTGGCCAAAGTCAGCACCGCGCCGCGAAAATCCGCATGGCAGGGCACGGCATAGACCACCCGCTGGTCACGCCGGCGCGGCATCGCCCCCGGGCCGAATTGACCGGCCACGGCCGGAACCGCGTCGGCCGCCAGTTCCGACCGATCCGGGACCGCCGGCAGCGCCAACCTGGGTGGCTCGGCAGCCGGCCAGGCAAGGCCACGCTTCGGTAGCATCGGATCGGTTGCGGGCTTGTCGGGTGCGGACATCACGGCATTGTTGCTATCGGGCGGCAAGTATTGAAAAGCCAGATCTAAAGTTGTCACAAAAGTCGGGAATCGGGTCAAGGGCCTTGAGCACAATCAGGACCGCGGGTCCAGACCCGCGGTCCGGGCCGCCGGCGGCACGAAATCCTGGCCAGCGCAAGGGCTCTCCCGGCGACCGTCGCTTGACCAGATTCGACACCAGGGCGTGCAGCATCGCCAGTCGGTTCCGCCCCCGTGCCGATCCCGACAGGAAATAGACGCCGATGTCGAAATTCAGGCAGGCCGCAGCCAGCCCTGGGAAGCCGTCGACTCCCTCCTGATGCGACCAATCATCTTTGACAGCTTGCCTGCCATGCTGCTTCCGGGCATCCCCGAGCCTCCACCCCACGCCACCGGGGGCCGTTGGAGCCATACTCAGCCGCCAGTCCGCCGCCGCACCCACTCGTAAAGCGCCACCGCCGCGGCGTTGGAGACATTGAGGGTGGCAAGCGCGCCGGTGGTGGGAAGACGGGCAACCTCGTCGCATCGCTCCTGAGTCAGGCGACGCAGGCCGGTGCCTTCGGCCCCCAGGACGATGGCCACCCGCCCGGTCAGGTCCAGTTCGGGCAGCGACCGGCGGCCGGTCTCGTCAAACCCCACACACCAGTAGCCGGCCTTCTGGAGATCACCGAGCGCCCGGGCCAGATTGGTGACGCGAATCAGCGGGATCAGGTCGACGGCGCCCGACGCGCTCTTGGCCAGGGTGCCGGTGGCCTCGGGGGCATGACGTTCGGTGACGATCACCGCGCCGGCGCCAAAGGCCGCCGCCGAGCGCAGGATGGCGCCAACATTGTGCGGATCCGTGACCTGGTCCAGCACCACCACCGCTCCCGGCCGCTGCTCTTCGGGCAGGCGGAACAGGTCGTCCAGTTCGGTTTCGGGCAGGGGCGCCACCTCCAGGGCCACGCCCTGGTGAACCGCGCCCTGGGGCAACAACCTGTCCAGCTCCGGGCGGCCGATGGGAACGGCGGCCGGCCGGGCCAGGCCCAGGGCGCGGGCCTTGTGGAGGATCGGCTCCAGCGCCCCCAGACCGGCCTCGGTGCCCAGCAACCGCCGGCACTCCCGTTCGGGATTGAGCCAGGCCGCGGCCACGCTGTGCAGGCCATAAAGAAAGATCGGCCGGGTGGCCCGACGGGACGCGGGGGCGGCCGGGGGCGGCTTTGGCGTCACGGGTAAGCTCCGACGGCGCGGAGCAATGCCACGTCGCCATCTTCCTCGGCATTCGGAGTGGTCAACAGTTTCTCACCGGAAAAGATCGAGTTGGCGCCGACCAGGAAACACAACACCTGGGCCTCCGGCGTCAGGTTGCGGCGGCCGGCCGACAGGCGCACCTGGCTTTGGGGCATGGCGATGCGGGCCGTGGCCACCATGCGGACCAGTTCCAGGGCTTCCACCGGCGGGCGGGCGGCCAGGGGTGTGCCCGGAACCGCGACCAGGGCGTTGATCGGCACGCTTTCCGGGTGGGGCGACTGGGCCGCCAGCATCTGGATCAGCGCGGCACGGTCGCGGTTGCTTTCGCCCATGCCGATGATGCCGCCACAGCACAGCTTGATGCCGGCGGCACGAACCACCCCCAGCGTCGCCAGCCGGTCCTGGTAGGTCCGGGTCCCGACGATGCGCGTGTAGAACTCGGGGCTGGTGTCGAGATTGTGGTTATAGGCGGTAAGACCGGCCTCGGCCAGCCGCCGGGCCTGATCGGGCCGGAGCATGCCCAGGGTGACGCAGGACTCCATGCCGATGGCGGTGACGCCGCGCACCATTTCCAGCACGGCGTCGAACTCGGCGCCGTCCCGAACCTCGCGCCAGGCCGCGCCCATACAAAAGCGCGAAGCCCCCGCCGCCTTGGCCTCGGCGGCGGCGGCAACCACCGTGGCCGGTTCCATGATCCGGTCCCGGGTCAGCCGGACCTCGGCATGGTGGGCCGACTGCGGGCAGTAGGCGCAATCCTCGGGACAACCGCCGGTCTTGATGCTGAACAGGCTGGCCCGCTGGATGTCGCGGGGGTCGTGATACAGGCGATGGACCCGAGCGGCGTGGTCGATCAGATCGAGCAACGGTGTCTCGTAGATCTCCACCAGCTCGTCCACACTCCAGTCATTGCGCACCGGCGCCAACGCCGGCCGAGGTTCCATTTGTCCCATAATCGGATGTCGGCTACCGGTTGTCGGATGGAAAAGCATCCCGGACCATAGCCCATCACCGCCCACAGAACCAGCCCGGAGCGGGACCCGCCGGATTTTGCCGACCGTGGCGTTCAAGCCCGTTGACAACCGATCGAAAATCGCGATTATGCGCGAACTCTGTTGGCGGTCCGGGCGGCCAGTCGGAGGAAGGGTGGCCGAGTGGTTAAAGGCAGCAGACTGTAAATCTGCCCTCTTCGGAGTACGAAGGTTCGAATCCTTCCCCTTCCACCAATATCTTAGCGGGTACAGCGTGACCCGGCCGAAGGGCCAGCGGAAGCACCGCGGGATCACCGACGCGGCGATCCCCTGCAAGCCGGTGTGCGCCAAGCAACGCATGTCATGCACCCTGCCCCGCTATCAGGCAGCGCGGAACAAAACCGGAAGACATAAAACTATCACAATCTTCGTCACGACCGGCAACGGCGGCAGGTCACTGTTCCACCCGTGAGACAGTCGGCGCCGTTGTGAGGTGGACTCGTGGTGTCCATGCCAAAGCCTCCCAATACGGCGTAGCCGACGCAAGGAGGCTTATCAAGGCACCCTGGCGCCGGGGCTGATAACCTGTATTGGGCAGGCCGGGATATTCGCCTTGCGGCTGTTGTATTACCCGACCCCCGACATGGGGGAGCACTTTAGCCTGGACGGAGTCCAGACGCAAAAAGAGCCGCTTCGACACGGGGGCGCAGGCGGTCGACCGCCAATAGGAGGTTATCAGGCTCCATTGGTTAATGGTGCGCCGGTCGACTCGTGGCGTCAAGAGGCTTATGGTCAAGAGCGGAGGTGACCTATGGCTGTGGTGGCGTTCGATACCCTGAAGCTGGCCGACCGGCTTGAAGCCGGCGGCTTTACCGCGGTCCAGGCCCGCACGGCCGCAGGCGCCTTCGCCGACGCCATGTCGGGGTCGGACTTGGCCACCAAGGCCGCCCTGGGAGAGGTGAAGGCCGAACTTAAGGGCGACATCGTCGCGGTCAGGGCTGACCTGGCGGAGGTCAGGTCCGAATTGCGGGCCGATCTGATCGAGGTCGAGCATCATCTGGAAGCGAAGATCGCGGTGGTGAAAGCCGATGTTTCGGCGGCGAAAGCCGACATCGAAGCGAAGATCGCGGCGGTGAAAGCCGATGTTTCGGCGGGGAAGGCCGACATCGAAACGAAGATCGCGGCGGTGAAAGCCGACCTTGCGGAAGCCAAGTCTGACCTGCTCAAATGGATGTTCGGTGCCCTGGCCGCGCAAACGGCGTTCCTGTCGCTGATCAAGTTTTTCGGTCACTGACCGGGTCCTTGTGCTGCCATCTGAAGGAGACCGCCAATGGTTGAGCCGACATTGGAACTGTTGCAGGCCATGGTGCAGAAGGTGCTGGATAACCAGCACAGGCAATCCACAGACATCCACGACATACGGGATCGCATTACTCATATTGAAGGCGAGATAGGCAAAGTTGTGCGTGACCGTGGAGACGACATGGAAAGCCGGGCGCACATTCATGCGCGCGTGGACAGGATCAGCGAGCGGCTGGACCGCATTGAACGTCGTCTTGAGCTTCGCGAGGAATAAAGCAGACTTAGGTGGCCGTCACCCCTCGGCATGCATTCCGCTTCCGCCGCCGACATCACGGCGAAGGCGGTATCCCGACGCCCATGCCACCGCCCTGGTAGAGGCGCCAGAGGCGGACCATCGCCCAACACCAGCCCGGGATGGTCCGGCGGGGGTTGGTGGGGTGCAGGACCCCGTCAACCTCCCAGCCCGGACCCGCCATCCGGGGGCAGTTCGCCGCAGCCGTCGCCGATGCCCAGGGTTACACAGGCGACGGCGAGCCGGAGTTTCCCACCACGTCCGGGGTGGGCGGCGGCCAGCTCGTCGATGCGGCGCGCCAGGGCGTGCTGGTCGGCCAGCGGGAGCGCGTTCACCGCGGATTCGGACAGCGGCGACGGCTGGCCGTCGATCACCAGATGATGGCGGAGCAGGTGAAGCCGGCGCAGGCCGTCCTGTGCCGGCAGACCGGCGCGCAGTTTCGCGGTCGGGGCGTAGCCGTCGACGATGAACTGGAACGACGACCACAGGCCGGCGTCGATGGACGCGGCGGTGAGTTCGGTCGGGCTCAGGATCACCAGGGCGTCGGTCTGGCTGATGCCGGCGATCAGGTCCTGGGGCCGACAGCCGCGCACCCAAGGCACAGGCCACCTGACCGGCGGCGGCGTTGGCGGGGGCGGTGACGGTCGGGGCGCCCGCGGTCCTGACCAGCTTCTTGATCCAGGGTTCGCCCGGCGTGGGTGTGGTCGGAAAGGCCGAACCCCGGGCGCCGATGAGGTCGTCCTCGAACCACACCGGCGCCTGGGCGAAGGTGGTTTCGAAGGTGAGGCTGTCGAAGACCGTCTGGACGCCGCCGACGGATTTCGCGTGCGTGCTGGTGAGGGTCATGGCGATGCTCCCGTGCTTCCGGGGGTGGCGCAAGCGGGGTGGTCGGAACCGCCCCGGTCACGTCAGTTGGTCAGGACCGAGGGCGGCGTCTCCTGTTGATAGGCGCCCCAGGATGTGGATTTGCGCCGTCGTGATATTGGCGGCGTTCGAGGCGCCGGTCTGGATCGCGATGGCGCAGAATCCGTTGGTGACGTCGAGCGCCACGTCCGGGGTGATCTCGAACACCACGAGCTTGTCCTTGAGGGTGGCCGAGGTCTGAAAACTCGCGGCGACGCCCTGGAGAACCAGGGCGTCGCCGGACGAGGTGTCGGCCACCAGCCAGATCGGCACGGCGCCGATGGGCTTCGACCCGGCGCCGCTGACATTGGTCGCCTGGAGCGGGGCGAAGGTGACCTGGGCGCCATCGGGCTGTGCCAGATGGGCTTGCCGTCGACCCGGTAGACGATGCGAAAGGCCATTTCGTCGGTGAGGAAGGCGATGTGCATCGAGGTCGCGCTTTGCACGCCGCCCTTGTCGACGAGGTAATACTGGCTCAGGCCGGCCGAGTGTGGCCATGCGCTGTTCCGCCTTCAGCGCCCGCTCGATCTGGCCCTCGATGTCGGCAATCTGCCGTTCCTTGGCCTCGAAGGTAGCCGTCGAGGTTCCAGCCGGCGGTGGCCAGGGTGTGGCCGTCCCGGGCGACGCTGCTGTCCGACAGCACGAAGCGGATGGTGCGGCTGGCGTCGGCCGTGACTTCGGGTTCGGCCGTCACGGCATACCGCAGCGTCCGGCCGAGGGGGGCTTGATGAGCGATGGAACGGCGCTCCTTGAAAGTGGGGGCCAAAGGGCCTACGATTGCCATGATCGTTGGCGAGGGCGGAAAGCCGTTATGCCGCCTGCGCCGCGCCTGCGGGGCTAATCGGGATGTGACGCACCCGCGCCAACGATCAAAATCTACGAAATCGGATTGAACTGCACTGCGTCCATTAAGGACCCGGGCGAAACGCGAATTATTGTTGCAACTCTATTTCCGCCTCTTGGATGATCGGCACGAATCGCAGCCTTTACCGTGTTTTTGCCATCGGAAGAGGGGTAAGCATAAATAACCGTGCGGTTTCGAACATCCCAGTAAATGCCGGAGGGATTCATCGCGCCTCTCTTGAGTGCGCTCATATCCTCAATCGTCGGCGGCTTTCTTGGCTGGCGCCCGCTGTGATGAGAGTTCCTCATCGATTTCAGAACGACGGAATCCTCGATCCTGAAAGCCCCATTTCCCGCGTTAATTCCTTGGGATGCGAGGTAATCTTTAACCTTTTCCGGGAATGTGCCGACACGCCTGGTCTGGCCCTGCGGCTTTCTCGCACCGGACAGGATCTGGTCAACCCACCCGCCGAACCCGACCCACCGCCCGTTCCCGTCGCGCGGCTCATCGGGATTGAACCCCCGGTCAAAATGGCGGCCGGCCGCCACCTCCCGGGCGTCGGCGTTCGGCTGGTCGGGGTTGGCCGGGCCGGTCCCGGGCGGTCGCCCGGCACCGTCGGGGGCGGTGCCGGATTTGTCGCTGCCGAACGGCACGCTGTTGGACGGTTTCAGGAGCACCTGATTTTCGGGCAGTCCGGTCGGATCGAGGCCGATCCCCATCGTCCATGACCAGGCTGATTCCGATGGTGTCGACCCAGATTGCCCCCTTTTCAGGAAGCAGGCCGGCGCCTTCGCAGCGGTCGATGACGTCCGCGACCCCTTCGACCGCGTCGTTGCTTTCGTCGGCGACCAGCACCAGGTCGCCGGTCTGTTCCAGGTCGAGCAGCTTGGGGGCGATCTGCCGGCGCAGCTCCAGGACCTTTCGGAAGGCCCAGGCGCGATTCCAGATCAGCCAGGTCCGATCGGTCCGGCGGCGCCCGATCACCGCCAGCCCCATGAGGTCATCGGAGCCGCCGCCGTCGATGCCGATCACCACCACGTCGGATTCGGCCAGCAGCCGGTCGAGAGTGAGATCGGGGGTCGCGCGCCTGAGCCACCAGTCGGCGCCCAGCCAACGGTCGGTCTTGAGGCCGATCCCGATCTCGACGTTGAAGTGTTGCGAGGCGAAGAGCGCCAGCGCCGCCGCCCCCTCGCGCCCGGCATTTTCGAGTTCGCGCTGAAGGAAGTCGGCGCTGACCGAGCGGCCGAGGTTGGGATTGACCGCCTGCCAATATCGGCGATCCTTCCAGCCTTCGTCCGCCGCCAGCTCGTCGGGGAGTTCGTAGAGGATCGGCAGCAGGGGCAGACTGATCTGGCCGTCCCGAACCGCCCTGGCCTTGGCCAGTTCGGACCGAAACACGCCGCTTGGCGGTTGTTTGGATTGGGTCGTGATGAAAATGAGAAATCCATCGGGTCTGGCCGCCAGGGCGCCCCGGAGTTCGACCAGGACATGACGTGAGTCTGGCACTGGAACAGCTTTTTCAGTTCGGGGTCGGCGTTGATGATCCCTTCGGCCTGTTTGTAACTGATTCCCGCCACCTCCTTGGTGGGCGCGACCAACACGAACTCGCCCTCGGGCCGGCGGTTGAGGATCAATGCCTCGACCATGATCGCGGCGCCGGACGATGATTTTGTGTTCTTTTTTGGGATGAGCCAGAAGAACTCCTGGATCAACCGCCGGTCGGTCTCGGGATCGTAGGAACCGAAGATCGCCTGGACGATCGGAAACAGCCAGGGACCCGCAACCTCCCCCATGGTCGGGAGCCCGTGAAGGTCGGGGATGCGCAGCCGGCGGAATATGCGCGCCGCCCGGAGCGCCTCTTCCTGGAACAGCGGCAACTCCGGCACCAGCGAACGGCCGGACAGCAGCCGCTCGCGCCAATCGGGGCACGCCGTCGACCAGATACTCATTGCATCGTCCCCTTGACCAGCACGAGGCCGGGCAGCAGCAGGTCGTCCCCCCACTCGGTGCCCTGGCCCGCCGTCCGGGAGGCCAGATCGAGCGTAACCTTCTTGCCGGCAGGCGAGAGCGGGCGTGGTTTCTCGTTATCGTCGGGGCGCCGGCAGACACCGGGGGCGGCCAAGGCCAGCCAAAGCCGTTGGGCCGCGTTGCTGCCTTCAACCGCGCTCCTATAGGCGGCCAGGAATACGTCGGCGTTGCGTCTGGCCGGCCCGTTCATCAGTTCGGGGGCAAACAATTCGCCGAGAACATCGGTCGGAACCCCAATTCGAGCCGCAATCTCTTGGGGAGGAAAATTTGCCGCGGCAAGGATCTCGACGATCTCCCGCGCTTCGGCGGTCGGCTGCATCAGCGGCGTCACGGTCCCCCCGTATCTGCTCAACCCACCTGGGGGACCGACTGTCCGCGTAGGGTGTTGAGGATGGCTGCGTAGGCGTCGATGCCGGTGCGAGCGGCGGTTCCGATGACGGATTTGACGGCGGCGAAGAGGTCGGCTCCCCAGTCGGA
>PLTC01000275.1 GCA_003165295.1 Rhodospirillales bacterium | reverse complement strand
CCGCCCGCATCATCGCCCGCGCGCTCAACTGTATCGGCCCCGACGGCCGCGGCGGCCCGACGGTGGCGCCGTGCGGCGTGTGCGAGCCGTGCCAGGCGATCATCCAGGATCGTCATGTGGATGTGCTGGAGATGGATGCCGCCTCCCACACCGGGGTCGACGACATCCGCGACATCATCTCGGGGGTCCGCTACAGCCCGGTGTCGGCGCGCTACAAGCTCTATATCATCGACGAAGTGCATATGCTGTCGAAGAACGCCTTCAACGCGCTGCTGAAGACCCTCGAAGAGCCGCCCAGCCACGTCAAGTTCGTGTTCGCCACCACCGAAATCCGCAAGGTGCCGGTGACGGTGCTGTCCCGCTGCCAGCGTTTCGACCNNATCGAGCATTTTACCCGGGTCGCCGCCGCCGAAGCTGTCACGCTCGAACCCGACGCCACCGCCCTGATCGCGCGGGCCGCCGATGGCTCGGTGCGCGACGGGCTCAGCCTGCTCGACCAGGCGATCGCGCTCGGCGGCGCCACCGTCACCGCGGGCCAGGTCCGCGACATGCTCGGGCTTGCCGATCGCGCCGCGATCATCGACCTGTTCGAGGCCGCGCTGACCGGCCGCCCCGCCATGGCCCTCGACCTGCTGGCCGGGTTGCACCGCAACGGCGCCGATCCGCTGGTGGTGCTGCGCGACCTGCTCGACCTCACCCATTTCCTGACCCGGGCCAAGGTGGTCCCCGAAACCCTGTCGGACCCGGCCACCCCCGAGGCCGAGCGAACCCGCGGCGGCGGGCTGGCGGCGCGGCTGACCGTGCCGTTGCTGACCCGGGCCTGGCAACTGCTGCTCAAGGGCCTCAACGAGACCCAGTTGGCGCCGGTGCCCCATCAGGCAGTGGAGATGGTGATCATCCGGCTGGCCTATGCCGCGGATCTGCCGACTCCGGCCGACCTGATCCGCCAGTTCCCGGGACGGAGCCCCGGTGCCGCCGCCGGCCCGGGAACGGGAACCGGGGCCGCACCGGCGCCCTCCGGCGCGCCGCCGCCCACGGCGGTTTCGCGCGGCGGTGCCGTGACCGCCACCGCGCCGCTGACGGCGGCGGCAACGGAGACGGCAACCACCGCCCGGCGCCACGACTTCCGCGACCTGACCCAACTGTTCGCGACCCACCGCGAAGGCAGCCTTTACGCCCACCTTTACGGCAACGTCCATCTGGTCCGGCTCGAACCCGGCATCCTGGAGATTCGCCCCAGGGACCGGGCGCCCCGGGATCTGGTCAACCGGCTGGGGCCACTGCTGACCGAATGGACCGGCCGGCGCTGGACCGTGGTCGCCAATTTCGAGGCCCCCGGCCAGCCGACCCTGGCCGAACAGGACACCGCCACCGAGAGCGCGGGTCGGCAGGCGGCCGAGGCGCATCCGGTGGTGCGTGCGGTGCTGGAAACCTTTCCCGGTGCGAAAATCGGCGACATTCGCGATCTGACCCCGAAGCCCGATCCCCCGACGGCCGCAATCGCCGCCGGACCTGCCGACCGGACCCACGACGAAGCGCACCCGGAAGCCCACGACGAAGCCCACGACGACGAAGGAGACCTGGAGCTATGAAGAATCTCGGCAACATGCTGAAGCAGGCCCAGCAAGTGCAGGGCAAGATGCAGGAAATGCAGGAACGGCTGGGAGAACTGGAAGTGACCGGCCAGTCCGGGGCCGGCATGGTTCGGATCACCATCAACGGCCGCGGCGAAATGAAGCGGGTCACCCTGTCGAAGGAAGTCGTCACGCCCGACGACTCCGAAGTCCTCGAAGACCTGATCGTCGCCGCGTTCAGCGATGCCAAGACCAAGCTCGACGGAATGGTCGCCGAAGAAACCCAAAAGCTGATGGGCGGGCTGAAGCTGCCGCCCGGCATGAAATTGCCGTTCTGACCGCGGGTTCTGGACCGGCGCGGCGGGGTGCCGCGCGGAAAAGCCTTTGGTGTTGCCGACGACGTGTTATAGTTTCATTCCTCCCGGTTTGCCGGCCGCCGATCACCGCCGGCCCGGCACACCGGAAGCGGTCCCGCCCCCCGAATTCATCCAGCGCCGGCAGAAGACACTCATGAACATCACCATCGAACGCGCCGCTCTGCTCCGCTCCTTGGCCCATGTCCAGAGTGTCGTCGAACGGCGAACCACCATCCCGGTCCTGTCCAACGTGCTGTTGAAGGCTTCGGGATCGTCCCTGGCGCTGGCCGCCACCGATATGGATGTGGAAATCGTCGAGGATGTCCCGGCCGAGGTGGCGCGCGCCGGCAGCACCACCGCGCCGGCCCACACCCTTTACGACATTGTCCGCAAGCTGCCCGACGGCGCTCAGGTGGAACTGGACTGCGGCGGCGATTCATCGCTGCTGGTGCTGCGCTCGGGACGCTCCCAGTTCAAGCTCGGCTGCCTGCCGGTGGACGATTTCCCGCAACTGACCGGCGGCAACCTCAAGCACCGCTTCGAGCTGACCGCCGCCGACCTGCGCTCCCTGATCGACCGCACCCGCTTTGCCATCTCCACCGAGGAGACCCGTTACTACCTGAACGGCATTTACATCCACGCCAGCCGCACCGTCACCGGCACCGGCCCGAATGCCGCCGACCTGCCGGTGCTGCGCGCGGTGGCCACCGACGGCCACCGCCTCGCC
>PLTC01000126.1 GCA_003165295.1 Rhodospirillales bacterium | reverse complement strand
TGTCCTATCCGGTGTCGGGGCAGGTCCGCGACTACCGCGCCACCGGCTGGCCCGACGCCGAACCGCTGGTCCCCCATGGCATTGCGGTGGTGGTCAACGCCCCCGCCGCCTTCCGCTGGACCGCCCGGGCGACCCCGGACCGTCACCGGGCGGCGCTGGCCGCCCTGGGCGAACAAGCCCCGGCCGACGAGGCCGGGGAGCGGCTGGCGGCCCGGCTGACCGGCCTGATGCGCGCCACCGGCATTCCCAACGGCCTTTCGGGCCTGGGTTACGGCGAGGACGACATCCCGACCCTCGCGGCGGGAGCCTTCCAGCAGAAGCGGCTGGTCGACAACGCGCCGCTGCCGGTGATCGAGGCCGATCTCGCCGCCCTGTTCCGGGCGGCGCTCCGCTACTGGTGAACCGTGAGAAGGGGTGAACCATGAGAAGGACAGAGCCGATGACGATCCGCCATTCCCTTCGCCGCCGGGCGACGTCCTGGTCCCTNNCGGGCGACGTCCTGGTCCCTTGGCCACCGGGCGACGTCCTGGTCCCTTGGCCGCCGGGCGACGTCCTGGTCCCTTGGCCGCCGGGCGACGTCCTGGTCCCTTGGCCGCCGCGCGGCGGCCTGGCTGGGCGGTGCCCTGCTGACCCTGGCAGCCGCGATCGGCGCCGCCTCGGGCGCCCGCGCCGAGGCCGGCGCCACCGACTGGGGCTGGCCCCAGCCCTACCAGCAGGTCTCGGAAAAGTCCAAGGCCTGGCTGAAGGAGCAGGGATTCTGGCCGCTCGGCATTGGCTTCCAGCCGCCCTGGACCGGCCACAACGCGCTCAATGTCGTGGTCGACAGGCTCGACCTGCTGGGCAAACGCGGCATCGAAGCCAAATTCACGAGCTTCAATTCCGGCCCCGACCTGATCGAAGCCTTCACCGCCCGGCGCATTCAGTTTGGCGGCGCCGGCAACTTCCCGTATCATTCCCTGCTCGACCGCAAAGTGCCGGCACGCGGCATCCTCAACTATCCGCTGCTGACCCACGCCGTCATCGTGCCGAACGATTCGCCGCTGAAGTCCCTCAAGGACCTCAAGGGCAGCAATCCGCCGGCGGTGATCGGCATCGTCACCGGCTCGTCCGCCGAGTTCTATTTTCAGGCGGCGGCAGCGGCCAACGGGCTGGAAATCGGCAAGGACGTCATTCTCAAGAACCTGCCGCTGTCGGAACAGCTTCAGTTGCCGGCCGGGGTCGCCGCGGTGGTGCCGTGGGACCTTACCGCTTCGCTGCTGACCGAGGAGCGCAAGACCGGCCGGGCCATCGACACCAGCCATCCCTACAGCATTTATGAAGGCATCGGCTTCGTCCGCCAGGAACTGATCGACGGCGCCCCCGACGTGGTCCAGGCGCTGGCCGACAGCTTCGTCGAGGCCGCCCTGTGGCTCCGCCTGCACCCGGACGAGGCGGTGAAGCTGCTCCACGAGCACCCCTCCCTCAAGACCGTGCCCGAAGAGTTTCTGGCCGGCCAGATCGCCCGCAACAACAACCTGTTCAAGCCGACCCTGCTGCTGCCCCAGCCGGCCTTCTGGGCCGCCGAGAACGAGCGTATCCGCGCCTGGCTGAAGGAGCGCGGCCGGCTGACCCGCGACCTGAGCGCCGCCGACTATGCCGCCTCCTACGCCCCCGAATTCGTGACCGCGACCTTCGCGAAGCTGGGCTGGAAGGCGCCGAAAACCCCGGTCTATCTGCCCGCCGGCTGGACCGGCACGATCGGCAGCGTGCCCTATCCGCCGTACTTCAATCAGGTCACGGCCACCGCACCCCAGCCGTTCCCGGAACCGGGCGACCTGGAACGGCCATGGCGCTTCGGCGGCAAGAGCTACACGCCATGACCGTCGAAGCGGGCGGCCGGACCCTGCCGCCGCGACCGCTCGCCCGGAGCCGCCGGCCGCGGGTCCCGAACCTCCGGGGCTATGCGTTGCTCGCCGCGACGCTGGCCCTGTGGGAGGTGCTGAGCCGGTTCATCCTGCCGCTGTCCAATCCCCAGGTCGCGGTCCTGATGCCGGCGCCCAGCGTGGTCGTGGTCACCGCCGGCCACCTGATCGTCAGCGGCGAACTGCCGGGCCATCTGCTGGCCTCGCTGAAACGTGAGACCGGCGCCTTTCTGTTCGCCCTGGCCGCCGTGCCGTTGGGCATCGCCATGGGCTATTGGCGAGCGGTCCACGAGCAGCTTTATCCGCTGCTCGAGGTGCTGCGGCCGATCCCGCCGCTGGCCTGGATTCCCCTCAGCATCCTGTGGTTCGGCCTGGGCGACACTCAGAACCAGTTCATCATCTTTCTCGGCATGGTGTTCCCGATCCTGATCAACACCATTTCCGCGGTCCACCACGTCGACCCCACCCTGATCCGGGCCGCCCGTTCGCTGGGCGCCGGCGAGCGGGCGGTGCTGACCCGGGTGGTGCTGCCGGCCGCCCTGCCCCAGATCGTCACCGGCATCCGGGTCGGCCTCGGCGTCGGCTGGATGGCGCTGGTCGCCGCCGAGCTGGTCGGCGCCAGCGACGGCCTGGGCTTCCTGATCAACGACGCCCGCTCGCTGCTGCGCACCGACATCATCATCGTCGGCATGCTGACCATTGGCCTCGCCGGCCTCGCCCTCGATGTCGGCATCCGCCGGCTCGCCGTCCGGCTGTTGCCGTGGTCGGCGGCCCTGGCCCGTTAGGAAAGGTCGATCGCCATGGGCCGGCTGGTGGTCGACGGCGTCTCCAAAATCTATGACGAGCCTCGCGGCGGTCCGCCGGTGGTGGCGGTGGACGGCGGCGGCGTTTCCTCGAACGGCCGCTTGGCGAAGGAGCTGAACAAGGTGGTTTCGGCGCAGCCTGACAGCAGCGCCGTCGACAGCAACA
>PLTC01000225.1 GCA_003165295.1 Rhodospirillales bacterium | reverse complement strand
TGCGATAAAGCCGGGGCTCCCACTGGCTGTCGGCACCGCCCTGGAAACCGTAAAAATATTCGAAGCCCAGCGACGTCGGCCAATGGTCGAAGGGACCGACCGGGTTGACTTCCCAGCTTGGGGTGTTGTGCCACTTGCCGAAAGCCGCAGTGGAATAGCCGTTGTCCTTCAGGACCTCGGCCACCGAAGCAGCACTCTTCGGCCAGATCGAATTGTAGCCCGGGTAACCGGTGGAGCCTTCGATCACCGTGCCGAAGCCGACTTCATGGTTGTTGCGCCCCGAGAGCAGGGCGGAACGGGTCGGCGAGCACAGCGAATTGACGTGAAAGCTGTTGTAGCGCAATCCCTCGGAGGCGAGCTTTTCCAGTTCCGGCGCCTTGACCGGCCCGCCCAGCGCCGAGGTGGCGCCGAAGCCGACATCGTCCAGCAGCACCAGCAGGACGTTCGGTGCGCCGGCCTTGGCTTTGACCTGCTGCGGCCAGTCGGGCTTCGACTGATCCCGATCGGCGTCGATCTTGCCGGCGAACGGCGCCGGCGTTTTCGGCAGGGCTTCTTCAGCCGGGGCGGCTGCCGCCGACCCGGCGCAAAGCGCGACGGCACCGGCCGTCAATAAGCCCACTGTGTTCCAGGATCTCATGATTTTTCTCCTCGAACGCACCGTCCATGGGGAACGAACGGCAAAGTCGTGTTCTGGACAGGAAAGGTCTTCTCCGGGCGAGTTCCTCCCGCCCGGAGACTCCCGACTTAAAACTTAACCCGGGCGGTGATACCAACCGTCAGTGGATCGCCCGGATACGCACCGTAGGCGCCATTACTGCCACCGCTGCTGTACGTGACATATTTTTTATCGAAGATGTTCCGGCCCCACACCGCCACGTCAAGCTGGTCATTCAGGAACTTGGAGCCGATCCAGAGATTGGTCAAACCGACCGCATTGACCTTGCTGTATTGGGAATCGTCCTGGACCCAGGGACCGTAGAACGATGACTTGTAGGAATACTGGGCCTGGATATAGCCAATCCAGCCCGAGGTGATCGGCTTTTCGTAACGGCCGTCAAGCGAACCAATCCAACGCGGCGATCCGGCCACCGGGCGACCGGTCAGATCGCAAAAGGGCGCGCTGGTTTCATATTCCGCCGCGCACGGGCCGTTGCGGAAGGACCGATAGGTCGCCAGATTGTAGGAACCGCTGAAGCCTACCGTCAGTTCCTGGTTGATCTTGTAGGAGCTGTCGATTTCCGCGCCCTTGGTCTCGACCCATCCGGTATTCATCAAGGTGGTGGTATTCAGTCCGGTCGAGGGATCGACGATGGTGCCGCTGGCCTGATAGTCCTGGATCAAGGCGTAGAAGACATCGGCATTGAAGATCAGATGATGGTCCAAGGTTTGGCTCTTGAAGCCCAACTCCACGTCATTGATCTTCTCCGGCGCCACGACAATCGAGGTTTGAGTGAGAGGATTCCCCGGCGCCGGAGTGGTGTTCATTGCGCCGGCCTTGGCACCGTGGCCGAAGGAGGCGTAGGGACTGACATTATCGTTCAGTTTGTAGTCAACCGCGACCATGCCGCTGATATTGTTATAGGCCGCCGAGTATTTCACCGATTGCGAATTCGGATTGAGCGCCGTGGCGGCGGCGGTCCCGCCCAGATCACGCCAGAGATCGATGCTGTTGGTCTCATAAGTGTTCCGCAGGCCGGCGGTCACCGTCAGACGGTCGGTGACATGCCAGTTCGCCTGACCGAACACCGCCGCGCTGTTGGTGGTGAGGTTGGAGTCGGTATAAACGTTCTTGCCAAGATAGGTCGCCGCTCTGGCCGCCGCCGCCGGGGTGAACACGCCGGTTTTGTAGTTATAGCTTCCCAGATAGTCTTGGAGTAAAGTCAGATCATTGCCATAGTTCGTGAAGCCGTTGACGCCCTGCCGTTGATAGAAATAATAAACGCCGGTGGTGTAATCGATGGCACCACCGGTCGGCGACGCCAGACGGACTTCCTGACTGAATTGCTTGTCGTCGTTGATCCAACCGCCGCCCGGTACGACCGACAGGTTGACGCCGTCGCTGTCGTTATGGGGATGGAAGTCCCAGGCGCGCAGGCCGGTAATCGAGGCCAGCGAGTAGCCGCCACCAAGGTCATAGTCGGCCTGCAAGGTCAGGCCGCCCTGCCTCACTTTCATGGTCTGGGGGTCATTGATATAGATATCGGTGCCGTAAGGATCGTGGCCTTTATACGGCGTCAGGAGATTGAGGCCCTGGGCTGCGGCATCGGACTTCATTCTCGCCAACTGCGCCCAATAGGCGGCGCCGGGAATTTCCAGGTACGGCGCACTGGCACCTTGACGATCATCTTCCTGGTTGTATTCGGCGATGAATCGTAAGGTCAGATCGTCGCTGACATTCCCCAGCCATTGCCCGCGCACCCCCTGACGGGAGCGATTGTCATAGTCCTCATTGGTGGCCACGCTGTGAAGGGCGCCATCCCGTTGGGTATCGTAGACGCTGAGGCGAACCGCCTGGTTGTCATCGATTGGTCCGCTGACATTGGCGCGGACTTCGCGGTCGCCAAGGCTGCCGATCGTCACTTCACCGGTGGCTTCCGGGGTAAAGCTGGGCTTCTTGGTGGTAATATTCAGCGCCCCGGCCGTGGTATTCTTACCGAACAGGGTTCCCTGGGGGCCGCGCAAAAGTTCCAACTGATCAAGGTCGGTGAGATCGAACACCGCCATGCCCGGGCGGCCCAGATACACGCCGTCGAGGAACACGCCGACGCTGGGTTGCAGGCCGTCATTGGCCGGATTGTTGCCGATGCCGCGAACCGCAAAACTGTTCTGCCGGGGATTGCTGACCGTAACATTGGTGCTGGGAAGCTTTTCCGCGATATCCTCGATCCTGAAGGTATCGGTGGCGGTCAAGGCGTCGCCGCCCAGAACCGTCATGGGAATCGGCACGTCCTGCGCCTTTTCCTCACGAAGGCGGGCGGTCACCACCACCTCTTCAAGTTGCCCGGTGTCGCTGGCCTTTGAATCGTCCGCGGTTTGGGTCGGGGCGGTTTGGGTCGGGGCGGCCTGGACCGCAGGCGTCTGGCTACCGGAGGTCTGGTCCTTGGCATCCGCAGCCAACGCCGCAGGGGCGCCAACGGCCGCGACGAGCGCAAAAAGACTCGCACCCATCAATAAAACCGGACGGAGGGAACGGCATTTCGATCGAGCAGGCAAGAGTACAGACATGGATATCTCCCATCGCGCCAAAATCATTGGCGCGTTGCAATCGGTCTTTCTAAAGTAAAAGGGGAACTCCAGGCGTTCGTCAGGGAACGCGGATCATCTCCAGAACCGAATCAACAGGCGCAAGCAGGCATCGCCCCCCCCTTTTATTGTCCCACCATGAGCCACGGAGATATTACACACATTAATTATGTGTATCACACGGCAATTCGCTGCCGAAGCAGTACAATGACGTTATAAGTCCACTATTTTTCGAGTCAATAGCTTTTTATTTAACATTTTAATATGGTGTTTTGCCCGTCACTGCCCCGGCACGCCGTCTTCGCCGGGCGGAACCAGACCGGCTCCCAAAAGCCGGCCGCCGTTGTTACCCAGGGACGTTTTCGAGCCATCAGGACGACCGCTTGCGCTGTAGCGGTGGCCGCCGATCCGCGGAGTCCATCCGCAGTCAGCGCAGCCGATTCTTTGGTTTATTTATGTTATCGGGGGTATATACGCAAAATAGTTGGAATAGTGCGTATAGCGATAAACTTATGCCTGGACTTCCGGTGGATTCGCGTCTCGACCAACCCGAATGTTGCTCGATAGTTGGTGTTAGCTTAGAAAAGCAAGCGAATAGCGACTTGTGCTGCGATCAGATCAACGTCTCTCCGGGTTGAAACCACATCTATTCGCCTTTTTGTGGTCACAATCCGAACACATTCACCTAAATAAACAGGATACCAACGCCCTGGACTCCGGGAAGAGCCTTGTTAAGATGCACCCTGCTGCCTCACTCCCACTCGATGGTCCCCGGCGGCTTCGACGTGATGTCATAAGTTACGCGATTGATTCCGCGCACCTCGTTGATAATGCGGGTGGCCGTTGCCGCCAGGAACTCGTGATCGAAACGGTAATAATCGGCAGTCATGCCATCGGTCGACGTGACGGCTCGGAGTGCCAACACGTAATCATAGGTCCGGCCGTCCCCCATCACCCCCACCGAGCGTACCGGCAGCAGCACGGCAAAGGCCTGCCAGATCGCGTCGTACAGCCCGGCGTTGCGGATTTCTTCGAGGTAGATGGTGTCCGCCTTGCGCAGAATATCGAGCTTCTCGCGGGTGATCGCGCCGGGAATGCGGATCGCCAAGCCCGGCCCTGGGAACGGGTGGCGGCCGACGATGGTCTCCGGAATGCCGAGTTCGCGACCCAGGCGGCGCACCTCGTCCTTGAACA
>PLTC01000276.1 GCA_003165295.1 Rhodospirillales bacterium | reverse complement strand
GAGCGAGCGTTCCATGATAAAAAAAAGGGCACTCACGAAGACACAAAGAACACAAAGCAGTCACAAAGAAGGATAAAAAGTAATCCGTCAGCGGCGCATACGCCTTGGTAACGTCTTCGTGTTCTTAGTGTCTTTGTAAGAAATATTTTTTATTACTTTTGGGGGCGCAATTGGAATTCCGTATCGCCGACAGCTTCACCGCCAGCCTGCTCCGCCTGCCGGCCAGGGAGCAGAAGGCGGCCAAGACCACCGCCTTTGACCTGCAACTCGACCGCTCGGCACCCGGGTTGCGTTTCCACCGGGTGGAGCACGGCCGGGACCCGAATTTCTGGACCGTCCGGGTCAACGACGGCCTGCGCATCGTCGTCCACAAGACCGACGACAATTTCCTGCTGTGCTACGTCGCCCGCCATGACGAGGCTTACGCCTGGGCCGAACGCCGCCGGATTGAGGTGCATCCCCGGACCGGCGCCGCCCAGTTCGTCGAGTTCGTCCATCACGTGGTGGACGAGGCGACCCGGGGCGGCCTGATCCCGCCGCCCCGGACGCCCGGAGAGCGCGCCCCGTTCGCACGTCTCGGCGACGACGATCTGCTCGGCTTTGGCGTGCCGCCCGATTGGATCGCCTGGGTCAGGCAGGCACGGGCGGATGACCTGTTCGATCTGGACGGCCACATGCCGCAGGAGGCGATCGAGGCCCTGCTGGACATTGCGACCGGCGGCAGGCCCAGGCCGGCGCCGGTCGCGCCCCCGACCGCCGACCCCTTCGCGCACCCCGACGCCCGGCGGCGGTTCCGGGCGGTGGCCAATCTCGAGGACCTCAGGCAGGCGCTGGAGTATCCCTGGGAAAAGTGGACGGTCTTCCTCCATCCGGCCCAACGGGAGTTGGTCGAACGCCGCTATGGCGGGCCGGCCCGCGTCGCCGGCTCGGCCGGGACCGGCAAAACCGTCGTCGCCTTGCACCGCGCGGTGTGGCTGGCCGGACAATCCGCCGATGCGCGGGTGTTGCTCGCGACCTTCTCCGAGACCCTGGCCCATGCCCTCAGCCTCAAGCTTGGCCGGCTGATCGATGCCGCCGATCCGGTCGCGGCCCGGATCACAGTCGCCCCCGTCGCCGGCGTTGCCCGCAGGCTCCATCAGCAGGCGTTCGGGACCACGCCGACCATGGCGTCGGCGGCAGAGGTGGATCAGGCACTGAAGACCGCGGCCGAGGCCGCGGGACCGGCTCGTTTTTCCCGGCAGTTCCTGCTCGCCGAGTGGCATCAGGTGGTCGATGCCTGGCAGTTGCGCGACTGGGCGGCCTATCGCGACGTTTCCCGCCTGGGCCGCAAAACCCGCATCGGCGGCCAGCAACGCCAGGCGCTGTGGGCGATCTTCGAGCGGGCTCAAGAGATCCTAAGCACCCGGGCGCTGGTGACGTGGGCCGAGACGGTGGCGCGCGTCACCGGGCATTACCGGACCTGCGCTGCCAAGCCGTTCACCCATGCGGTGATCGACGAGGCCCAGGACGTCAGCATCCCGCATCTGCGCTTCCTCGTCGCCGTTGTGCCGGCGGGGCCGGATGCCCTGTTCTTTGCGGGCGACCTGGGCCAGCGCATCTTTCAGCCGCCCTTTTCATGGCTGTCCCAGGGCGTGGATCTGCGCGGCCGATCGTTCTCCCTGAGGGTGAACTACCGCACCTCCCACCAGATCCGCCGTAAGGCCGATCTGCTGTTGCCGCCACAGGTTCGCGATGTCGATGGCGGCGAGGATCAGCGCAAGGGGACGATCTCGGTCTTCGAAGGCGCCGAACCGGTGGTCCGCCTGTTCGCAACCGCCGAGGAAGAAATTACCTTCGTCGGCGCGTGGCTCTCCGGCCTGATCTCGGCCGGCGTCGCCCCCGAAGAGATCGGTATCTTCGTGCGGAGCCCCGGGCAACTCGACCGCGCCAAACACATGGCCGGGCGTGCCGGCCAGAGCTGGGTGATCCTCCAGGACCGCGCGACTGACCTCTCAGGGCACTTGGCCGTGGGGCTCATGCATCTTGCCAAAGGCCTGGAATTCAAGGCAGTTGCGGTCATCGGCTGCGACGACGACGTTATCCCGCTCAAGGAGCGGATCGAGTCGGCGGCCGAAGAAGCGGAACTGGACGAAATCTTCGAAACCGAGCGCCACCTGCTCTACGTCGCCTGCACCCGGGCACGCGATCTGGTCGCCATTACCGGGGTGAAACCGGGGTCCGAGTTCGTCGTTGACCTGATGGAGCCTTCCGGGGCCACCCCGGCTGCGCCTGCGGCAATCAAGGCAAGCCCGACCGCTATCGGGTGACATGGTGGCCATCCCGACGCCTTCCTCAGGAGTTCGACGGGATGCGCGGTTTTTCGGGGTGACTGTGCCAATTTGTGCCAGGCTGGCGGCCTCATGGTGCGATGCCGATCTTGCCGGGTGATCGAGACACCGGCCTAGACTATGACCAGTCAGTCTGGTCAGGAGCGGGCGATGGCGCACACATGGCAATTGCAGGAGGCCAAGGCCCGCTTCAGCGAGGCGGTCCGGCTGGCCGGAAGCGAGGGGCCGCAGGTGGTCACCTGCCGTGGCGTCGAGACCGTCGTGGTCCTGTCCATGGAAGAGTACCGGCGGCTCGAAGCGAGCCGTCCCTCCCTGATCGATTTCCTGATGGCCGGTCCGAAGCTCGATGACGAGACCATCGCCCTGATCAACGACCGCTCGCAAGATACCGGCCGCGAGATCGACCTGTGAACTGGCTTCTCGACACCAATGTCGTTTCGGAACTCCGCCGCAAACAACCCGACGGCAAGGTGCTGGCGTGGTTCCGCCGTACCGATCCCGCCACCCTGCATCTCAGCGTCCTGACCCTCGGCGAGATCGTCAAGGGTGCGGAAGCCTGGCCCGCCGCGATCCCGCCGCGGCCCGCCCGCTGCGGACCTGGCTTGACGGCCTGCGTCGCCATTATGCGGATCGTCTGCTCGGCATCGACGGCGCGGTGGCCGAAACCTGGGGCCGCCTGTCGGCCCTTCGGCCTTTGCCGGTGATCGACGGCCTGCTGGTCGCCACCGCCCTGGTCCACAACCTGGCCCTGGCCACCCGCAATGTCCGGGACTTTGCCGGGACGGGCGTAACGGGTAACAGGGGCAAAACCCCGGGCGCGGCCGGTGGGTCGTTTGATAATGGGTTGAATCCGGGT
>PLTC01000240.1 GCA_003165295.1 Rhodospirillales bacterium | reverse complement strand
AATTTGGGCAACTGGCCGGTGCCGAACATGGCGCCGTCGCGGACCATCAGGGGTGGGCTGATTTCGGTGTAGCCGTGTTCGGTGGTGTGCAGATCCAGCATGAACTGGCCGAGCGCCCGTTCCAGCCGGGCCAGCGCCCCGCGCAGCACCGTGAACCGCGCGCCGGAAAGCGCCGCCGCCCCGGAGAAATCCATCAGGCCGAGCGCCTCGCCCAGCTCAAAGTGCTCCCGCGGCCGGTCGAGGGCCGGCGGGGTGCCGACCCGCCGCACTTCGACGTTGTGCTTTTCGTCGGGGCCGTCGGGGACATCGGCGGCCGGGGGATTGGGCAGGGTGGTCAGCAACCGGTCAAGCTCGGCGCCGTTCGTCCGCTCTTCCTCTTCGGCCAGCGGCAACCGCTCCTTGATCGCGGCCATTTCGGCCAGCAAGGGCTCGACGTTGCGGCCGGTCTTGCGGGCACCGCCGATTTCCTTGGAGGCTTCGTTGCGTCGCTGCTGCAACTCCTGCAACAGGGTCTGCGCGGCGCGGCGGCGGCCGTCGAGGTCCAGCAGGCGCGCCGACTGCGGCGCCTGGCCGCGGCGAACCAGCGCCTGGTCCAGGGCGGCGGGATCGTCGCGGATGGCACGAAGGTCAAGCATGGTCCTGCCTGTGTTGGGAAGAGAGCCTCCGGTGTTATAGGGGTGCTTCCGCCGAAGGTCCAGGGGTTCCGCAGCGCCGCCGGTTTGCCCACGCTCATACCATGAACAAAGCATGTCTATGCGGTTAAGCATAACCGTCCATCACCGACCACGGGTAGCTCGGCGATCAGCGAGGAACCGGCTTAAAGCCGCCATTTCCCGCAAAATCTTCTCACCATATATGGTGGATGTATGCGTTAACCGGATAGGCATGGACTAATTGATGTTTATCACGGGCACGCCTCTCAGCAAAATCGTGTGTAAAATGACTTGTTATCAATATCGACCTCCATATATTTTTTTGCGTTGGTTGAAATAACTTCGAATGCATAAAATATGCGACCAGCATGCACACCTATTGACATATCATGCATACGCATGATGAATTTCTTCACTTGACAGGGCCTTATAGTTGCAGTACGCTTTCATAGGCCCCACAGCGATGGGGCATGTACCAATTTGCGGAGGTTAATATGAGTACCACTGTAGTTTTAACGATAAATCGCGCCGACAATGAGCTGATCGCGCTTCTCAACGGAATTATCGTCTATGACAAGAAGACTGACGGAAACCCATCCCTCAACGATGTCGTCAATCTCACCAATTTGGTCACTTCCGGCGATAATATTCTAACTCTTCTTGGTATCAATTGGGGCGACGAAGCGGACTATGCGGGCACTTTAACCGTCGATGCCAATACGACGACCTGGGGGGCGAGTTACAAGAATACAGCAAACGGTTTGGCCTGGTCAGATGTCATCCATATTCACGTTAGCTGACGCCGCCTTGATCGCCGATGCCAAAATCGTGTGATGTTTGCCATCCCGCGCAGACCGAAAGAGGAAGTCCGGCGGAAACCGGGCTTCCTTTCTTTCTCCGCTCTCGAGTACACGTCGACCGATGACCGCCGGCGCCCGGGACCGGGCGGCAGGGCGGTTGCGCGGTCGCACGGGCGTCAGCCGCCCTTGGGCAGGGCGGTTGCGCGGTCGCACGGGCGTCAGCCGCCCTTGGCGCCCTGGCCTTGGGCCGCGCGGTTCCTGGCGTATTTGATCAGCACCTGTTCGACCTCGGGCGGCAGGATCGAGAAGGCGCCGGCAAAGCGGCGACTGCTGTCGATGTTGACGATGGTGCAGCGGGTGTTGAAGGTGAATTTGCCGAAGGTATCATCGACCACCACCGAAACCGCCAGGTTCTGATTCTTCGCCAGATTGTCGTCGGCCTCGCCGGCCATGAACGCCTTGGCCGTCAGATTGATCAACGGATAGCTGCGGCTGTCGACCTTGATCTGGCAGTTTGAGGGTGGTGGCGCCGCTTTTTTCTTGACAGGCTTCTTCTTGCTTCGGAAACTAAGGACCTTGAGCCATTCAAACATCAACTGTTCTCCTCACGCCGGTCCGCTGGACCAACGGGTTTCTGGCCTGCCGGTGGATGTTGGAGCGAGGGGGCCGGGGGGGGGGACTCACGCGGCCAGCCGGTTCGGCCAGAGGGATGGGGAGGCGGCAGGTTAGGGCGGGTCGGGGTCTGGATGCAAGCGGGTCGAGGCGACAGCCGGCCAGGAGACCCGCTGGTAAGGCTTTAATTATTCTGCCATGGCTGGAATTAATCTGCCGCGGATAGCGGGACCTCGTAAGCCCTCGCAGGTCCTCGTGGGACTTTCCCCCTCACGAAACCCCGCCGCTGTCACCAATCAGTCCCAGCCAGGTCCCCGCCCGTCGCTCGCGGCGATCTCACGGGGCGGGGACCTGGTTGGGAAGCCAAGCGAGATGGGGCCGATCGTCGATGGGGCCGACACGGCTCCCGGCGCCGGTTAACGGGGCCACATCCCGACCGACGCCATCGCTTATAGCGGGTTTACCGGACTGGACGACGCCGCACAATGCTGTTTCCATCCCCGATCAACGCCGCAACAGCACCTCAATCCTGGCTCCGGCAACCAAGGTGGCTTCGAGAGCGTCGGCGAACACGAATTCCGGCGAGTCGCCACCTTGCAGGATGGAACCCCACCCCAAAAGCCGCAGAAATCTCCCCTTCGGGCAACGGCCCCCAATCGGGCCGGCTGTTTCCCATTGCGCACCGAAGGCTGGAACCCCTTGGTCGCCACCAAACCAATTGATTTTATTGCGATTTATGGTATTCGCCGGCGGAATAATCTCCGCCAGCCGTGGCAGATTAATTTTTTCCGTACCACCGCAACGGTTCGCCGCGAGAGACGGAACCGCTCCGGTTTGCCTGGGGACCGGAATCGAAACGGCGGCACCGTGCCCGCTGCGAGGGACGCTTGAAATCCGCCACGCTCTCCCCTTATGGTGCTGGCCAGGGACGGATTGGGGCGTCGCCAAGTGGTAAGGNNAGGCAGCGGATTTTGATTCCGCCATTCGGAGGTTCGAATCCTCCCGCCCCAGCCAGGCCTTTCAACGGGCCGGGTGACATTCGTTGGTGGGCCATCGGGCGTTCGTGTCGAGATTTGTTCCTTGAGTGTTTTTCGAGTCGCGCTGTGCCGGACGAGGCTCTGCGGCGCCGATTGCGTCCTTCCGTGCAGAGTTTGATCCTGTCCTTGCCGCGGTGTCCGGTTATGGCACTTGATGGTCCGGGGGGGCGCACCCGGCCTCGGCCGGAGCGGCGGCAACGGTGTGCCGGCGCCCGCGGAGCGCGATTCCCGAAGCGACTACGGTTTTGAGGCGTGCGCACCGCCGCAGGGCTGAAAACTGCCGGGCGCGGGGTGTGCGCCTCGGTCGCAGGAACGCCTTGACGGCGACTGAGATCGAACATGCCAGGATGCCGCTGGTCGCTGCCAGAACCAGTCCGACAACCGTGGCGACGACGCTGAAGGTTGGGCGGTTGACGCTCTATCGCGGTCTCTCCGGCACCTGAACGGCTAAAATGAGCAAGCCCCGGCTGGTCAATCGCTCCCGGTGACCATCTCAAAATCCGCCGCGGGATATGACGGCGGCAAGGTTTCGTGATAGGGACAGCCGTCGCTGTCCGGACGGGATGCTGTCATGTCAACTGCGGGTATTTTCAATCCAGCCCACACCGAGAGCTTGTACAACGACCTGAGACAGGCAAACACCGAACAGGCGAAGAAGGAGCGGTTCCTTCAGTATCTGACCACGGCGTTCGCGGGGGATGCCGGCGCACAGAAGCTCATCTCCGCCATGTCTCTCGGTGCCGAGCGCATCATCACGAACATTACCAGGGGCGGGAAGCTCGCTTCGGGCAGGGCAGACAGCCAAACCGACACGGTGATCATCGAGTGGGAAAAGGACCTGTCCCGCACCGGGGATCATGCCCGTGAGCAGCTTGAGGAGTACCTCGAAGGGAACTGGCGGTCGGGTCAGGAGTACCGATTCGTCCTCCTGACGACGGACGGCATCAGGTGGCGGCGCTATGCGCCCGATTGGTCCGAAGTCCCTTTCGGGGCGTTCACCCTGGGCAGGAATTTCAAGCTCCGTGAGGTCCGCAGCTTCGACCTGGCTCCGGAACGGTTTGCCGACTTCCCGTTCTTCCTGGATGAGGTCCTGTTCGCTTCGGGGCAGCGTCCGGCGACGCTGGAAAACATTCAGACCGACTTCGGGGACACGTCGAGCGTATTCATCAATTCCATGGTGTGCCTCCAAAGCTGTACGCACGACATGGAACAGCAATCCGATCTCAAGGTCGCATTCGACCAATGGCGGCGGTTCCTGTCGATCGCCTACGGCAGCTTCGACGACTCCCAGACGATGTTCCTTGTTCATACCTACCTATCCGTGTTTGCCAAGTTCATCGCATATGTGGTCGTCACCAAGAAAACGGTTGCCAATGACGACACCATGAAGGGAATTCTCGACGGATCAGCATTTAGCAGCCTGAATATCGAGCGGTTCGTCGAGGATGACTTCTTTCATTGGGTTGGTGGAACGCGCTATTTAGGAAATCTTCGCGTCATGTTTCGCGAAATGAGCCTGCAATTGAATAACTATGAGTTTTCGGACGTTAAGGAAGATATCCTCAAGGGCTTGTATCAGGAACTGATCGACCTGGAAACACGTCATGCTCTTGGCGAATACTACACTCCTGACTGGCTCTGCGAACGTGTCGTGGACGAGCTTGCACTGACTTCAACCTCCACCGTGCTTGACCCTGCGTGCGGCAGCGGGTCGTTCCTTCGTGCCACCATTGCCCGCATGAAGCGGGAGTTCCCCGAACTTGGCGCCGAGTCCCTTGCCGAGCAGGTGGTCGGTATCGACATTCACCCGCTGTCGGTCCTGATCGCCAAGGCGACCGTCCTGCTGAGCTTGGGAACGTCGGTCACGGATGCGCGTCGTCCCGTGACGCTTCAGGTCTATCTCGCGAATTCGCTGCTGGTGCCACGCGGCACGGCTGACCTGTTTCAGCAGACATTCAATATCACCGTCGATAACAAGAGCTACATGCTTGATGTGAAGGGACTGGCGGGAGCGGATAGCTTCGACAGGTTAATTGGCTTCTGCGACGTCATCGTGACGAGATACCCGGATTCCAAACCAATTGAACGGAAATTGTTCACGAGACTGTTGCAGCCACACCTTCCTAACAACGGTGCCGTCGATCTTCCTTCTCAACTTTATGATATATACCGTGGCATGAAGATTGCTCATGTCGAAGGGCGCGACTCCATTTGGAAGTTCATCCTGCAAAACTCATATAAGCCCGTTTTCCTCATGGGGCGGTTCGATTTCGTCGTAGGCAATCCGCCGTGGTTGACGTATTCTTCAATCACGAACGCTGAATATCAGGGGTTGCTGCGAACACTGTCGGATTCCTACGCCGTTACTCCACAATCGCGGGCAAATATGCCCCATCTTGAGATTGCTGCGATATTCCTTGCACACTCCGTGAACTACTTCCTGAAACCGAGCGGGCTTCTGGCATTCGTCCTGCCGCGAAGCTTCATGTCGGCAGACCAGCATGACAATACCAGGGGCGGTCTCGTCGAGGGCGTCCGCCTGTCTCAGGTCTGGGACCTGGATGGTGTTTCGCTGCTCTTTCGCGTTCCGAGTTGCGTGATATTCGCAGTCAAGACCAGGGATGCCGCGGCTCTGCGGCAAATTCCTGCTGCCGGATTGCCGGGGCTGGCGTTGTCGGGACGGTTGCCCCGTTCCCAGATGCATTGGTCGGATGCTGCCTGCAAGCTCACCTTGAAACCGAGTCGATGGTACTACTCACGTCTCCAGGTAACGCGCGGGGCTGCGCCCTCCGCCTTGACTGCCGTATCAATGTCCTCCCTTGTCGGGGCGAACGCATATACGGACAGGTTTACACAGGGGGCAACCATCGTGCCCCGCAATTTCTTCTTCGTGGAAATCGATCAGGCTGTTCGCCCCAAAGAAGACCTTCGTAACCGCGTCGTCTCCCTGCGCACCTCCGACGCCAGCGATCGGGAGGCGAAAGCTCCATGGAAAGGACAAGTTCTTTCGGGGCGTGCTGAAGGGGCGCTGCTGTTCCGCACCGCCATTTCCAGGAACGTCATTCCCTTCGCCCTGGTTGATCCGCCCATGGTCCTCCTACCGGTGATTGGCGGAACGGGGAATGCACCATTTAAGATGCAGACTGCGGAAGGTCTGTTGGGTGAAGGATTTACATACGGCAGTGAATGGTTTTTTAATGCCGAGAAATGTTGGGAGGATAGCAGGACTGAGAACAATACGAATATGGAAACGACACTCTCAGACTATTTGAACTGGCAGAATAAACTTACAGATCAGAATCAAAAAGCACGATTCCTTGTCCTTTATACCTCGTCGGCAACTGACGCATCCGCAGCAGTCGTAGACAGGCATCAATTCGACCTGCCCTTCATCGTTGACCACAAGACATACTGGTGCGAATGCACAACCGAAGCGGAAGCGAATTATCTTACGGCATACATAAATTCCGGCTATGCCAACGGGATGATTAAGGAGTTCCAGTCCCGTGGGCTGTTCGGACCAAGAGACATTCATAAGCTCATCGTCAAGATTCCCTTCCCGAAGTTCTCCAAGGACGATCCTCAACACGTCGAGCTATCTGCTCTGGGGGCAAAATGCGCCACTCTGGCAGCGAACTTCGTGTCGAGAGCCAATGTCCGTGACCTGCAAGCACGCGCTCTTGGCACAACCAGATCGCGCCTGAAGGAGCAACTGTCCGCGGAGATGGGCGAGATTGACGATATCGTGGCTCAACTTTCGACGGGGAAATCCACCTCGCACCAAACCGCCGCGAAGAAGCGAACCCGCAGTACCCCGAAGAAGGACGGCTTGTTCGACTGATTCGAAATCACCGGCCTGAAGGCAGGCAAAGAAATGAGCAAAGTGGCCATTTACAAGTTCGATTTCTACGACGTAAACTCCGATGGATATCTGAAGATCGGAGTCGACATGCCGAAGCGATTCCGGTAACGGGAATCCGGAAGCGCGATGTGACTCGTCGAGTCACGGGCAACGCGACCGCGGACGGTTCGAAAGAGCCGAAAAGCTGTTTGCGTTCAAAGAGTTGGGCGTGGTGCCGGGAATAGAGTCCTCCCGCCCCGGCCAAACTTTTCGGGCGGTTGGGCGATAATTGTTTATGGCGCTGATGGTCCGGGGGCGCACCCGGCGTCGGCCGGAGCGGTGGCGCCGGTGTGCCGGCGCCCGCGGAGCGCGATTCCCGCCGTTACGGTTTCGGTACCTGCGGACAGGCCGGCTGGCCGGCCCGGCCCAGGCCGGGCGCAAGGTCCAGCACCAGGGCCAGGACCAGGGCGGCGGTGGCCACATCGAACAACGGGGCGTAGCGGCCGGTGGCGGTGAACAGGGCCGACAGGCCATAGGCGCCGACCGCCTGACCCAGCGCAAAGGCGATGGTGGCGCGGCTCCAGGCGGCGCGCTGGTCGCGGTGGTGGTGGGGGATGAGTTCGCGGATGCGTCCCAGCACCACCGGGGCGATGCCCGGGGTCATGGCCCCGATCACCAGCGCCGAGAGCGCGATCAGGCCCAGGTTGGCGCTGGCCGCGGCAAGGCCGACCGCCGCCGCCTGGACGATCAGGGCCAGCCGCAGGGTCAGGGCAAAGCCGATGCGGTCGCCTACCAGACCGGTCACGACCGGGCCGACGGCGGCACCCAGGCCGAACACCGCCCAGATGGCGGCGCCGGTCTCGATGCCCCGGTCCAGGCCGCGGGTGACCTGATCGACCAGGAACACCATGTGCGGAACCAGGCCGATGGCGTTCAGGCCGTAGACCGCGAGCAGCAGCGCGATCGCCCCCTGGGTGCGCGGGGCCGCCGGGGTGCCTGGGGTGGCGTGGCCGGGATGCGCGTCCGCGGGCCAGCCGCGCCACGCGGCCAGGGTCAGGATCAGGCAGACTCCGCCCAGGCCAAGCCAGGTGGCGGTGAGGCCGAGAGACAGCAGGCGCGGGATCAGGGTTGCCGAGGCGACCACGCCGAGGCCGACGCCCATGAAGATCAGACCCCCGGCAAGACCCCGGCGGGTGATCGGGACATGGGGCAATACGGTGGTTGCGGCCAGCACCATGATGACCCCGCCGGCGATGCCGGAAACGAAGCGCCAGAGGAAGAACCACGCGAAAGGCAGCGGCTGGGCGCAGGCGAAGAACGACAGGGTGACGGCCAGCATCATGGCCTGCAACAGCCGCGCCGGTGGCAGCCGTGCCGCCAGCGGGCGGGCGGCCAGCGCACCGGCAAGGTAGCCCGCGAGATTGGCGGCCCCCAGATAAGCGGAGTCCGCGGGATCGAACCACCCCGCCGTGACCAGCAGCGGGATCAGCGGGGCATAGCCGAAGCGGGCCAGTCCGATTCCCACCAGGCTGGCGCACAGCGCCGACGTGGTGGCATGCCAGGGACCGGGCGGGACGGGATGGGGTGCGGTCATGGGTGGGGACTCCGTGATGGCCTGCCCACCAGGCTATCTCAGACCGGGCTTCGCAAAAGGCGATTTGTTGTGATATAACCAATCATGATTTCTGATGGGTGTCGGAATGGACGTGGCGGACCTGAAGGTCTTCGAGGCGGTGGCGCGGCTGGGTGGGATGAGCCGGGCGGCGGCCGAGCTCCACACCGTGCAGTCAAATGTCACGGCCCGCATCCGCCTGCTCGAAGACCGGCTGAAGGCGCCGCTGTTCGAACGCCACAGCCGCGGCGTGGCGCTGGCCCCGGCCGGACACCGCCTGCTGCCCTACGCCATTCGGATCATGGACCTGCTGGGAGAGGCGCGGCGTGCGGCCATGGATGACGGCGTGCCGCGGGGACCGCTGGTGTTCGGTGCCCTGGAAACCACCACCGCCATGCATCTGTCGCCGCTGCTGGCCAGCTTTGTCGCGGCCTGGCCCGAGGTCGAACTGTCGCTGCGCACCGGAACCACCGCCGAGTTGATCGAGGGGGTGCTGGAGCGGCGGCTGGAGGCGGCGCTGGTCTGCGGTCCGGTCGATCACCCGGAGCTGACCGAAGAAGCGGTTTGCCGTGAGGAACTGGTGGTTCTGACCGCGCCGGCCGTGACCCGGCTCGATGGGTTGCTGGAGCGCAACGACGTCAAGATCGTGGTGCTGCGCCTGGGCTGTTCGTATCGCCAGCGGCTCGAAGAGATTCTGGCCCGGCGCGGCGTGGTTGGCCTGCGCCGGCTGGAATTCGGGACTCTTGAGGCGATCTATGGCTGTGTTGCCGCCGGGTTGGGGATAACCCTGCTGCCGCGGGGCATGATCGGGCCGGTGTGGCGCGACGGCCGCATCCGCCTGCACACCCTGTCGTCCGCCGAGGCGGTGGTTGAAACCGTCCATGTGCGCCGTCGCGACCGCCACGCTTCCAGCGGACTGATCGCCTTTCTGGCCCATCTGCGCGCCGGGATCGGCCCGGCGTCGGCGATCAAAGGAGGCTCGCCTCCTTGACCTCAATCACGTCATGGGTTCAAAGGGCCGACCGGCCATTTGCGGGTGTGGGCAGAGCCCTNNCACAAAATCCTTTCATTTCAATGACTCATGGTAACCTGGCGCCTATGGGGCGCCGCCCTGGGTGGGTCCCTCGATTGACTTGGCGTTCGCCCGGACCGATGATTGATGCGGTTGCCGGGGGGGAAACAGGGATGGCTGCGGGCAGCGAAGAGGAAGCGACAGACCGGTGCCGTCGCGGTGACGCGCCGCGGGCGCTGGGAATGGCCTTGGCTTTGGTCCTGGCCGGCTGCGCCGGTCCGACGGGCGGTTCGGGCGACGGGTCGCCGGCCGCGGCCAGGCTGGCGGCATGCGAACGGATGTGCAATCACGATTACGAGTCCTGTGCCGACAGCCTGGGGGCCAACCGGGACGGCGGGGCGGTGTTCGGGACCGGGATCGGGGCGGCCTGTGATCGCGAGAACCGGTCGTGCCTGGATCGCTGCCGGGCGATCACCGCCGAACCCGAACCGGCGGACCAGGGCGGCAACGCGGGCCGGGAGCGGGGGGCACCATGAGGGGCGGGAGGACGACAACGGGTTCGGGCCGGGTGGCGGCGGCGCTGCTGGTCGCGCTGCTGGCGCTGATCCCGGCGGCGGGTGCCGCCCGGGCGGATACCCTGGTGCCGGACAGCCGGGAGCAGATCACCCTGTCCTTCGCGCCGCTGGTCAAGCGCACCGCGCCCGCCGTGGTCAACATCTTCACCAAGACCGTGGTGCATGGACGGCCGCTGGCGCCGTTCTTCGATGATCCGGTGTTCCGCCGTTTCTTCGGCGACGGCCAGCCCTTCGGCATGTCCCGGGAACGGGTGCAGAATTCCCTGGGCTCGGGGGTGATCGTCAGCGCCGACGGCCTGATCGTGACCAATCACCATGTGATCAAGGAGGCCGACCAGATTACCGTGGTGTTGAGCGATCGTCGGGAATTCGATGCCAAAGTGGTGACGGACGACCCCAGGGTCGATCTGGCGGTGCTGCGCATCCAGGTTGGCAGCGAGAAGTTGCCGTTTTTGCTGTTGCGCGACAACGACGAGGTCGAGGTCGGCGATCTGGTGCTGGCCATCGGCAACCCGT
>PLTC01000234.1 GCA_003165295.1 Rhodospirillales bacterium | reverse complement strand
GAACCCATAGTGAGAACCGCTGCCGGTCATTCGACCTCCTTGACGTCGGCCCGGCCGCGGGGATTGAAGCTTGAGGGAAGGGTTGAATTTTGTCATTAGTTTGCCCGACAGGCATCGACCAACCGCATTCCGGGGCATGGGCCATGAACGAAGCAGGGGTGATTCTCGCCGTCGATGACGCACCGGATATGCTGTTTATAATCAAGGCAATTTTGAAAAGGGCCGGATTTGAAGTTGTCACGGCCCAGAATGGGCAAGAGGCACTGACCATTATTTCTGCGTCCCCAGATAGATTTGATGCGGTAATTCTTGACCGGCAGATGCCGGTTATGAACGGTCTTGAGCTTTTAACTATTATTAAGGCCGACGAGCGACTTAATCCGATACCGGTTGTCATGTTGACTCTCTCGTCTGGCCAAAGGGAGGTGCAGGAGGGAATCTCCGCCGGCGCGTACTACTATGTCACCAAGCCCTGCGAGTCTGAAACGCTTATCGCGATTACTACCGCGGCAGTTAATCAGCATCGCGAGTTCCAGGTGGTCCAGGCCGCGGTCCGGCAGGCGGAATCCAGTCTCAAGCTGCTCGATCGCGGCGAATTCTCGTACCGGACCATTGAAGAAGCGAATTTGCTCACCAACACCCTGGCCTGGGGCTTCCCTTCGCCGTCCCGGGTTGTCCGTGGACTGATGGAGCTATTGGTTAACGCGGTCGAGCACGGCAATATCGGTATTACCTATGATGAGAAAAAGGCGCTTTTATTTGCTGGAAACTGGCATACGGAGCTGGTGCGGCGGATTAATTTGCCCGAATATCGGGATAAGAGGGTTAGAGTTTACTTTGAACGCCGCTCTGACTTGGTCGAGATCACGATCTGCGATGAGGGTAAGGGTTTTGATTGGGCAAGATATTATGATTTCGATCCCGATCGGGCCTTCGATCCGAACGGACGCGGGATTGCTTTGGCCCGCGAATGTTTTGATCGGATTCGCTATCAAAAAAATGGCAGCGTCGTTCAGATTGCCGTGATACCGGACCGGCCCCCGCGGGAAAAGCTCGCTGAAAATACGATACTGATTTGACATAAAGCCAACCGGGGAGATGATCGAAGATGGAACGAACTGGACCGGCAATCGGGTCGGGAGTTTGGCTGGCCCTGCTCTTCGCGGCGATGGTGGCCGTCGCGGCGCCGGCCGCGGCGGAGCCGACGGCAAGTTTCGATTGCACCAAGGCGCGCACTGCAACAGAACAGGCGATCTGTAAAGACGACTCGCTGGCCTGGTTGGATTTGCAGCTAAACCGGCTTTACGGCGACGTTCGCCAGCTTCAAAGCGAAGGCGCACGTCCGGCGTTGCGCGACGAACAGCGCGACTGGGTTGCCCGGCGGGACGCCTGCGGCGGCACCGACGAATGCATTACCAGGCTTTACTGGCAAAGGGTGCAATCCCTGGCCAGACGAATCGGCAGCCGCGGCCTGACCGGCCAGTTCTCCTATGCCGAAAAGGGAATGTCGGGCTCTTTGCGACTTGTGGAATTTCCGGGCAACCGCGCCGCCGGCTGGATCGACACGGTCAACCTCGTCCGATTGCACATCTGCCAGGTGGATATGGCGGATCTGCGGGTGGACGGCCAGTCGCTCACCTGGAACGACCCCGAAGAGGTGGACGGCAAGCATTGTCGGGTCGATCTGACCGTCGGCCCCGGGGGAGCGGTGGTGACGGCTCAGGACTGCCGCAACTGGTGCGGCATGGCCGGTTTCTTCGAAGGTCACTACCAACGCTGAACCTCTGGCGGCGTCGAACCCGAAGCGGTCTGGCGCGCCCCTGGCCGACCTGATAGACTTCCGGGCATGACCGAGATGACTGACGCAACCCCTCCTGCCCTTCCCGCCCGCCGCGCCGGAGTCGAGCGCGTCACCCGGGAAACCCGTATTCGCGTCGACGTGGATCTCGATGGCCGGGGCCGGGGCGATGTGCGGACCGGTCTCGGCTTTCTTGACCACATGCTGGAGCAACTGGCCCGGCACGGTCTGATCGACCTCATGGTCCGTACCGAGGGCGATCTGCACATCGACGGCCACCACACCACCGAGGATACCGGCATCGCCATCGGTCAGGCGGTGGCGCAGGCGCTGGGTGATCGTCGCGGCATCCAGCGGTATGGCCATGCCTATGTACCCATGGACGAAACCCTGACCCGGGTCGCCCTCGACCTGTCCAACCGGCCCTATCTGGTCTGGAAGGTGGGATTCAGCCGCGACAAACTCGGTGACATCGACACCGAGTTATTCCGGGAGTGGTTCCAGGCCTTTGCCCAGGCGGCCGGCGCGACGTTGCACGTCGAAACGATTTATGGTGAAAACAACCACCACATCGTAGAAAGTTGCTACAAGGCACTGGCCAGGGCGTTGCGGACCGCGGTTGCCATTGATCCGCGTCAGGCCGGTGAGATTCCCTCGACCAAGGGCACCCTTGGCGGCCTGCCGGCGCCGGCCGGACCCGCCTAGCGCCCCACCGACCGCCAAGAGACCACCCCGGGACCTGGAGGCCCTGCCCTGTCTACCGTCGCCATCATCG
>PLTC01000259.1 GCA_003165295.1 Rhodospirillales bacterium | reverse complement strand
ACTGCCCGTTAGCTACTGGATCTAACCATCAAGTATCCAGGTGGGTCCTCCCCCCATTGGCGTTCCGCGCCCTCGTGGCGCACTACAGAAAAAAAGTTGCACGGCCCGCGGTCGACGCCTTCGTGGCGACCGTGGCCGAGACCTTGGCCCAGGGCGGGGACATCGGGCTCACCGGTTTCGGCAGCTTCGAGGTGGTCGAGCAGCCGGCGCGCATCGGCCGCAATCCGCGTACTGGTGAGGAGATCGCCATCGCGGCCTCGAAGACCCCGAAGTTCCGACCCGGCGCCGTGCTCAAGGCCGCGGTCGCCGGTAACGGCGGAGCCGATTAGGCCTGGCCAAAGTCCCGGGATTGCCAAGGGCCTTTCGGCCCTTGGCCCGCCGGAGGCCTGAGGCGAAGCCTCACGTGGCGGCGATCCGCAGGACGGCGATACCCTGGCGCCGGGCCTTGTCGACCAGATCGTCGGTGACCCCGGAGCCGGGCGCGGCGACCAGGCCGATGGGCTGGGCCTCCAGCAGTTGGTCGTTGCGCTTGAAGGGCGCGGCCTGCTGGTGGCGATTCCAGTCGGGCTTGAACACGACCTGAACGACGCTGCGATGCTCGGCCCACTTGGCGGCGATCAGCTCGGCGCCACGGGAGCCACCGTGGAGCAGCACCATGTCGGGGTGCTTGCCGTGGACCTTATCGAGAGCGGCCCAGATGCCGCCCACGTTCTGGTAATCGACGCCGCCGGAGAAGGCGATGCGGGGACCGGGGGGCAGGTGAACTTCGGTCTCGGCGCGACGCCGTGCGGCCACGAAGTCGCGGCTGTCGATCAGGGCGGCGGTCTGGGTGCGGCGGGAGACCATGGAGCCGGTGCGGCCCTCGAACAGCTCGGCGGCGCGGTCACGGAAGGCCTCGAAGGCGTTGCGGCGTTCGATCAGGGTCAGGCCCTGGGCAATCAGGCGCTCCAACTCGACCGACTTGACCTCGGAGCCATCTTGTTCGCGCTGGGAGCGGTGCTGGGCATTCTCGTTGTCGTCGAGGTCACGGTGCAGGCGGTCGATCCGGCGGTGGAACAGGTTGACCAGGCCCCAGAGGGTCGGCTCCAGATCGTCTTCCAGGCGGGTGCCCTCGAACAGTTGGGCGAGAAGATCGAAGAGGTCGGAGAGGGCGGCGTCGCAGGTTTCGGGGTCGGGTAGCGAGCGGTAATCGGGCTCGTCGTCGTGAGGGCGTGCGCCGAAGAGGGCCAGTTCTTCCAAAAGCACTGCGGTGGCGGAGCGGGTTGGCGGGTCGAGATCGGGTGAGCTGCGGGTCATTGGTCGTCTCCTGGTTCTCGCAGGACCGCGCCCATCGCGGCCTTGACGGCGATCGAAGACCGGAGGCGCTTTCGGCCCGCACCCGCAGGGCCGCAGCGGAGCGGAGGAGGACGAGCGGGCGGCTTTTTTGTCTCGCGAGGAAGGGCGGCTTCAGCCGCCCGGGGAAAAAAGCCGGCCGCCGCCCTTGCGGGCCGGGAGCGAGGGCGGAGGCGGCCCCCTTGCGCCTTCACGCTCGATTGAGCCGAAGATATCTTGATTTGACTGACCAGACTGTCGTAAAAGGGTTCGGTTTTGCGACAATCGGGCAAAGGGTGGAGCTGAGTCACAATAGGGGAAAGCGAGCATGTATGATCTGATAAAAGAACAAATTGGGGCAGATTATTTTCAGCAGAAATACTCCAACGATGGCCAAAGGTTCGTCGCATGGTATCTGAGGAATATTCTCTTTCGGGACATGAATGAAGCTCGTGACGACATTACCGATGGCGCTGACGACAAACAGATTGATGCGATTGTGATAGATGACGATAGGTCTCTGGTTCGCATCGTGCAAGGTAAATTTGTCCAAGGCGGCGTTGTCGATGCTGAGCCGCTCCGCGAAGTGCTGTCGTCATGGATTCAAATAAAGGATTTGGCCCGACTTCAAAATGTCGCAAACTCAAAGTTGAAGAGAAAACTTTCTGAACTGGCAGCCGCACTAGATGATGATTATGAAGTTTCCTTTGAACTGATTGCGACGGGGTGTCTCACAGATGCGGCAGCGCATGACTTGGATGCATTCCAACAGGAACTTGCGAAGCTCAGCGAAGGCGAGATTTTCAACGCAACGCTTCATGTAATTGACGACGACGAGCTACGACGCCGGTATGACTACGCCCTTGAATCCGACAATCCAAGCATAAGCTATAAATTGAACCTTGCTGGCAGCAAGTATATGCATCACGAAATTGCCGGGACTCCTGTCGTCATCGCCGCATTGCCCCTTAAGGAATGTATCAAACTGCCGGGGATTAAGGATGGCACCCTTTTTCAGAAGAATGTAAGACAGAGCCTCGGATCAAGCAACGCCGTTAATAAAGGAATACGCAGCACAATCATCGGGGACAAGTGGTCAGATTTTTTCTTCTTTCATAATGGAATAACGGCGCTGTGCAGCAAAATGGAGTTGAATAGCAATACGCTATCGCTGTGGGGCTTAAGCGTTGTTAACGGGTGCCAGTCTCTCAACACCATTTTATCATGCAGCGAGACCGTCAAGAAGACAGATGACTCGTTTATTCTGTTCCGGTTTTATGAAATCCCTCAGCGTGACCGCGCGGATAAAATCTCAATCTACACGAACTCACAAAGTGCTGTTAAGGCTAGGGACCTTCGGAGCAACGACAAGCGTGTCCTGTCGATCAAGAAGGCATACGAACTCAAATACCCCTCCGGATATTTCATATCAAAGAGGGGTGAAACGGCCCCAGCCGCCAAAGATGCCTCGCAGGTGGTCGATCTCTCTGAGTTCGCAAAAAACCTCATTGCGTGGCATTCACAGCGCCCTAACCTCTCCTATGGAGAAACCAAGATATTCGATAAACATTTCGAGACTCTTTTTAAGAACAAAAACTACCTACCTGAAAACATATTCGCGCTTAACGCATGGATGCGCGAGGTGCTCAAAACATGGGTCATAGCTAATCCGCTGAGCCTTAACGAGACTTTATTGGCGATGAAAGCTTATGCTCCTTATCACCACTTATATGCCATAGGCATGTGCTTCTCGATCTCCAACAATCAAGCCGAACGAGTACCGTCCCCGAACAAATCCTATGAGGCTGCTGCCAAAGTGGGAATGGTTGAGGAAATCGTGAAGGTAGCTGGGATCAGCCTAAACATGGCTCTAGAGGCTGCTGCAAATGAGGTTCAGCCCTCGAACAGGGTTTTTAGCCCCCAAAACTGGATCAAATCCAAGAGCTGTTTGGCGGGAATAAATGGAGCGCTTCGAAATTATTTTAGCATGCTTCCAATGATGCCGGGTGGGGGAGAAATTAAGAAGAAATTGAGCGAAGCAACAACGCTCAAACCTGATGACTTCGAATATCGTTGGTCTGCGGACTGAACTGGCTCGCTGCTGCCACCGGTCGGCCTCCTATGCTACCAACCTCGAAATCATCCACCGGCTCACATTGAAGGTGCGGGCGATGTCCGGCACCGGCCCCATCAACCAGGGGGACGCCGAGGGCGGCATAGACCGCGCCGAGTTGCTCGGGGTTGAGCAGACGGCCGATCACCCGCTCGCCGTCGTCGGTCTGCAACCGGTAGACNNCGGTCCTGGTCGGTCTCGATCCAGCGCGAGCGGCGCAAGAGACCGACGCCGATGGTCTCGCGGCTCATTGGCCGGATCAGCCGGGCACGGTCCTCGACGCCGCCATCCTCGACCATGCGGGCCGGCGCCGGAGCCTGCAAGGCGGCGCGGCCGGACTGGCTGTTGACCAGCAGGCGCCCCTTGACGGCGGTCCGCTGGGCCAGCACCGCCTCCAGGCTGAGCGGTTGGTTGCGGTCGGTGCGGGCGATGGTGAGGCAGGTGGTCTCGGCGCCCGAGGGATGGAGGAACAGGCGTTTGCGCTCGACGATGCGGAAGCTCTCGGCGATCAGGGTCTCGACCCCGACATCGTAGACCCCGGCGGCGATGGCACCCTCGATCTCGGCCTCCAGCCGGGCCTCGAACTCTTCGAAGAGCGTGTTCTGGAGGTCGATGCGCAGGGCCAGCAGGCGGTTGAGAAACTGGGGGATCGGCGGCAAGGTCTCCAGCAGCCGCCCCTGGCCATCGATCACGTCGAGCCCGGTGTGGTCGCAGAAACCTTGCAGGGAGCAGCCGGCGATCCGCCCGAGGCCGAGCGCCTGGAAGAACTGGCGCAGCGCCGCTGCGGCATAGGGGCTTTCCAGATTGTCTTCGGCGCGGAACAGGCCCTGGCCGCCGGTCTGGCGCTGGCCGCGGGTGATCGCGCCCAAGGTGTCGAGTCGGCGGGCGATGGTGCTGAGGAAGCGCTTCTCGCCCTTGACGTCGGTGGCTACCGGCCGGAACAGCGGCGGCTGGGCTTGGTTGGTGCGGTTGGAGCGGCCCAGGCCCTGGATCGCGGCGTCGGCCTTCCAGCCGGGCTCCAGCAGATAGTGGACCCGCCGGCGCTGATTCTTGGCGCCCAGGTCGGCATGGTAGGAGCGGCCGGTGCCACCGGCATCGGAGAACACCAGAATTTGCTTGTGGTCGTCCATGAAGGCCTGGGTCTCGCCGAGATTGGCCGAACCCGGGCGGGTCTCGACCGCCAGGCAATCGCCGNNTCGGCGCCGAAGCTCCAGATGATCTGGTCGAGGGCGCTTTGCACCGGCGGCAGGGATGCCAGCCGCTCGACCAGTTGGTCGCGGCGGGCCACGGCGTCGCGGGACTGAATCGGGTTGCCCTCGGCGTCGGTGACCGGCCGCGAGTGCAAGTTGCCGGCGTCGTCGGAAGTGACCTCGAACAGTTGGGTCGGGAAGGAGTGGCGGAGATAGTCGAGGACGTATTCGCGCGGGGTGACGTCGATCGAGATGTCGCCCCAGTCCTCGGCGGGAATCTCGGCCAGCCGGCGGTCGAGCAGTGCCTCGCCGGTGGAGACGATCTGGACCACCGCGGCACGGCCGTCGGCGACATCGCGTTCGATGGATGCCAGCAGGGTCGGGCACTTCATGGCGGTGATCAGGTGGTTGAAGAANNAGGGTGCCGTCGGGGCCGGTGACGTTGGTGGCTTCGAGCGCCGCCAGCAGGTTGGTGTGGATCACCTGGAATGCCTCGGCGTAGGCGTCGTAGATGCGAATCTGCTCCGGAGTCAGGACATGCTCGACCAACTCGTATTCGACGCCGTCGAACGACAGCGAGCGGGCGGCGTAGAGACCCAGCGCCTTGAGGTCGCGGGCCAGCACCTCCATGGCGGCGACCCCGCCGGCCTCCATCGCGGCGATGAAGGCGGCGCGCGACGCGAACGGAAAGTCACCGGCGCCCCAAAGGCCGAGCCGGGCGGTATAGGCCAGATTGGCGACGGTGGTGGCGCCGGTCGCCGAGACATAGACCACCCGGGCGCCGGGGAGCGCGTTCTGCAAGCGCAGTCCGGCCTGGCCCTGCTGGGAGGGCTTCTTCTCGCCCCGCTCGGTGAGGTCACCGGCGGCGTTGGCCATGGCGTGGGCCTCGTCGAAGACCAGGGCGCCGTCGAAGTCGCGCCCGAGCCAGCCCGCGATTTGTTGGACCCGCGAGACCTTGCCCTGGCGTTCGGCGCTGCGCAAGGTGGCGTAGGTGGCGAACAGGATGGCCGTGTCCAGCTCGATGGTTGCGCCCTGGCGGAAGCGCGACAGGGCGACCATTTCGGCGGGATCGCCGCCGAGGGCGGTCCAGTCGCGGATCGCGTCCTCGATCAACTTGTCGGACTTGGAAATCCACAATGCCCGTTTCCGGCCCTTCAGCCAGTTGTCGAGGATGATGCCGGCGACCTGGCGGCCCTTGCCGGCGCCGGTNNCGAGAAACCAGCCGCGGCGGAAGCGCACCGCGCCCTGGGTCTCCGGTGTCACCGCCGCGACGGTGTCGAAATCGTCCTCGACGGTGAAATGGCCGTCGAGGAAGCTGGCATGGGCCTCGCCGGCCATGATCACGCTCTCCAACTGGGCGTCGGAGAGCAGGCCGCTGGCGACCAGGGCCGTGGGCAAGTGTGGCCGGTAGCCGGGCTTGGGCGGCGCCACCGAGGCCATGGCGCCGCTCTGGACCAGCTTGGTCGGATGGGGCCGGGCGCCGTCGATGATCACCGACTGAACCTCGTAGGTTTCGTAAAGCGCCTGGGTCAGCGTCCGCGCGGCCGGCGTCCAATCACGGGTCTGGTAGGCCAGTTCGATGACCACGGGCTCGGCCGGCGTCGGCTTGGCCACGGCAACCGAGACGGGCACGGCAACGGGTGCGGGCTCGACCGGCGGCGCGGCCGGCACTGGCGCCGGGGCGACCTTGCCGGTCAACCGGGCCAGCAACGGCGGAGTCGACACGACTGGCTTGGGGCGGGCGGCCGTCCTGGCGATCAGCGCAGGAACCGCGGCTGGAAGAACGGGAGCCGGAGCCGGCAGCAAACGCGGCGGCACGTGGCGTTCGACCAGATCGAGCAGCGCTTCGACCGATTCCGTGACGCCGTGGCTCTCCGGGAACCGGCGCGGATCCTCGGCCGGGGCCTTGTCGATCACGGTCAACCGGGTCTCGAAGCTGGTGCCGTGCTTGGCGTAGGCGGCTCCGGGAATCCCGGCGCTGAACACCACCCGGCCGCTGGCCTGCCAGTGGGCGAACAACTCGCGCCAGCTTGATCGGTCGGGCGCCAGGCTCTCGCCGGTGATGGCGACCAGTCGGCCGCCCGCGGCCAGACGGGCCAGGGCGGAAGCCAGGTGTTTGGCGGCGGTCAGGCGGTAGCGGCCGTCAATCTTGGGCGAGGCCGAGAACGGCGGGTTCATCAGCACCACGGTCGGCCGCAGCTCGGCCGGCAGGTGATCGTTGATCTGTTCGGCATTGGCGCGGCAGAGCGGCGCGTCCGGGAACAACCGCGCCAGCACCCCGGCCCGGGTCTCGGCCAACTCGTTGAGGGCCAGCCGGGCGCCGGCCCGGGCTGCGATCGCACCAAGCGCCAGCGGGGTCGAGAACTGCTGCAAGGCTTGGGACTCTTCCGAGCGCCGGCTGTGGGTCGGCAGCCGTTCGGCCAGCCGCGCCAGCATCGCGAGCAGGCGTGCGGGTGAGCCGGCCTGACCGGCCATGGCCCGGCCGTACTTGCGCAGGAACAGCAACTGCGCGATCTCGACCGCCTCATAGGCGTCCTTCCAGGCCCAGGCGCCCTCGGCGTCGGAGCCGTCGAAGGCGTCGGTCATGACCGTGCGCAGGGTCCGGGCGTCGAGGGTCCGGCCCTTGTCGAGGGCCAGGGTCAGGACGCTGCCGGCATGGAACAGCCCCGCGACCTTGGGGTCCGGGGCTGGGGCGGTGGCGGGCGCCGGGCTCGCGGTCCGCAGGCTGGCGAACAGCGGCAGGCTCGCCTCGGGACGAGGCGCGGGAGACAGGACGGTCATGGGCGGGAACTCCGAGCGAGGGAACCATCCCGGCGGACCGCAACTCTCTCTGGTCCGATCCGGGCTTCATCCCCTCCCGGCCGTTCTCTCACTCTTCTTTCCGATGTAACCCCGCAGGAGCTTGCCTGGCATCAGCCGTCGATTACGGCGACACCCAACTGGCCGAGCAGATCACGGAGGATGCCGGTCTCCTCGCCGAAGACCTCCGAGAGATATCCGGCATCGCTATCGCTCTCGATTCCCCACAGGCCAGGGCTTTCAACCGTCTGGATGATGGCGGCCTCGCCGAGGCCGATCAGGAAGCTGGCCTTGGCCTTGATCCCGAGGCAGCTCCAGTCGCCGGTACGATAGGCGGCGAGCCGCTCGGCGTTCTCCGCCGCATGGTCCGGGTCGGTGTCCGGGTCGAGATAGGACAGGTCGGGGTCGGGATCGGGACAGACGACCCGTTCGATTGCCTCGGCATGGACGGTCATCAGGGCTTGGCCGGGGGCGCGGTCCAGCATCCGGTAGTCCTGGGTCATGACCGGTCTCCTATCGGACTGGAGTCGGGATCGGCGGTCAGGAAGGCTGGCAGGGCGTCTTCCGTGTCAGCTACCGGGGCCGGAAGCGACGCCTCGGCGAACGCCATGCCGGGCGGCAGCCAAGCGGCGGCGCGCCGCGCAGTCGCGACATCGAAGCCGAGGGCGGGACCATCACCGGCGAAGGCCGCCTCCAGCGCCGCGGCCAGGGCGGGCTTCCGGTCGCCCAGATGGTCGCGCCGCCAGCGCTCGCCGAGGATGTCGCCGCCAACCTCCAGGGCGTGGGCCTTGGTCACCCGGCTCCAGTAGCTGTCAGCGGTCGGACGCCAGTGGGCGGCAGTGTCGATGCCCAGCCGGGTGCCGACCTGTTCGAACACCGGATCGGCGTCGCCGTCGCTGGCCAGCTGCGGCTTCAGGCACTGGGCGACGCACCAGGCGAACAGGGCGGCCTTGGCCTCGTCGGGCAAGGCGCACAGCGCCATGAAGCCCTGCTCGGGCGGCATGGCCAGCCAGGCGGTCGGCAGCGCCTCGCGTTGCGCCGCCAGCAGCGCTGCGGCCGGGGTGCCGTCGAGGTCATCGAGAGAGCTGGCCTCGCGGGTCGGCACCGCCCGCAGGTCGAGGGCGGTCGGGCCGCCGCCGACGCCGAGCACGGCGTGACCCAGGGAAAACAGCGCCAGGTCGAAGGCGGGGGCGAAATCCCGGGCCAGATGGGCCTTGGCGATCTGCAAACGGTGCGCCTTCAGGTCGTCGATCAGCGCCTGGCTGAAGCCACGGACCTTGGCCGGCTCATCCGCGGCGCCGTCGTCCTTGGCGATCCGGTCGGCCGGGTCGATCAGGCCCTGGAGCACCCGAAGCCGGCCATCGGGGCCGATGGTGACCAGGCAGCCGGCGCGGCGGCGATCCGCTTCGG
>PLTC01000185.1 GCA_003165295.1 Rhodospirillales bacterium | reverse complement strand
CGATGCCGCACTCGATGGCGTCCATCAGCGCGAAGTCGCTGACCGTCCAGGGGAACAGCGTGCCCTCGGCGTAGCCCGAGCCGTTGAGGAAGAACGGCGTCGCCGACAGGTCGTAAACCGCGCGCAGGCCCAGTTGGCGCCTGACCGTCTCCAGGCCGGTGATCCACAGGCGGGCGGCTTCGTTGTTGTCCTCGGCCTCCTTGCGCTCGTCGCCGGTCAGGCCCCCGGCGGCACCGCTGTCGGCGTCGGGGCGGGTGCGGTAGCAGTGGTGAGCCTCGTCGTTCAGCACCACGATGCCCTTCAGGCCCATCAGGTCGGGCATGACCCGCTGGAGCATCTGGCCCTCGGTCTCCAGGGTGTTCAGCGCGCCGTTGTGGCCCTTGAGCAATGCGCGGCCGATCCTGGAGACGTCCAGGCGTTCGCGCAGCTTGAAGGCGTGATAGTTGGTGATCACGATCTTGGCGCGCTCGACATCGCCGACCATGTCGGCGGGAATCAGCTCGCGGGTCCGGTAGTAGCTGTCCGGGGCGTTGGGCAGGAGGACGCGCAGCCGGTCCCGGATCGTGAGGCCGGGGGTGACGATCAGGAAGCCCCGGCTGAACTTCCTGCTGCCGGGGTGGCGGACGGCGTTGACCGTCTGCCACGCGATCAGCATGGCCATCACCGTGGTCTTGCCGCTGCCGGTGGCCATCTTCATGGCGAGGCGCAGCAGGTCCGGGTTGGCCTGGGCGTTGGCGCCCTCGATGTGGTCGAGGAAGCGCCGGCCGCGCCTGCCGAGGCCGGGCGCGACCTCGCTCAGCCAGATGATGGTTTCGACCGCTTCGACCTGGCAGAAAAAGGGGCGGATGCCTTCGAACCGGTGGCGGCGCCAGTATTGCAGCAGCCGCGCCGTCGCGGGTTGCACGTGCCATTGATCGGGGTTGGGCAACCGCCGCCAGTCGTCCACGTACTGGCGGATTTCGTTGATGATCGGGGTCGGATTGTATTCGATTTCGGCGGTGGTCAGGCCATCCCGGTCGGGCAGGACCATTTCGATCTGGGACGCGGCCTTGGGCCGGCCCTTTTGCTTCCTGGGTCTCGGGACCGGCGTGATCAGTTCGGACCGTCGGCGTCCCGGGATCGGCGGCAGGTCGGTCGGCTGGCCCTCCGCATCCAGGTGGTGATGCCATTTGGGCGCTTCGTAGGGCGAGTTCAGGATCGGCCGCTCGAAAAACCTGTCGCCCATCACGCCCACCACCGCTTGCCGCTGCGTCTGACAACACCCATTGCGGGTTGCCCGGCGTGTTATAAAGCGGGGACGGGGACGCCACCAGCCCCTTGTCGAAGGGGGCGGTTCCCCTGGTGTCTGATGGCGGGATACACGACAACCCGGAAGGTGTCGTCACTGGCGCCTCGGTGTCCGCGGTCGCGCACATATCCGTGCCCGTCCTGCGTCCCCATCCTGGGGTATCAGTCATACGGGTTTTTTGAAGACTTTCAGGAACCGGTCTTCCCGGCGGCGCCCGCCTTTTCCTGCCCGATCTCTGCGGCGATGGCGGCCAGCCCGCCCCCGACGAAACGCTGGAAATGCTCGACCAGGGCGTCGATGTCCCCATCCCGTGCGGGGCAACTCTCGGGGGCGACCACCTGAACAACCATCTTGGAGCTGCCGACCAGCAGCAAGGCGAACGGGGCGACGATGTTGAGCAGGCACCGGGAGACCGCCGGATGGTCCGGCGGCACGCCGAGACTCTCGCCGATGAAGCCGGTAATGATCCGCTTTTTGGGACGGATTTCCTTTTCCAGCAGCACCGGGAATGCCGCAGAGCGATGGAGGATCTCCCGGCTCAGCACCCGTAGCGCCCAATTGGACGAGGTGGGCTCGAGAATGGTCCTGACCACCCGGTCGATGAAAAGGTTCAGCCTGGCCTTTGGAGAGCCCGGCGCCTCGGCGACGCTTTTCAGGAATTCATAGGCCATCAGCCGGTGGTGCGCTTCCACCAGCACCTCGGCATACAGTCCGTCGATACCGCCAAAATAATAGTTCACCGCCGCCGAGCTGGTCCCGGCCCGTTCGGCGATTTCCTTGCCGGTGGCGCCGTCCACACCCTTTTCGGCAAACACTTCGCCGGCGGCCTCCAGGATATGCTGCTTTGTCGCCGCACCGTCTTCCCGGCGCCCGGGCAACCGGCGGGAATTTTTCGTCTGCTCCATGCCCGCAGCATAGCACCGGGCGCCTGGAATACAAACCGCAATTAAAATTTCAAATTTTGATTTGATTTATCGCGTGGCGACGGCTACCGTCATCCCATGAACAAGACAGCCCGCATCCTCCTCGCCGTCGCCCTGTTGGCCGCCCTGGGCGGTGGGGTCTGGTGGCATTTCCATCGCCCCGCCACCGGCGGGGAGCTGACGCTGTATGGCGACGTCGATTTTCGCGAGGCGTCGGTTCCGTTCAACGGCAGCGAACGGATCGCCGAGGTTCTGGTCGAAGAGGGCGATGCGGTGCATAAAGGGCAGGTGCTGGCGCGTCTGGATACCAGCCGGCTGCTGCCTCAACTGGCCCAGGCCGAGGCCACGGTGGCGGCCCAGAAGGCCGTTGTCGATCGCCTGCGCAACGGCAGCCGGCCGGAAGAGATCGCCCAGGCGCGGGCGAATCTGGTGTCGGCCAAGGCCGACGCCGAGAACGCGACCCTCCAGCTTCAGAGGCGGAAATCCCTGGTGGCGGTGTCCGCCGCGAGCCAGCAGGACCTTGATGCGGCCAGGGCCACCGCCGACGTGGCCGCAGCCAAGGTGGCAGTGCAACAGAATGCCCTCACGCTGGCGGTGATCGGCTCGCGTGCCGAGGACATCGCCCAGGGCGAGGCCCAACTTCAAGGCTATCAGGCGCAACTGGCGCTGATCCGGCAGCAGGTGGCCGATGTGGACCTGCTGGCCCCCTTCGACGCCGTGGTCCGGTCGCGGCTGATGGAGCCGGGAGAGATGGCGTCTCCGGGCAAGCCGGTGTTCTCGCTGGCCACCCTCGGCACGAAATGGGTGCGGACCTACGTTTCGGAATCCGATCTTGGACGCCTGCATTCAGGATCGCGGGCCAGGATCGTCACCGACAGTTTTCCCGACCGTCCCTTGGACGGCTGGGTCGGCTTCATATCTCCGGTGGCCGAATTCACGCCAAAAATCGTTCAAACCGCGGATTTGCGCACCAGCCTGGTCTATGAGGTCCGGGTCTTTGTCGACGATACCGGAAACGTGCTGCGTCTGGGCATGCCCGCCACCGTCAGGATCACGGCCGACGGCAACGGCGCCGCCGGAGTCCAGGCGCTGCCCGGTCCGGTCCAGGTCCCGCGATGACTGCCCCCGAACCGCCGCACCCGGTTGAAGCCCGCCAGGTCCACAAGACTTTCAGCCGGAAAACCGGCGAGGTGGTCAAGGCCCTTGACGGCGTATCCTTCGAAGCGCGGCGCCAAACCCTGACCGCGCTGGTCGGCCCCGACGGCGCCGGCAAGACCACCCTGTTGCGACTGCTCGCCGGCCTGGTCACTGCGGATGACGGCCGGATCCAGGTTCTGGGCCTCGACGTCTCGGCGACTCCCCAGGCGGTCCAGGACCGCATCGGTTACATGCCGCAGAGGTTCGGCCTCTACGAAGACCTGACCGTTCAGCAGAATCTGGACCTGTACGCGGATCTGCACGACGTGGCCGGAAAACGGCGCGAAACCATCTATCGCCAACTGCTGGAGATGACGGCGCTGGCCCGGTTCACGAGGCGTCTCGCGGGCGCGCTGTCGGGGGGGATGAAGCAGAAGCTGGGACTGGCCTGCACCCTGGTCCGGTCGCCCGACCTGCTCTTGCTTGACGAGCCGACCGTCGGCGTCGACCCGCTGTCCCGCCGGGAATTGTGGGAAATCGTCAGGCGTCTGGTGCGGGACCAGGGACTGACGGTGGTGGTCAGCACCTCCTATCTTGACGAGGCGGAGTTTTGCGACCACGCCGTGGTCCTGCATCAGGGCCGGGTTCTGGCGGAGGGAATGCCGGAGGAGATCACCGCCCGCGCCAAAGACCGGGTTTTCCTGGCTTCGTCCACGGCCGGCGCCACGGCCCGTTCCCTGCAAGCCCGCCTGTTCCGACATGAGGGCGTGGTCGACGCGGTGCCCGAGGCCGGCAAGGTTCGAGTGGTTGCCGGCGCGTCCGGTCCCCCCGGGGCCGGCGCGGACGATGGCGGCATCAGCTTCGAGCCGGTCAGCCCGCGCTTCGAGGACGGCTTCATGGTGCTGTTCCGGGCGGCGGTGGGGGAGCGTCACGCCTCGGCCATCGAACTCGACCATCGCCCGAGCGGCGAAACCGACGCGCCGTCGGTGGAGGTCCGCGATCTGGTGCGGACCTTCGGCGACTTTACCGCCGTCAACCATGTTTCCTTTGTGGTTCGGCGTGGCGAGATTTATGGCCTGCTGGGTCCCAACGGCGCCGGCAAAAGCACCACCTTCCGCATGCTGTGCGGACTGATCCCGGCCAGCGGCGGCACCCTGCGGGTGGCCGGGGCGGATCTTCGGACCTCGCGCGCCGAGGCGCGGACGAGGTTGGGATACGTCGCCCAGAAATTCTCGCTCTACGGCGATCTCTCCGTCGACGAGAACCTGGACTTCTTCGCCAGCGCCTACGGCCTGCGCGGCACCCAAAAGCGCGCCCGCATCGCCTGGGCAAAAGAGCAGTTCGAGCTTGGCCCGCTGGCCTCCCTGCCCAGCAGCCAGTTGCCCGGGGGCTACAAGCAGCGGCTGGCCATGGCCGCCGCCCTGCTGCACGAGCCGGACATCCTGTTCCTGGACGAAGCCACCAGCGGTGCCGATCCCCTGGCCCGGCGCGAGTTCTGGGGGCGGATCACGGCACTCTCGGAGCAGGGCGTGACGGTGATCGTCACGACCCACTTCATGGAGGAGGCGGAGTACTGCGACCGGGTGATCATCATGGACAGCGGCCGCAATCTCGCCGAAGGGTCGCCCGCGGAAATTCGCGCCCATGCCACGACCCGCAACGGCCGTCAGCCGACCATGGAAGACGCCTTCATCGCCATCGTCGAGAAATCGCGCGGCGACGCCCGGGAGGAGGCGCGATGAGCGACACCGGCCTTCTTGGGGCGCGGCGGCGCAGCCTGCGCCGCGTCACAGCCCTGATCCGCAAGGAAACCTGGCAGATCCTGCGTGACCCCAGCGCCATCGCGATTGGCGTCGTGCTGCCCATGGTGCTGCTGGTCCTGTTCGGCTACGGGCTGTCGTTCGACATCAAGGACCTTCCGGTCGCCATCGTCGACGAACAGCCCTCCCAGGAGTCCGCCGCCGCCACCGCGGGCTTCGGCCTGTCCCGCTATTTCCGCCCGTATCCGGTGAAAACCATGGCCGAGGCCGAGCGCCTGATGGCCAACCGGACGGTCAGCGCCATCGTCCGGTTCCCGCCCCACTTCGCCCGGGACGTGGCCCTTGGTAACGCCCAGATCCAGGTTACGGTGAACGCCACCGATGCCAATACCGGGCGGATTGCGCTCAGCTACGCCAGCGGCGCGGTGAATGCCTGGTTGGCCCGGGACACCGCGGAGGGGCGGCTGGCCGCCGACGGCGCGGCCATCGGCATCGAGAGCCGGCTGTGGTTCAACGATGCCAACGAGAGTTCCTGGTTCCTGGTGCCTGGTCTGATTGTGCTGGTCATGACCCTGATCGGGGCCTTGCTGACCTCTCTCGTGATCGCCCGCGAGTGGGAACGCGGCACGTTCGAGGCGTTGTTTGCCACCCCGGTCCGTCCCGGCGAGATTCTGCTGAGCAAGACCGTGCCCTATTTCGTCATGGGCATGCTGGGACTGGCGCTGTCGGTTGCCGGCAGCCAGTTCCTGTTCGGCGTGCCGCTGCGGGGATCCCTGTGGCTGCTGGTCCTGGTGTCGTCGCTGTATCTGCTGGTCGCCCTGGGCATCGGGCTGGTGATCTCGTCGGCGACGAAAAGCCAGTTCCTGGCCAACCAGATTACCTTCCTGGTGACGTTTCTGCCCGCGACCATGCTGTCGGGCTTCATGTTCGACATCCGCAGCATGCCCTGGGCCATTCAACTGATCACCAGAATCTTTCCGGCCCGCTATTTCGTCAGTTCACTGCAAACGCTGTTCCTGGCCGGCGACGTGTGGGCGGTGATTCTGCCCGACATGGCGGTGCTCGCGGTCATGGCCACGCTGCTCATGACCATGGCGGTCAGGGCGACCCGCAAGAAAGTTGGATAAGTCCCGGTTTCCAAAGGCCGTCGGCCTTNNCCCTCGCTCGCGGCTATCTCGTGGAGCGGGGACAGCATTACGACTGGCGGATCCTGGAAATAAACAGCTCGGCCTCCCCCGACAGATTTTCCGATTGGGTGCCGAGACTTCTCGCCGCCGATAAAGTCTCGCTTGCCCCGAGTCCCGTTTGATGGGCTGCCTGGGAGACGCCGGCGATGTTCGACGCCACCTCCCGGGTACCTTTCGACGCCTCACTCACATTCCGGGAAATCTCGCGGGTTGCAGCGCCTTGCTCTTCGACGGCAGAGGCAATGGTCGTGGAAATTTCGCTCATGCGCCGGATCGTCGTCGTGATGCTCTTGATGACCTCCACGGTCATTCCGGTGACGCCCTGCATTTGTTCGACCTGCACCTGGATGTCGTCCGTCGCCTTGGCGGTCTGGAGTGCGTCGTGGTGCGTCTCGTTGGAAAACACGTTCCCCGATCTGGTTATCGTCGCCGACGTCGCCCGGTTTGAACCGGGTGGACGTTTCCTCCAATGCTTCCCCATGATGACAGCTCCGACCGGGGTTGGCGGCCGATCGCTTAGAGAAAGCAGATCGATAACCACGGAAAAGTTGCCACAACAATTAACGCCACAATCAGGACGCCGAGATAGGGCCAAACTGCTCCCATCGCCCGATCTGGGTTTGTCTCTCCGATTGCGCATGCCGTGTAGTAACCGATACCGAGTGGTGGCGCGAACAGACCGATACCCATGGCGAGAATGATAACCATGGCATAGTGGACCTCGTGAACGCCAACCATGCGGGCAATCGGAAAGAGCAGGGGAGCAAAGAGCACCAGCGCCGGAATGCCTTCGAGCAAGCTCCCGAAAACGATAAACACGATGATCGACGCCAGCAGGAAGATCGTCGCACCTCCAGGCAGATCCGACATCATCAAAATCAGGTTGCGCGAAAAGCCTGATTGGGTCAGTGCCCAACCCAACGCGGTCGCGGTGCCCATGATGAACAGAATGGCCCCGGTCAATGCCGCGGTTTCGACGAGCAGCGGAAACAACCGGCGCCAATCACAATCGCGATATATCAGGAGACTGCAAGCAATGATATAGGCTATTCCGATCGTCGCAACTTCGGTTGCGGTGGCCACTCCTTCCACGACGGCGAAGCGGATGATAAAGGGCAGACCGATGCCCGGCAGGGCGATCAGGAATTTCTTCCAAATCTCTGCCAGGGAGGCCCGCTCAACCTGAGCCGCATCGATCCGCGACCGGACTCTGGCCATCCCCGCCAACGCCAGACACAGTAACAATGCCGGGAGTATGCCTCCGGTGAACAGAGCCGCCATCGAGACGTCGGTTACCGATCCCAAGGTGATGAGGACGAGGCTGGGTGGAATCACTTCGGACATCGCGCAGGACATCGACAATTGGGCGACGAGTTCATCCGGCCGATATCCCCGCTGCTTCATTTCAGGAAAGAGGGCGGGCGCAACCGCAGCCATATCCGCGGCCTTGGATCCCGAGATTCCGGAAACGAGGAATATCGCTCCAAGCAGCACATAGGACAGCCCGCAGCGGACATGGCCAAGGAGTGAAGCCAGGAAATCGATAATTGTACGTGCCATCCCGGTCATTTCGAGGAGCAGACCGAGCGCGATGAATAACGGAACCGACAGGAGAACGATATGTTCCATCCCGCTTTCCATCCGACCGACAACGACCGAAAGCGGGATATGCGTGGTAAGGCCCAAATAAGAAACGGTCGCAATCCCGAATGCGAAGGCAATCGGTACGCCCAAGATGACATTCGCGAACAACAAACCGACCAGGAAAATCACCAGATTGTAATACCCCAGCCCTTCGAAGATGGGCCGCCCGCAGCCAAGGAGGACTGCAACCGAGGCAACGACCGCAAATGGTCCCAGGAAATGGCGATCAATCGGGCGTTCGAAAAGACGAAAGATCGTGAGGACGAGCAGCAGGATCATTCCAACGACCATGGCTGAGGTTCGCCACCCGAACGACAGACCAAGAACCGACGTTCTCACCACCATCTCGTCCCGCATGTGCTCAATGGCCGGCAGGATCATCAGGGCCAGGAACAGCACGATGACGAACCCCGCATAGGGCTCCAACCATCTGGAGAAAGAGCCGCCTCCGGCATTGACGAGAATGGTAAGGCGCATATGCCCGCCGCGCCGCAAGGCGATGATCGCCCCGAAAACGGAAAGCCAAAGGAACATGATCCCCGCGACTTCGTCTGACCAGGTAAGCGGAGATTCAAAGACATACCGAGAAATAGTACCGCAGAATAGAATTATGGTTTCCACAACAATGAGGATGGCTGCGATACTTTCCGTCACTAAACCAATCGCATTTTCGGCCGCGGAGGCCCGCCTTCGCCAGGGCGAAGGCGCGATCGGCCCCTTCGTGGCGGCTAAATCTTCGGTAGCTGGCCTCATAAGGATACCTCACCATATTCCTGTACGAGCTTCCAAGCCTGTTCGCTGAATTGCTCCTGCCACTCTTTATAGAAATCATTTTCGATCAGGGTCTTCTGAAAGGAAGGTCGGTCAGCCGGTTTGAACACCATGCCCTTTTTTTCAAGCTCATCCTGCAATGAGGTGTTCAATATACCAATTTCCTTTCGCTGCTCCGCGGCCGCGAGGTCAAAGTTCCGAGCGACGATGTCCTGCATCTCCGCGGGAAGGCGCTCCCATTGAGTCTTGTTGGCGACGAGCCAGAAGCCATCCCACATATGCCCGGTAAAAGCACAGTACTTCTGGACCTCATAGAGCTTACCGAAAGAGATAATTGACAGGGGATTCTCCTGTCCGTCGACGATCCTGGTTTGCAGAGCGGTATAAAGCTCTGCGAAATCAAGCCCGGTTGGGACAGCGCCGAGAGATTTGAACAGAGAAGTCCAGAGCCGCGTCGAAGGCACCCTGATTTTCATACCTTTGATGTCGGCGGCGGTGGTGATCGGCTTGGAATTTGACGTGACGTGCCGGAATCCGTTGTCCCAGATTTTTGAGAAGCCGACAAGTTGTACGCTGGGCATCAAAGAGCGGACATAGGTTCCCAGCTCCCCATCCAATGCCCGCCATACCGCGGTGTAATCCGAGAACAGAAATCCCAGGCCGCTTACCCCGGCGTCAGGGATCAGATTGGACAGACGCAAAGGGGATAATAAATAGAACTCCAGTGCACCGGACCGAACCTGGCTCAGCATATCGGTGTCATTACCGAGCTGGCTGTTGGGGAACCGTTGAATATCAACTCGGCCGCCGCTCTCTTCCCTGATCCGTTCGATTACAGTTTTTGCGGCAACGTTGGTTGGATGAGTTTCAGGAACGTTGTTGCCAAATTTATAGACAAATTCCGCAGCATTGGCCCGACTTGTCAGGATATTGAACAAAGGTAGGCTCGCAGCGGCGGTCACAAGCTGGCGCCTGGTGATATTGATCATGCGCATTTCCTCCAATATTTAGTTTATTGTTCGATTGTTGCGTGATTTGGGATATGTTAGGTCCCGGTACACCCTATGGTGAGCCCTCCGCAGACAAACAGAGTCTGTCCGGTTACGAACCCGCTTCGGGAATCGAGAAAATAGGCGACGGCGTGGGCGATATCGTCTGGAACGCCGACCCGGCGGACCGGAATCGCGTCGATGATAGCCTTGGTTCGCGGGCTGTCCGCCGGATTGACGCGATCGAACAGTTCCGTCCGGATCGGGCCGGGCGCGACGACGTTGGCGGTAATCCCGAAGCGGCCCAACTCAAGGGACCAGACCTTGGTCATGCCGATCAGCCCGGCCTTGGTGGCGGCATAGACGCTTCGCAATTCTTTCCCGAGCGCCGCCCGCGAGGAAATGTTGACGATGCGACCGAAGGCCGCCGCCTTCATGCCCGGCAACAAAGCCTGGAGGCATTGCAGGCTACAGCGAAGATTGAGCGAGACCGCCGTGTCAAGATCGGCAAGGCTCTGGTCTTCGACCGGTCCCGGACAGACCGCGCCCACATTGTTGACCAGCCTCGTCACCGGTCCGGAACACAGCACATGGTTCAGGGCATCGGCGGTCTCGGCGGGATCGGTCAGATCGGCGCGAATGCCCCCGGGTTCCCGGTCGATCACGACAACATCAAATCCTTCGGTGCGGCAGCGGTCGGCAATGGCCAGACCGATGCCGGAAGCGCCACCGGTGACAAGGACCCGTCCGCGGCTCATGGATGGATCAACCATTCAAGCACCGCGTGGCCCGGGCAGTATTTATATGACTGGACATCGCAACGTCTCCCTTTAAGATTTTATTATTGCTTTGTAGGTATTCTATTGAGCGCAACCTAGGCGACGCGATCCCCCTTTGTGACCGTGACCGTCCGGTTGTCGACGCCCGGGAGCATCTTTGCCGGATCACGGGTCACCACGACATCAAGCACCGTCGGGCCGTTGGTGTTCAGCGCACGCTCCATCGCCGGGACAAGCTGTCCGGGTTCTTCAATCCGAATGCCGTTGCAGCCGAGGGCCGTGGCGACCTGCGCGTAATCGGTTTCGGAAAGATCGGAGGCATGGTAGGCGCCAGGGCCGTACACCAGATGCTGGAGCGCCTTGACGTAGCCCGAGGCCGCGTTGTTGACGACGATGACAGTGAACGTCAGTCCCAGCCGGCGCGCCGTTTCCAGTTCGCCCAGCATCATGTTGAAGCCGCCGTCACCGGTAAGGGCGAAGACCGGGCAACCGGGCGCCGCCAGCGCGACGCCGATCGCGCCGGGAAGGCCATAGCCAATCGAGGCAAAACCGCGATCGGGAACGAAACTGCGCCCCGAACGTTTGGTATCGAACAAGAGCCCGCCCCAATGGGCGGCGAAACCGCCATCGGCGACCAGGTATCCGTTCGCGGGCAGGGTCCGGTTGATCTCGGTCATCAGCCGCGCCATGGCGACCGGCGTTTCGCTGGAATGAAGCCGCTCGGACACATGCTCGCGCCATGCCGCCATGCGACGCGCCACCTCGGCGGCGTGTTCGATATTGCGTTCCCGGATGTTGTTGGCACGGTCCGCCAACGCGCTCCCGAGGTCCTCGATGCCGAGCCGTGCGTCGCCCCACAAAGCCAGCGTCGGTTGCAGCGTGCGGCCGAATTCCTCGCTCGAAGAATCAAGATGGATGATCGTCTTGCCGGCCCCGGGCACCGTGTAGCGTTTGGTTGCGATCTCGCCAAGCTTGCAGCCGACGACCAGAATCAGGTCGGCCTCGTCGATCAGGGCGTTGGCAATTCGGTCGTATCGCCCGAAAAGTCCGGCGTTGAGGGCTTCGCAGCACGGAATGGCGCCCTTGCCGGTGAGCGAGTGGGCCACGGGAATGTTGAAGGTGCGCGCAAAAGCGGTCAGGGCCTCTGCGGCCCGGGAAAGGTGAACGCCGCCGCCGGCCAGGATCAGCGGACGCGCCGCGGCATTGACCATGTCGGCCGCCCTGGCGATGGCGCGGGCATCCGGCCGGCAGCGGACACCCTCCTGTCCCTCGAGCCCGTAGCCGTCGACGACGAAGTCCCCGTCGCGGAAAGGGGCGCTCCCATGGCAAATGTCCTCTGGAACGTCGACCACCACGGGACCGGACCGCCCGGAGCGCGCCACGGTGAACGCACGCCGCATCAGTTCCGGGATGCGTTGCACCGATTCGATTCGGATCAGTTCCTTGCACGCCGGGCGCAGGATTTCGATCTGCCGGCACTCCTGGGTCATGTTCTTCCAGGAATGGTCCCGATGGGTGTCGCCGACCAGCGCGACCATGGCGGTGCCGGCGTTAAGCGCCTCGACCAGTCCCGTAACGAGGTTGGTGGCGCCCGGCCCGAGCGTCGCGTCGACAAGCCCCACGCGGCCGGACACCTTGGCATAGGCGTCGGCCATGAAAACACCGGCGCGTTCGTCGTTGATCAGGTGGTGTTGGAGACCGAGCCGCCGTGCCGCGTCGTAGAAGGGCAGCAGCTGGAATCCGCCCATCCCGAACATGGGACCGCCGCGGAAAGCGGCGATCATGCGCGCGATTGCCTCACCGCCGGACATCTCATTCTGCATAAACTCTCTCCACCGGCGGACAGCCCTGCCAGCCGGTCAGCATGATTGACGTGCAACTCCCGGGGTCGATCGCGTTAATCCGCCGCCATCGCCGAGGTCGCGAGCGTATTGGCGACGACCCGGGCCTCGGCCTGAAGCGCCGACACCAGTCCGGGCAGTCGATCCGGTCCCATCCTGTCCCTGATGGCGGCAAGACTGAGCGACGCCATGGGCAGTCCATCGGGACCGAGCACCGGAACCCCGATTCCGATCATCTCCTGAACGATCCGTCCTTCATTCAACACGAAGCCATCCCGGCGGGTTCGCTGGACCAGCCCCGGCAGCTCTTCCGGCCCGAACCGCTGGAAGTCGCGTAGCCACATGGCGTTCCGTTTGATGATCGCCTCGATCTCTTTGTCGGGAAGATACGCCAGCAACGCCAGGCTGCCGGCACCGACGCCGAGCGGCCGACGGCTCCCCACATCGAGCGTCAAGGTCCTGATCGGAAAACTTCCCACTTCCCTGGCAACGCAGATCGCCGCGGTGCCTTCCCGTATCGACGCGAAGACCGTGTCGGCCGTCGTCGCGGCCAGGCGTGCCAACGCCGGTAGCGCAGCCCCCGCGGCAAATTGTTCGGAAGCCAGACGACCAAGCGAAGTGGCCTGAAACCCCAGCCGATAGTGTCGGCTAAGGGTGTCTTGAAAGACAAAACCCATGCTGGTAAGGCCCGCCAGCAAACGATGGGCGGTGGCTTTGTTCAGACCGGTTCGCAATGCGAGATCACCGAGGGCGATCCCCTGCGCATCACACTCGGACAGCGCGCGCAACACCCCGATCACACGTTCGACGATCCTTGTGGTAGGCTCATGATCTTCGGCCATGATCGGTACTCCGCTCCATCGATGAGAGCCCGCCCGTTTCAAAAACGTGGCGATAATGTGCGAAAAAACGGAACGCTCGTCAAGCGCCGTTGGAGGGGGGCGCCGTTGGGGAGGGCGCCGTTGGGGAGGGCGCCGTTGGGGAGGGCGACGAATGCTGTCGGAACCGAACATCGTCCTTGAGCCATCCGCGACAAAATTCGGTGCTTTGGCGCGCGGTGCGGTCGTCGTGTGTGGTTCCCACGGCGGGCGGTATCCCGCCCTGTTGGCCGCCGCCGCCGGCGTTCGCGCCATCATTTTGAACGACGCCGGCATCGGTCGACAGGAAGCGGGTGTCTGCGGCCTGTCGATCCTCGACCGATTTGGCGTTGCGGCGGCAACGGCCTCCCATTCGAGCTGCCGTATTGGCGACGCCCGCGACATGATGACGCGGGGCGTCATCAGTCGCGGCAATGACGCGGCGGCAAGGGTGGGCGTTGCTTCCGGTATGACGTGTCGCGTTGCCGCCGACCACCTGCGTCGGGCGCCGCACCGAACCGCCGCCGTCGCGGTTGGGGGCGAGGAACGCCGGATCGTATACGAGGGCGGTCATCGTCCGCTGGTCTTGATCAACTCGGCGTCGCTGATCGACGCCGAGGCCGATTGCGGAGCCGTCGTCATCACCGGGTCACATGGCGGACTCGTTGACGGCAACCCGGCAAACGCTCTGGGAGCAGATGCGTTTCTGGCCGCTTTCAATGATGCGGGGATCGGTATCGACGACGCCGGCATCGGACGGCTTCCGGTGCTTGATCAACGCGGCATCGCCGCCATCACCGTCTGTGCCGCGTCCGCGCGGATCGGCGAGGCGGACTCGACCCTTTACGAAGGCATCGTCTCCCGGGCGAATGACTCGGCGCTGAAAGCAGGCGTAAGGGAAGGACAAAGGGTTAGAGAATTTGTTGCTCACATCATTGGTCTTTAAGCGCGGCTTTCGAAGCCGGAAATCGAGCCCCATCCGGGCTGGACAGAGCGACGGAGCCGGAGTCACGCCGTGAGCGAATATCCCTCGGAGCGCCTTTTCCAGTGTGACAATGTCGATAAAAATGGTAGAATAATGGACGGTAGTACACATTTGTGGGTGTGTAATATTCTCGAGACGAGGACGCGGTGTGAGCAATGAGACCCCGGGAAACGCCGAAGAGGCGCCGCTGTTGTCGGTCGACGGCGTGACGCTGCGCTATCGGACCGTGTCGTCGCTGGTGACGGCAACCTGGAGGGTCAGTTTCACGGTCAACCAGGGCGACAGGTTTGTGCTGCTTGGGCCGTCGGGATGCGGGAAATCGAGTTTACTTAAGAGTATCGGCGGGTTCCTGTTGCCCGACGAGGGCGCGATCCGCCTTAAGGGCCGGAGCATCGCGCGGCCCGGGCCGGACCGGATGATGGTGTTCCAGGAATTCGACCAGTTGCTGCCGTGGAAGACCACGCTTGAGAACATCATGTTTCCGTTGCAGGCCAGCGGGCGGCTGACCGACCGGCGGGCTGTCGGGGAACGCGCCCGTCACTACCTGGACAAGGTCAGGCTGGCAAAATTCGCCGATGCCTATCCCCACACGCTGTCGGGCGGTATGAAGCAGCGGGTGGCCATCGCACGGGCGTTGGCCATGGAGCCGGAAATCCTGTTGATGGACGAACCGTTCGCCGCTCTCGACGCCCTGAGCCGGAGGCGGATGCAGGAGGAATTCCTGGGCCTGTGGCAGGACATCCGCTTCACCGGCATCTTCGTGACGCACTCCATCGAGGAGGCGCTGCTGGTCGGCAACCGGATCCTGGTGCTGTCGCCGCACCCGGGACGGGTTCGTGCCGAGCTGATCAACGACGGCAATCAGGCTCTGCACGACCACATCCAGGGCATGCTGTTTGACGAACGCTTCGAGACCGGCGCCGGGATATGAACCCCGCCGTCACTCGACGCTGTAGGCGGCGTATTTGGGCAGCAGGCGTTTCGGTTTTTTAAGGGCGTCGCGGCGGAAGGGATCGCCCAGTTCCTGATTGACCACCAGTTCCAGCACGGTCGGCCGGTTGGCGGCGACGGCCTGGCGGAGCGCGTCGCCGATGGCGTCGGCGTGCTCCACCCGGATGCCGTCGGCGCCCATGGCGCGGGCGATGCCGGCGAAGCTGGGGTTTTCCAGCTCGGAGGCGACGAAGCGGTTGGCGTAATAGTCGATCTGGTTCTTCTTCTCGGCGCCCCACTGGCCGTTGTTGAAGACCACCGCGATGGCCGGGATGCGCTCGCGGACGGCGGTCATCACCTCGGCCAGACTCATGCCCCAGGCGCCGTCGCCGACATAGGCGATGGCTGGACGGTCGGGCGCCGCGACCTTGGCACCGAGCGCCACCGGCCAGGCATAGCCGCAGTTGCCGAAGGCCAGGGGCGCCAGCAGACTCGGGTAATGCTCGAAGCGCAGGTAGCTGTTGGCCACCGAGCAGATGTTGCCGATGTCGGTGCTGACCATGGCGTTGGCGGGCAGGGCCTTTTCCAGTTCGCGCAAGGCCCGGCGCGGACTGGGCGGCGTGCCGTCGCTGCGCGACAGGGCGTCGAGTTCCTGCTCCCAGGCGGCACGGCGGGTTTCGACTTCGCGCAGGCGGGCGTCGCGGGTGGCGGCTCCGGCCAGCGCCCGTCCGGCCAGCCGACGCAGCAGGTCGGCCGCGGCCAACCGGGCGTCGCCATGGATGCCCACCGCCACCGGCTTGACCAGCCCGAGGGTGCGGCGATCGGAATCCACCTGGATCACCCTGGCGTTCTTGGGCCAGTAGTCGATACCGTACTGAGGCAGGGTGCCGAACGGCCCCAGCCGGGTGCCCAGCGCCAGCACCACGTCGGCCTGGGCCAGCACATGCATGGCCGCCTTCGAGCCCTGGTAGCCGAGCGGCCCCAGCGCCAGCGGATGGCCGGCCGGGAAGGAATCGTTGTGGAGATAGCTTGACACCACCGGCGCTCCCAGCAACCCGGCCAGACGGGCGAGATCGGCACCGGCATCGGCGGTGATGATGCCGCCGCCGGCGACGATCACCGGAAAGCGGGCATCGGCGAGCAGCGTTGCCGCCTGCTCCAGGCTTTCGGGGCCGCCGGCCGAAGGCTCGATCCGGACCGGTCGGGGCAGGTCGGCATCGAACTCGGTGTAGAAATGGTCGCGCGGGATGTTGATCTGGACCGGACCGCGCTCGCTCAGCGCGATGCCGAGCGCCCGGTTGGTCAGTTCGGCGACGCGGTCGGGCCGGTGGATGTGAGTCTGGAATTTGGTGATCTTCGAAAAGATCGGCAACTGATCGGTTTCCTGGAAGCCGCCCAGGCCGGTGCCGGCGGTGCCGGCCTCGGGGGTGATGGCCACCACCGGCGAATGGGCCCAGTAGGCGGCGGCGATGGCCGTAACGAAATTGGTGATGCCCGGCCCGTTCTGGCCGATGCAGACGCCGTGGCGACCGCTGATGCGGGCGAAGCCGTCGGCGGCGTGGGCGGCGTTCTGCTCGTGGGCCACCGAGATGAAGCGGATACCCGCCGGTTCGAACAGGTCGAGCGCGTCCATGTAGGCCGACCCGACGATGCCGAAGACATGGGTGACGCCGTGGGCGACCAGGGTTTCGACGAAGGCTTCGCTGAACGAAATGCGCGGCATGGGGCAGAGTCCTCGTTGCGGAAAAGGTTCAGGCGCCCGCGTCTTCACGGATCAGCGCACGCAGGGTCTTGCGCAGGGCGATGTAGCCGGGATCGTCCTCGTCGCGCGGACGCGGCAGGTCGACGGCGATCCGGCGTTTGATCCGCCCTGGCCGGCGGGTCATGACGATGATGTGGTCGGCCAGCAGGATGGCCTCGTCGAGGCTGTGGGTGACCAGCAGCACGGTCTTGGGCTGGCGTTGCCAGATGCGGACCAGTTCGTCCTGCATGCTCCGGCGGTTCTGGTCGTCGAGCGCCGCGAACGGCTCGTCCATCAGCAGCACCCGGGGGCTGACGCCGAGCGCCCGCGCGATGGCCACCCGCTGGCGCATGCCGCCCGAAAGCTGGTGGGGAAAGTGGTGCTCGAAGCCGCCCAGGCCGACCAGATCGATATGGTGACGCACCGCGCGGTCCCGTTCGGCCGGCGCGGTCTTCTTCATGTCGAGTCCGAAGCCGACATTGCCGGCGACCGTGAGGTGCGGAAACAGCCCAAAATTCTGGAACATCAGCCCGACCCGCCGCTGCTCCGGCGGCAGATGCGTCACGTCGCGGCCGTGTATCGCGATGCGTCCGCTCGCCGGGCGATGAAACCCGGCGATCATTTCCAGGCAGACCGATTTGCCGGCGCCGTTCGGGCCAAGCAGCACAAGGATTTCGCCGGCATCGAGCGCGAGGCCGATGTTACGTAATGAGAACGGTCCCAGCGTCAGGCAGGCCCCCTCGATCGCCAGCCCAGTGCCGGTCACCGACCGGCGCCCACGAAGACGCGGCGACGACGCGCGATGTGGCGGAACATGATGAACAATGCCAGCGACACCATGAGCAACAGGAGCGCCATGCCGGACGATTCGTCGAGGCCGAATTGCAGGAACAGCTCGTAGATCTTCACCGGCGCCGTCATCGGATAGTAGGCCAGGATTGCCACCGCGGCGAATTCGCTGATCGCGCGCGCATAGGTCAGAGTGAGGCCGGTCACAATGCTGCGCCAGGCCAGTGGCAGTGTGACGCGCAGCAGGACGCGCCACGGCCCCATGCCGAGTGTGCGCGCCACCTTCTCAAGCCGAGGGTCGATCGCCTCGAAACCGATCTGCGCGGCGTTCACGGTGT
>PLTC01000183.1 GCA_003165295.1 Rhodospirillales bacterium | reverse complement strand
AGCTTTTCCTCTTCGGTGTAGCCGGGCAGTTCGATGACCTCCATGCGGTCGCGCAAGGGCCCGGGCACGGCGTCGAGGAGATTGGCGGTGCCGATGAACATGACCTCGCTGAGATTGAACGGAACCCCGAGGTAACTGTCGCGGAAGGTGCTGTTCTGCTCGGGGTCCAACACCTCCAGCAGGGCCGCGGACGGGTCGCCGTGGAAGCCGGTGCCGAGCTTGTCCAACTCGTCGAGCATCAACACGCAATTGCGGGCGCCGGCCTTGCTGACCGCCTGGATGATGTTGCCGGGCAGGGCNNCCGATGTAGGTGCGGCGATGGCCGCGGATTTCCGCTTCGTCGTGAACGCCGCCCAGGCTCAGCCGGGCGAATTTGCGGCCGGTGGCCCGGGCGATGCTCTGGCCGAGCGAGGTCTTGCCGACTCCCGGCGGTCCAACGAAGCACAGGATCGGACTCTTGCCCACCGGACGCAGCTTGCGCACCGCCAGGAACTCCAGGATGCGCCGTTTGACCTTTTCCAGGCCGTAATGATCCTCGTCGAGAATCCGCCGCGCCGCGCGGATGTCGGTGGAGAGCGGGCTGGTGACCGACCACGGCAGTTCGATCAGCCAGTCGAGATAGGTACGCACCATCGCGTATTCGGCGGCACCGTCGGGCATCCGTTCCAGCCGCTTCATTTCCTTGCGCGCCTGCCGTTCCACCTCCTCGGGCATCCCGGCCTTGGTGATGGCCTGACCAAGCTCCCGCAGTTCCTCGGCCCTGACATCGGTTTCGCCCAGTTCCTTCTGGATGGTCTTGAGCTGCTCGCGCAGCAGGTATTCCCGCTGGTGCTCGCCGACGCTCTCCTGGGTCTGCTGGCTGATTTCCTTGGACAGGCGCAGCACCGCCAGTTGGTGGCCGAGCTTGCGGATCACCAGATCCAGCCGGGGCCGGAGGTCGTGGGTTTCGAGAACCTCCTGCTTTTCCGCGGCCTTCAGGTCCATGGTGCTGGCAACCACGTCGGCCAGCAGGGTCGGCTGGGTGATACTTTCGATGGCGGCGGCCAACTCCGCCGGGGTATTGGGCAGCAGGCGCAGGGCCTCCAGCGCCTCTTCCTTGAGGGTGTGGACCCGCGCCTCGATTTCCGAGGTGACGAGTTCGGGTTCGGGCAGCGGGGTAATGCGCGCGCACAGGAACGGATAGCCGGGCAGGTATTCGAGGATGCGGAAACGCTGCTGGCCCTGGCAGACGATGTGATGCACGCCGTTGGGGGCGGCGAGATAGCGCAGAATCACCGCGGCGGTGCCGACCGGGTAGAGGTCGGCGGGGCCGGGATCGGCGGTTTCCTCCCGGCGCTGGAGCACAACGCCGATGGGGCGGTCGTTCCGCACCGCTTCCCGGGCCGCGGCCACCGAAGACGGCCGGCCGATCACCACCGGCATGGTGATGCCCGGAAACAACACCAAATCCCGAACCGGAAGGATCATCAGGGCATCGTCGGGCAGCGGCGGCATATCCGACCGGGTCTCCGCGGGGTGTGGACTGGCGGGGGGCACGGCATCCGACACCTCTCGGCCCGCCTCTTCCAGATGGGCGGCGGCTTCTCCCGCGGACATCGACACGGCTGACCCTTCCCTTGGGGTGGCTTTGGGGGCCACGTTTTCGGACCTCGAGCCATAAGATGGGGATGTCCGGTGTCGCTGTCAGGGGGGCCGTCCGTGAGGCGCATTCCCGGGAGTCTCTCCAGCCTCGGGGACCCCGGCTTCACCCTTGCACCCTCGGGGCCGGACTGATATACGGGCGGGAAACATCGCCCTGCTGATACTGGATATGAAATATGTCAGGCACCAATCTCAGCTTACCCGCGACCGATATAATTGATCCAAAAAACTACCTGCTTTCCGTCGTTATCCCATGTTACAATGAAGTTTCGACGCTGCGTCAGTTGGTCGAGCAGGTCCGAAACGCCCAAATTGAGCGCAAGGAAATCATTATTGTCGATGACTGTTCGACAGACGGCACGCGCGCTCTGCTGGAGCAGGAAATTGTTCCGTTGGTCTCCAAGGTTTTGTACCATCCGGTGAATCGCGGCAAGGGCGCGGCGCTGCGCACCGGATTTGCTGCCGCAACCGGCGATATCGTGCTGATCCAGGATGCGGATCTCGAATACGATCCGATCGAATATCCGCGACTCGTGGCACCTATTCTTTATAAAGGCGCGGATGTCGTCTACGGCTCGCGCTTTTCCGGGGGCGAGGCGCATCGGGTCGTCTATTTTTGGCACATGGTGGCGAATCGTATTCTGACATTGTTATCGAATATCTTTACCGACCTTAATTTGACGGATATGGAAACCTGCTATAAGGTGTTCCGTCGCGGGGTGATCCAGTCGATCACGCTGGAGGAAGAAAGATTCGGCATCGAACCGGAAATGACTGTTAAGCTGGCAAAAAAGCGTTTTGTGTTCTTCGAGGTGGGCATTTCGTACTGCGGGCGGACTTATGAAGAGGGCAAAAAGATCGGCCTTAAGGACGCCTTTCGGGCCCTTTACGCTATCGTCAAATACAGCTTGAAGCGGGCGTAATCACCGTGAGCTATGACCTCAACCGTATTCTGGTAACCGGCGGCGCCGGGTTCCTCGGGTCCCATTTGTGTGAGCGGCTGTTGAAGGATGGTGCAGAAGTCATCTGCGCCGATAATTATTTTACCGGACGGCGGGCGAATATCAGCCACCTGCTGGACCACCGGAATTTTGAGTTACTGCGCCACGACGTCACCTTTCCTTTGTATGTCGAAGTCGATCAGATCTATAATTTAGCGTGTCCGGCCTCGCCGATTCATTACCAATACGATCCGGTTCAGACCACCAAGACCAGTGTTCACGGCGCGATCAACATGCTTGGTCTGGCCAAGCGGGTCGGCGCCCGGATTCTCCAGGCTTCAACCAGCGAGGTCTATGGTGACCCGGTGGTCCATCCCCAGACCGAGGACTATTGGGGCAACGTCAATCCCATCGGCCCGCGGGCCTGTTATGATGAAGGCAAACGCTGCGCCGAGACCTTGTTCTTCGATTACTATCGCCAGTATAAGCTGCCAATTCGGGTGGTGCGCATCTTCAACACCTATGGACCGCGGATGCATCCCCATGACGGTCGGGTGGTGTCGAACTTCATCATGCAGGCGCTGACCGGAGAGCCGATTACGCTTTATGGTGACGGCAGTCAGACCCGGTCGTTTTGTTATGTCGACGACCTGATCGAAGGGTTCGTCAGGTTCATGGCGTTGGGCGGCGACGAACCCGGTCCGATCAATCTGGGCAATCCGGGCGAATTTACGATGATCGAACTGGCCGAGCTGGTGCTGCGGCTGACCGGCTCCCGGTCGCCGCTCATCCACCAGCCGCTGCCCGCCGACGACCCGCGCCAGCGCCGGCCCGACATCACCAGGGCGACCCGGACTCTGAACTGGCAGCCGACGGTGCCCCTCGAGGCGGGGCTGGAGCGGACCATCGCCTATTTCCGTCGGCTGGTCGACGGACCGCAGGTCCAGGGGACAACAGGTGCAGCCATTCGCGGCTGAAGCCGGCGACCGGGCCGGGAACGCGAGGTCTTACGGGGAATCCGATTATGCCGTGTCGCCTGATTCCGGGAATCGTGACCGTTGCCGTCGCGGTGTTGCTGGTTCTTCTGTTCCACCACACCTTGTTTCTGTCCCATTTCGATCGGGTAATTGGCGACAATGCCGATGGCCGGTTCAACCTTGCGATTCTTGAGCATTGGTGGCGGCTGATCCAAGGTCTTGATCCGTGGCGTAGTTTTAATTTCTTTTATCCGGCGACGGGCACGCTCGGTTACAGCGATGCGCTGGTGCTGCTGACACCACCCTATATTTTGGCCCGGCTGGCCGGCGGTTCGGATTTCCAGGCCCTTCAGGTTACGCTGGTGACCATGACGGTGGTCGGCTTTGCCGGCACCCTGCTGTTCCTGCGCGGCCAGTTGCGTCTGGCGCTGCCGGTGGCGCTGGCGGGGGCCTTTGCCTTTGCCGGCAACACCGTATTGTATCAAAGCCTGGGGAGCGGCCATACCCAGTTGGTCGCCTCCCTGTGGGTTCCGTGGATCGCCTGCCTTGTTGCCTGGACTTTGCGTGCGCTGCCCCGGCGTCGCGGTCTGGTTCCGGCCGGCGTCGCCGGGGTGCTGATTGCCGCACTGCTGTACACCTCGTTCAATACGGGGTGGTTCGTCGTAATGCAGCTTTTAATCGTTGCCGTGCTGGTGGCGGGGGCGACGGTGGTGCGGTGGCGCGGCGAGGCGGTGCGTGTTGCCGCCGGGGCGCTGGTCAGGCATGGCTGGCAGTGCGTGGTTTTCCTGGGGGCGCTGGCGGCAAGCCTGGTGCCGTTCCTGCTTACCTATCTGCCGGTGGTCCGCGCGACGGGCGGGCGTTCCTACGATGAAGTTGCAGCCAGTTTGCCGCTGCCGGAGGATCTGATTCACCCCGTGGCCAATCTGGTCTGGCATCCGGTGGCGGTCGCTTTGTTTCCGGTTCTGGGTGGGCGCGCCGGCGAGTTGGGCAAGGGTCTGACCTGGGGGCTGCTCGCGGTGTTTGCCGCAACCCTGGTCTGGCTGGCTCCCGCCCTGCTGCTCCGGGGTCCGGCCGGAACAGGGTGGGCGCCGGGGGCCGGGCTCACCCGTTTTCAGCGGCAAACCGCCGGATTCCTCGGGCTCAGCGTCCTGATCTGCTGGGTGTTGATGCTGAACGTCGATCACTACACCCTGTGGCCGCTGGTCTACCATTTTGTTCCGGGCGCGGTCGGGGTCCGCGCGGTGTTCCGGTTCAATCTGGTCCTGATCTTTTCGGTGATTACCGTCGCCGCGATCGGGCTTCATCGCCTCTGGACGGACGAAGCCCGCGGGTACCGGCGGTATCTGGCTCTTTTGCTTTGTTTGGTGATCGCCGCGGAACAGAGCAACACTTTCAAGAACTATCTGGGCTATCGGCAGCATCTCGCCTGGTTGGACGCGCTGCCGCCGCCGCCCGCCGCCTGCCGGAGCTTCGCGGTGCTGCCGGGGGCGTCGGAGACCGATCAGTTGGCGGTTGCATGGCAGATGGACGCCGTAAGGATTGCCCAGCACGATAACCTGCCGACCGTGAACGGCTACAGCGGCATGAGTCCGCCATCGTGGGAGTTGGTGGAACCGGGGGATACGGTGGGCTACGCCACGGGGCTGATGGCGTGGGCGGACCGTTACCGGCTGTGGCCGGGCTTGTGCGCGGTCGACATCGGGCGGCGGCTGTGGTCGCCGCTGACCCGGGCCGGGTTGATCGATCGGGCCGACCTGTACATTCGTCCCGGCGCCCGATTGGGCTTTACCAGGGGTGACAGCAGCGGTACCCGGTTCCTGAAACCGGGGCAGACCTGGGGCGAGGCCGGTCCCGAGGGGACCTGGACCATCGCCCGTTCCTCCCGGTTTGAGGGCGTTCTGGTCGGCTGGCCGCCGGGCGGGTTGGACCTCGAAATCCTCGGCTCCAGCTTCGTTACTCCGGAATGGCCAAGTCAGAGGGTGGCGGTGGCGGTCAACGGGACAGTGATCGGGCGTATCGTCTATCGAATGGCGGAACCGGCGCCAAGTCTGCATCGAATAGCGGTGCCGGCGGCGGTCTTGGGTCGATCCGGCGAATTTACCCTCGATTTTCTGAGCGACGACGCCCGCTCTCCCCGGTCGCTGGGTGTGTCTTCCGACACCCGGGACCTTGGCCTGCTGTTGGTCCGATTGTCTTTTCTGCCGGAACCACAGTGATCGTAAACACTTTGGCTGTTACAGTTGCCGGCAGGATCGACAGGAGAATACGGTGCGCCCTTGGCGTGGCCGCGGGGCTCCATACCTTAAGGACCGTCATACCGTAAGGCCGTGACGGAACCGAGTGCTCGGAAAGAGGAAGACCGACCCCATGCCCGAAGCCGTAAGCATCGGCGCCCGTTTGCGGCGCGCCGGACAGCGTTGGAAAACCTATCGTGTGGTTGCCATTCGCAAACCCGCCCATCATCAACCCCATGCCCAACTGGTGGCCGAGACCCGCGACGCCGAGACCATTACGGTTTCGGTGGTGACGCTGGCCGATGGCCGCTATTGGCAACCGGTGGCCTGAGAGGCTGACAAAGAATGCCCGTCCTGCCCGATTTTGAAGGAAAAAGGCCAATATTTCCAAAGGGCATTCTTTGTCAGAGTCGCTTGTTTGCCGATCAGTGGAACAGCCGGAGCACGCCCCAACAGACGCCGCCGAAGCCGGCAACAAAGGCAAACAGCGGGGTCTTGCGCACGGCGGCAAACACCAGCGCCACCACGCCGACCCCCTGCGCCAGACGTCCCCAGAAACCCAGTCCGGTATAGGGGGCGAGGTTGGTCAGGTGCTGGGTGTGGATCAATTCGGGGATCACCACGCCCAATGCCGCCGCCGCCAGCCAGACCGCGATGATGCCGGCCGCCGCCAGCGGCCGGTCGGCCCGGGGTCTGATCGTCCAACTGGGTGACCGGTGAACCGCCACGGCAAAAACCACCGCTGCCACCATATAGAGGATGAAGGCCATCGTCATCGACATCTTGGGCACTCTCCGGGCTTGAACAGGACTACATTGGGTGGCCGAAAAAGCGGCGTCCGGTCAGCCAGGCGCCGCCGGGATCGACCGGGTCATGGTTGCGGACTGAGGGAGCGATGGGTGGTTTCCTCGACCTGATCGCCGGCGATCACCGAGGTTCGGACGATGGCCATGGAGCCGGCGATGCCGGCGATGGCCTCGACCACACCCCCGGAGGCGATCAGCCCCATGATTTCGAAGGCATCCACCAGATAGACGGCAAGGCCGTATTCGGTGGCGGCGCCCGCTCCCTTGGCAACGGCGGCGGGGGTATCGCCGTCTTTCAAGGGAATAAAAACTTCGTTGATCTTGTGCCCGATCTCAAAAAAGCCCAGGGACTCGCCGAGCTGATGGACAACGGCTTCGGCCGTGGTCGCGAACACCGAAAATCCCTGATCGACGACGATCGCTCCTTCGTCTTCCTTTTCGTCGGAGTGCGGCGGCATTACTTCTGCCCGGGCCGTGGCCGGCTCCCGGTGGGGAACGGGCGGCGCCGTCTGTGTCGACATCATCGGAATTGCCGTGGCGTTCGAAATGGTCGGTGGTGGGGTGGCGGGCACCGGCGCCACCATCGGGGCCGGAGTCGGGCGGAGCGGCCCGGCGGCCGGAGCGACGGCCACGGCGGAGGCCGCGACGCCGCCAGCCGCCGGGGATTGCCACAACCGGTCGAGCACCACCGCTGCGACCGGTACCATCACCACCGCCGCGCCGATCACCAGCAGCGCGGCCCGGCCGGAAGGTCTGGCGGACAGGGTGACCACGGCACCGGCGATCCGGGCGCAGCCATAGAGCAGCACCAGAGCCGCGGTCATCGCGACCAGAGCCGCCCGAGCCCAGGCAGCCCGTACCAGCCTCTTCCCCCGGGTCCGCCACCACGCCTTCGAAAGATTGGCCAGATCACCGCCGGCACGCCGCATCACCCGCCGCTCCGCTGTTCCCGGAAAAGCGCCAAACCATAGCACGGCGGGCACCGGTTTTACATTCCCCGTGCGCCCGCCGGCACCGACGATTTCCCGTGCCGGCCAAGGCCTTGGGGCGGCAGCCGGGGTGTGGCCCGGGAGAACGGCGATGAGACGGTGTTCAGGCTTTGAGGTGTACCTGTTGTAAGAGCACACCTGTTGTAAGAAATGAAGCGGCGCCGGTCGCCTGGTCTCTTGCCCGATTTTGGGGCGGGCGTTGGCGCCACTTTCGGCAGGCGATCGCATTTTATCGAAATGAGCCTGGCCTGGATGAAAATTTTGGCGGCGCTTCGAAGTGATAAGACAACGTAACTTCATTATCGGCCAAGTGGACTCTGATGTTACTCATGAAATGTCATATCGTAAGAGAATACGCGCCGGCTGCAAACGGATTTATGATCAAAGTGAATATCAAGCCGCGTGACATAACAATTATGTCAATTGTATTTCTGAGCCACAGACCGCGTTAATAATATATTAATTAATATTGATTGAATCCATAGGGCAGTAAGGATGCTGTATTTCGTCGTTTTGGAAATATTGAAGATGCCTTGATTTTCGGGGGGCGGTGACGCAACATTTGGAAATATGACTTGATCCCAGGGCTGGTAATTTAGGTGACAAGTTACCTTTTGAGGCCTGTCGGGCGATCGGGCGATGTCAAGGCCTCAAGCTGCTCTGGTCCGACATGCTGCACCTGCACAATGGCCATTTGACGGGGGCAGCGTAATAACTTATTCAACCGCTGGTCATGTCCGACAGGGGCGTGTGGCGCTCTCATCGGAATCGATACGAATTTGTCATGAGCAAACCTGCCTGGGTATTGGGGCGGAGGAGGGTCCTGATGTGGCCGGTTGGGTCATTGTTTATCGCTCCCGTCTGGGGGCTGGCGGTCAGCCGGCCGGTGGACGAGGCGCCGCCGGTCACCAGGGTTGCGCTCGGTACCGATGCGGTGCGGCTGCCGCCGGTTCCGGGCCAGCCGGAACTGGTTGGGTATCTCAGTCGGCCACCGGGACCGGGACCGTTTCCGGCGGTGGTGCTGTTGCACGGTTGCGGCGGCATGCGCAGCAACGAGGTGCTGTGGCGGGCCTATTTCACCAATCTCGGCTTCGTCACGCTGGCGGTGGACAGCCTGCGGCCGCGCGGTCTCCGTCAGATTTGCACCGGCGCCGGCCAGGTAACGTGGAGCATGCGCGCCGCCGATGCCTTTGCCGCCCTCGATTATCTGGCCGAACTGCCATTCGTCCGGTCCGACAAGGTGGTGGTCATGGGATTTTCCCATGGCGCCGGCATTGCTCTCGACGTGGTCACGGCGTCCCGGATCGAGGCGCGACCACCCGAGGCGCCGCGTTTTGCCGCGACGGTGGCGTTTTACCCCGGCTGCTCTTACGTCCGCCGGCAAATGGCCGAGTACCGGGCGCCGGTGCTGATCCTGGTGGGCGATGCCGACGACTGGACCCCGGCCACCGAGTGCCGGAAGCTGGCCGAACGCCACCCGGATCAGATCGAGCTGAGAGTCTATCCCGGGGCCATGCATGCCTTCGATGTGCTTGAATGGTCGGTGACCCATCTCCCCGATGCCGTCAATCGCCACAGTCCCACCGGAAAAGGCGCCACCGTCGGCGGTGACGCGAAAGCGGTATGGTCGGCCAGCCTCGATATCTGGACCTTCCTTAGCCAGAACGGGTTGTTGGGAGGGCGGTCGCGCGGTCGCCCCCCGCGCCCCCGGCCACCCGGCACCGACCTTTTTGGCGGGACCGGACCTTTTGCCGGTGCCGCACGGTTTGCCGGCACCGAACGGTACCGGTTCCCGTTCCCGGTGGCCCCCAACGGCCATGCGCCCACGGATGGTCACCCGCCGCAACCCCAGCGGAAATGAAGGCGATCCGGGTCAGCCCAGGCGGCCGAGGATTTCTTCGGCCAGCGTGGTCATTTCGGTGGCGGCGGTGGAGCCGCGGTCGACTTCGGTGACGGCGCGACCGGCCAGCAGGGCGCCGGCATAGCCGATACGGTTGCCGATCCAGGTCTTGGCCAGATCCACCGCCGGCGGCGTCAGCAGTTTCCTGATTTCGCTGACCAGCGCGTCGGTCATCCTGCTGCGGGCCGGAACCCGGTTAAGGACCAGCAGGACCGGAACCTTCTCCTGTTTGCCGAGGTCGATGGTCGGCTGGGTGGCCCAAACGTCCATGGGGCTGGGCTGCACCGGCACCACCACCAGAGACGCCACCCGCACTGCGATTCGCGCCTCGGTTTCGGCATGGGGCGGGCTGTCGATCAACACCAGATCGTTGGTCCGCGCCAGGTGTTGCGCCTCCCGCTCGATGCGCCAGCCGCTGATCCGGCTGTGGACCATGTCGGCGGCGCCATTGAGCACCGCGGTCCGGGTTTCGAACCAGCGGGTGAGGCTGCCCTGGGGATCGATATCGACCAGGGCGACCTTGTGCCCGGCCTGTTGCCAGGCCACGGCCAGATGTGCCGTCACCGTGGTCTTGCCGGCGCCGCCCTTTTGTTGCGCGATGGTGATGATTCTGCCCATGCCCGCCGCCCTGTCCAGGGTGTCCGGCGCCGCGCGCCGACCGCGCGCCGATCGCCTTGCATAGTACGGGTGCGCCGGAGGCGCAAGCGCCCCAAGCGTGCGCCGGCGCGATTATCCCCAAGGGGACTCAAAAAGGAAGCGCGCGCCGGGGTCCCCGGGCGTCGTGCCCCCCGGCAATGCCGCCGCTCGGGCCGCTGCGATTTTGTGGCGGTCGCGACTCACGATCGTTGGCCGGGCGCCGCCCTTGGAGTAAAAAGAGGGCATGATCGCAAGACCCGAAATTCTGCCGCCCTCGGCGGCGGCCATCGCCCGCGCCGCGGATTTGCTGCGCGCCGGTGATCTGGTGGCGTTTCCCACCGAGACCGTCTATGGCCTGGGTGCCGACGCCGGCAACGAGGCGGCGGTGGAGGCGGTGTTCGCGGCCAAGGGCCGGCCCCAGTTCAACCCGCTGATCGTGCATGTGCCCGACCTCGAGATGGCCGAGCGGGTGGCGGTGTTCGACGACCGCGCGCGGACGCTCGGCCATGGCCTGTGGGCCGGGCCGTTTACGGTGGTGCTGCCCCGTCGCGACGACGCGCCGGTGTCGCCGATGGTCAGCGCCGGCCTCGATACCGTGGCGGTGCGGGTGCCGGCCCATCAGGTGGCGCAAAGCCTGCTGCGGGCGGTGGGGCGACCGATCGCGGCGCCCAGTGCCAATCGCTCGGGCGGCATCAGTCCGACCACGCCGATGCATGTGGCCGAAGACCTGAAGGAACGGGTGGCCATGATTCTGGCCGGTGGCCGCTGCCAGGTCGGCCTGGAATCGACCATCCTCGACATGACCCGCGACCCGCCGCGCCTGCTGCGTCCGGGGCGGGTCGGCCGTCGGGAGATCGAGGGCCTGATCGGTCCGATCGCGGTTCCCGAAGACGGCGACGGGGCGGAGTCGCCGCCGCCAGCCCCCAACGCGCCGGGGCAGCTTGCCAGCCATTACGCGCCGCGGCTGCCGGTCCGGCCCAACGCCGTGACCGTCGGCCCGACCGAGGCGCTGCTGGCCTTCGGTCCCGACCGGTTCGTCCGGGGCGGGGCGGTGCGGCTCAATCTCAGCCCCGAGGGCGACCTGCACGAGGCCGCAGCCAATTTCTATGCCATGCTCCACCGTCTGGACCAACCGGGCTGTACCGCCATCGCGGTGATGCCGATTCCCGAGCGCAGCATCGGCGTGGCCATCAACGACCGTTTGCGCCGGGCTGCGGCGCCGCGCGGCGGTTCGTCCTTCTGATTGCGTCCCATTTCTTCGACACAAGGGTCCCCGCATGCAGCCGGAACTCCTCGACCACCTCAAGACCGTTGTCGGCAGCCGGGGTTTCCTCGACGAAGCCGCCGATACCGCGCCCTATCTGGCCGAGGCCCGCGGCCGTTTCGTCGGCCGCTGCCGGGCGGTGGTGCGTCCGGCCAATACCGCCGAAGTGGCGGCGGTGATCCGGTTGTGCGCCGAGGCCGGTCAGCCGGTGGTGCCCCAGGGCGGCAACACCAGCCTGGTCGGCGGCTCGATCCCGTCCACCACCGGGGACGAGATTGTGCTCAGCCTGGGCCGGATGAACCGGATTCGAGACCTGGACGCACTCAACCACACCATCACGGTGGAGGCCGGCTGCGTGCTTCAGACGGTGCAGCAGGCGGCGCTCGACGCCGACCGTTTGCTGCCCCTGAGCTTCGGGGCCGAGGGCTCGTGCCAGATCGGCGGCTGCCTGTCGACCAACGCCGGCGGCACCATGACCGTGCGTTACGGCAACACCCGGGAACTGGTGCTGGGGCTGGAGGTGGTGCTGCCCGACGGCCGGGTCTGGGACGGCCTGCGCCGGTTGCGCAAGAACAACACCGGCTACGATCTCAAGCAGCTGTTCATCGGGGCCGAGGGCACGCTGGGAGTCATCACCGCGGCCGTGCTGAAGCTGGTGCCGCGGCCCCGGCAGGTCCAGACCGCGTTCGTGGCCATGGCGGATCCGGTTGCGGCCATCGCGCTGCTGGCCGACCTGCGCGAGGCCACCGGCGATGCCCTCACCGCCTTCGAACTGATTCCCCGGCGCGGGCTGGAGTTTGCCCACCGCCATGTTCAGGGCGTGGTGGATCCGCTGGCGGAGGCCCATCCCTGGTACGCGCTGGTGGAGGTCGGGGCCGGCACCGCCGAGGGGGACCTGCGCCCGGTGTTCGAGGCCGGGCTGGCCCGCGGCCTCGAGACCGGGTTGGTGCTGGACGCGGTCATTGCCGAGAGCACCCGGCAGAGCCGCGCCTTCTGGCTGATCCGCGAGGGGCTGGTCGAGGCCCAGAAGCACGAGGGCGGTTCCCTGAAGAACGACGTCGCGGTGCCGGTGTCGCGGGTGGCCGCGTTTATCGACGAAGCGACCCGCGCCGTCGAAGCCTGTGTTCCCGGCATCCGGCCGGTGGTGTTCGGCCATGTCGGCGACGGCAATATTCATTTCAACCTGAGCCAGCCCGAAGGCGCCGACACCGCCGGTTTCATGGCCCGTTGGGACGAAATCCAGACCGTGGTCAACGACATCGTCCGCCGCCTGGACGGCTCGATCAGCGCCGAGCACGGCATCGGCCGNNGTCGAGTTGGACCTGATGCGCGCCGTCAAGGCCGCATTCGACCCCCAGGGCATCATGAATCCGGGGACGCTGCTGCCGTGAACGGAAGGGAGAAGTTGTGATAACGGGTCGCACGCCGCGAACGGGGTTGAGGCGAAGGCCGCGACTGGCCCCGGGCGGAGTCGCCCATCCGCCTGCCGGTGGCGCCGGATCGTCTATTGACGGATCGGGCGGGCCACCCCATGATTCGGGGATGGAAGGACGGGTCGCCAAGCTGGAGGGTGCCTACGAGTCGCTCAAAGTGGTGCGGCCGATGACGATTGGGGTGTTGGGAATCGGGGTCGCCGCCATCATTGGGGGCTTTGCGTTTCTCGGAACCCAGATGGCATCTCTGAGTGGTCAGATCACCTCTCTTCGCGCCGAGACGAATGCAGGGTTTTCCGCCATTCGGGCGGAAATGCGTGAGGATCGGGCCGCCGTCGCAGCGCAGGTCACCGCCA
>PLTC01000181.1 GCA_003165295.1 Rhodospirillales bacterium | reverse complement strand
GGTGGTCGCGCTCGCCGTCTTCGTGTCCCGGCGGATGCGGCAGGAGCGTGATCTCCACAGCATCATCCGCTTCATGGATGGCCGGCTGCGCCCCGACGACAATGCCCGGCTCCACCACATGAGGGAAATGACCCGGATGATGTCCCTGGATGACGACAACCGGCCGATGCCAACGCCCCCGCGCTGAGCGGCCCGCCGCCAGGCCCAATGCCGCCACCAGCCACGATCCTTAATCATTGATGTTATGCTTGCGCTGCATAGCTTGACTGAGGATGACGGTTGCTGAGCAGGCACGGCCGGGCTTAGGATTTTAACGAGGTCTATTGGGTGACTACCTTTTTAACGAAGGACTGCCAGGATCGGGCTGGCGGTAAGAGAGGGGTGGTTCCCTGGCGGGAACGGCTTCGGCCAAGGGTGAGTTCGTCTGAATGGCCAGCCGCGTACCATGGCCGCGGAAGAATCCGTGGCATGCCTGGGTTTGGTCAAAGCCAACAGAAGGAGGGCTTGAGATGACGACGATTTCTGCGACACCGCCGGGATACGGCATAGCCACCATGATCCAGCAGGCCACCACGGCAACGTCGACCACGTCCTCCGCCAGCCTGCCGGGCGTATCTGGGTTGATCCAGTCCGCAGTGGGCACCAGCGGCGGCATGTTCGGGGCCATCGCCGGAACCAATGTCAGCAACACCATCAACATCTTTTCGGTCCTGGGGGCAGGCAGCAGCAGCAGCGGCGGCACCATCCAAAGTTCGCTTGACCAACAGAAGGTCACGACCCAAACCAACGCCATTTTCACCAATGTCGCGGCGCGAATCAGCGCCATGGAGAAGGGGACCTATAAGCCGCAGGCCGACTGGGAAAAGGTCGCGGACTACTCGGCGCAAACCGGCCAGCCGGTGGTGGTGTCTCTGAACAGCAAGGGACAGGTCCAGGCGGTGCCGCAGTCCCAGGCAGATCTCAGCCAGTACAATGTTCAGCAGCAAAGCAAATTGCAAAGCGCCATGACCGACATTGCGACCATGGCCGGCAAAATTGAGGCCAATGCGAAGAACAGTACTTGGCTCGCCGATCTCAGTGGCGCCGGAAACGACCTTTCGTTAATCCATAGCGGTGCTCTTACGCCCCAGAGCAGCTGGGAACAGCAGGGCGCGCTCTTGATGGAAACCCATCAGCCGTTCAAAATCTCGCTCGACAGCACCGGCAACCTCCAGGTTACCGGGCAGTTGACAGACCCGATGACCGACCTGACGCCGACCCAGGCAACTCTGCTGCGCAAGGCGGTCGAGACCATCCCCAGCATGATTAACAACAACACGCCAACCACCAGTTGGCAAATCGACGCCCAGAATTACGATCAGTCAGGCGTACCCTATTACCTCGATATTGATCCCATCACCAACCGGATTTCCGCCAAGCAAGACAGCGGAACCAACATCACACCCGATTTCATGAACACCCCGCCCTACCCGGATGTTGGTGACAACACGCCGTTGCTCAAGCAAGCGGCAACTTTTATCCAAAACAAGCAGGCATTTCTCCTCGATTTCGATACGACCGGTAAGATCGTAGCCAAGGCGCTGACCGCCACCAATCTGGAAAAGTACAATAATCCAAGCCAGACCCCGAGCAGCGGAGCGCTAAGTTCCGGCTCGTATATGTCACTCTATGCCTGAGCACCCCGGCTCTCAGGCCCCCCCCCACGCCCCCACGGCAGCCCCCCGGGCTGCGGTGATCCCGGACGTGGTCGGGGGACGGGGACCCGGAGCGGCTATTGGTGGTCGGAGACGTTACCAGCTACGGACCGGCCCCACGTCAACGTGAATGAAGTCACTGTCGGGGTAGTACCCCACGCCGCCGGCGCGTAAAGACAGCGCCGCGCGATGCAGGCGGGCCAAGCCCAGGTTCGGCAGGCGCAGGTCCACCGCCATGCCTTTGACGTGGTAGCTGTGCCGGGCCACCCCGTAATGATCGGTTTCAATCAGCATATTGTTGGTCTGCGGTGACCGATAGCCGGAAACCACATGGAACGGCCCATGGGCGCCGACCCGTTTCTGAAGGGCATAAACCACGTCCAGCAACCGCGGGTCGATCCGATGCACCGCACCGGTACGATGATCGCGAAACAGATGGTTGACGGCGTGGAGGGCATCCGAGAGATAGTGGCCCTTGATCCAATAATCGGCGCTCAGTCGTTCGCCGGTGTGCAAATTCAGGAATGCCAGCCGCCGGTGCAGGCCTCCGGGGCGAGGCAAAGCGAAGGCGTGGACGGGGTGGAACATGGAAGCGGCGGCGGCAGCCGCAGTTCCAAGTCGGAGAAAGCCTCGGCGTCCGATCGGTGCTTCCGAATTGGACCGGTCATCCTCAGTCGACATGAAACCTCCCTTCGGGCAGAGTAGAAACAAACTGCGCTTTGGCGCCAACGTCGGTCAACGACCCCTTTTGAATCCTTTTCACCCACCGCTGTCAAGCCGGGATTTTACCCAAGACCCCGACTTTCAGTCTGTCAATCCTTAAAATTTACCACAATCACGCCCGTAACTGTGGCGCAGTATCGCGAACGGCGACCCGCAATGGGCCGCCGTCCGCGATCGCATAACAAAATGGGGAACGCCGTTTCGCGGCCCCTACCCTGTCTCAGCCCTGCCGCTTATTGCTGCCCTTGGACGGGAGGGCGGGCTAACCGCCCGCCACGCGCGGCTTGCGGCGCACCCAAAAGCCCTCGGAATGAACAGGTCCCTGGTCGCGGAACGCCAGACGCATGGGCTTATGGCCAGGCACGAGTGGCCGCTCCGGCCGAACGGCAACCTCGGCAAGTTGCCGGCTGCGCGGCGCCACCGCGTTCAGGGTCGCCACCGGATCGCCGCCGCCGGGCAGCGCCCCGGTGTCACCACGATTGCCCAACAGAGCATCGCGCCATGCCGGGGCCTCCTCGACCTCCTCTTCGCCATCGCGAGCGCCCCAGGTCCGTACCGGACCGGTATCGACGTGGACGAAATTGCTCTCGGGGTAGTAACCGACGCCACCGGCCCGCAAGGCCAGGGCCACCTCGTGCAGCGCCGACAGGCCGCAGCCCGGAACCCGGATATCCACGGCCTTGCCCTGCATGTGCAGGCTGTGGCTGGCGACGCCGCCATGGGTGGCGTGGAGCCAGGCGTTGGTCCTTGGTGAGCGGTAGCCGCAAATCACGTCAATGGCCCCGTTGCCGCCGGTCAGGCGGTAAATGCCGTAAAGCACGTCCAACAGCCGCGGATCGATCACATGAACCGAGCCATCACGGTGATCCCGCAAAAAATGATTGACCGTCGCCAAAGCATCGTTGACATAGCGGCCCTCGGTCCAATACGCGAGGTCAAGCCGCTCCTGGGTGTTGACATTGAACAACGACACCTGCCGAACCGGTGCCGTAGGATCGACCGCACCATACCGGTAGGAAGCCAGCACCTCGAGAGGATTCAACAACGCAGCACCGGCAACTGCACCGATGCCGGCTCGAAGAAAATGGCGGCGACCGATCAGTAAATCCTCACTTGATGCGGACTTTTTTACCGTCATGAAGCTCTCTCCCGCGGCAGCACTGCTGCGCCGCTGTCATACTTCCGCTGTAAGCCGTTTGCTCCCTCCTTTAGGGCCTTATCCCGTGGGCAACTGTCAAGGATAAAATCTGACGAAAAGGTAAACCATTGATTTATACCGGACTTCCTTGAAGGGCGGGGATGCCCGCGGGCCATCGCAATGCGACATGACGTCGCGTGCGCAGCCTGCCGCGAGGTTCGACCGTAACCCGATTCTCCAACGGATCAAGCCCCGGCCGGTCCGGGGACCCCAGAGGCGGAGGAAATGACCGACCGCGAAGCAGCCGGCCCCCATCCCGGCTTAGCCAGCGGTGCCGATACTCCGCGTCACCGATTCGGCGTTCCGTCGGATCGCCTGTATCACCTGGGCATCGCGACCATAAATATCTTCGCGGAACTGGATCAAACCTTGATCATCAACCCAGGCGGTTTGATAAAGCAGGTACACCGGCACCGGCGTCCGTAGCGTGACCAGCCGGGTCTCGCCTTTCTTCAGCACCTGACTACGCCGCTCTTCGGTCCACTCGGGCATATCGGCCAGCACGAAATCGGCCAGCGCCATCGGATTACCGACCCGCACACAACCCGAGCTGAAGGTCCGCACGGCCTTGCCAAATTTTTCACGGTGGGGCGTGTCGTGCAAATAAACGTCGAAGTCGTTAGGGATATTGAACTTAACCTGCCCGAGGGCGTTATGCGCCCCCGGCATCTGCCGCAAGCGGAAACGGTTGATGTCGCGAAAGGTCTCCCAGTCGATGCGGGCCGGATTGACCCGACCGCCCGAAAACGAGCCGTCATAAAGAGCAATATGCTGCTCTGCCAGATAGTTGGGATCCCGACGAAGCTTGGGCAGAATATCCTCCCGGGCCAGTTTCGTCGGCACCGACCAGGTCGGGTTCCAGATCAGGGAAGTGATCTGGCTGCCGAAGATCGGGGTCCGCCGAACTCTGGTGCCGACGATCACCGGCATTTCCAGGACCACCTTGCCATCCGCCACCGCCCGGAGATTGAAGCCGGGCACGTTCACCAGCACCCGACGCGGCCCCAGATCGTCTGGCATCCAGCGTTCGCGTTCCATGTTGGCAATGACGCTGACAATCCGCTCTGCAACGCCGACATTGAGGGCGGCACGGGTCGACTCCCGGACCACCCCATCGGGTTCCAGTCCATGGCGCCGCTGGAAGCGTTGTACCGCAGCCTTCACGGCCTGGTCGTAAAGCGGCGTCACCGGCAGTTTGGCATCAAGGTCCCCCGTCACGGCCAGCCGGCGGCGCAGGACGCGCACCGCGGCATTGCCTGCCCCCGGTGACAGTTCGAAGTCTTCGGAGAGTCTCGGCCAGCCACCGGCGGCCTCAATGGCGCGCAGGGTGCGCAGAGCCCGCTTCAATCCAAGATAGCCGGGACGGTTCGGAGCCAATCCGGCCAGGAAAGAAGGAAGGTCGGACGCCGCGAGCGCCGCCGTGGCCGTCGCCGCCACGTCGATGGCGGGCGGAACCAGCGCGAACTCTTCGGCGATGGAGTGTGGTGGGACCCTGCCGTGATGCACGTCGCCGGCATAATCCATCAGGGCGTCGGTCAACAGCACATCCAGCTCCGCCTGACGGGCCGGGTCGGTGGCCTCAACCCGCGCGGCAATCGCTGCGGAATGATAGTCAGAAGGCAGCAGGCCGTCAGCATCCGCCCCCGCCGTCACCTGACGGAGACTCTGGGCCGCCGGCAGCAGGGTCAACCCGGCGCCGGTGTCGGCGAACCACGCAGCCGCGTAGCTGCGTCCCTCGTAAAACTGACGGAGACGGGCCAGATCCGGCTGACGGTGAACATCCAGGGTGGCGAGCCCGGCGGCCAGACGCGCTGCGATCGCTTCGGCCAGCGGCCCGACCGGCTGAACCGGAGGCGGGGCCGGAGCCGGAGCCGCAACCGGTTCCGAAACCGCCGGCGCCTCGGCCTGACCCGGCACCGTGACCGCGGGTGTCGCGGGCACCGGAGCCGCCGCGGGCTCCGGGACCGGTGGCGCCGTCTGCGCCCCGGCCGCTCCCAGCATCGCACAGCACACCACCGCAGCAACCAAGACTCGCGCCAGATGACTCATCGCCCTACCACCACTAAAACCCGAACACCACCATACAGAACCTGCGGCCCGGTCGCCCACCGGCAATCCCGGTCTTCGCAGATTGCGTCCCGCCGTGGCCACCCGGCAACGTGCGGTCACCTCGCCGGAACCGGAGCGGCCACCGGCCGTGGGCGGCACCGGGGTTGCTTAACGCCGTTATTCTCCAGACGGTCACCCTCGTCCGGCATGGCAGACCTCCGGTCAGGCGATATCCGCCGGACCGGACGCCGGTGCGCGGGTCGCCGCTTCCGGTGGCACCCGTACTGTCAGCATCAGCAACAGCCCGGCCAGGAAAAAGCCAAGGATGGTGGCCATCCCGGCACGCTGACTGGCAAAGGCCGCGGTGGCGGTGCCCAGCGCCAGCGGGCCGAGAAAGGCTGCGGCCCGACCTGACAGGCTGTAGAGGCCGAACATCTCGGTGACCATGCCGGCCGGCGCCATCCGGGCCAGCAGCGAACGGCCGGCGGCCTGGACCGGCCCCACGAACACCCCCAGCCCCAGCGCCAGACCCCAGAACCATTCCTTGTCGTGGACCAGCAGAATGCCGGTCCCGAACCCAAGCAACGCCGACAGCGACAGGAGAATGGTCGGCTTCGCCCCGATCCGATCGTCGATCCAGGCAAAGCCCGCCGCCCCCGCCGCCGCGGTGGCGTTGAGCGCGAGGCCGAACAGCAGGATTTCCTGAAAGCTCATGCCGAAGCTGCCCGCGGCATAAATGCCACCAAAGGCAAAGAGAGTGGCAAGCCCATCCCGGAACAGCGCGCTGGCCACCAACAGCATGCCGATATCCCGATATTTCCGGGCCTCCCGGACTGTTCGGGCCAGCATTAACCCGCCTTCGACGACAGCCCGGCGCCCACCGATGCCGGTCGCCGCCCGGTCGGGAACGAACAGGAACAGCGGCAAGGCAAATACCGCGAACCACAGCGCCGCCAGCGGCGCCGCAGCCCGAATATTCTCCAGATCAGCAATTCCCACCAGCCCGAACAACGGTGGGTTGCCCTTGACCAGACCGAACAACGCCACCAGCAGACAGCCGATGCCGCCGAGATAACCCGCCGCCCAGCCCCACCCGGACAGCCGGCCAATATGGTCGCGCGGTACCAAATCCGGGAGCATGGCGTTGTAGAAGACCATGGCCAGCTCCCGCGCCACCACGGCAAGCGCCATCGCCACCAGCGCCAGCGGCATCGACGAGGGCGCCGGCATCACCCAGAACAGGGTGGCGGTGGCCACCACCGTTATCGCCGTGAACAGTGCAATCCAGGGTTTGCGCCGGCCGGCGCGGTCGGCGATGGCCCCGAGCAGCGGTGACAGCACCGCCACCAGGACACCGGCCACCGCCAACGCCTGACCCCAGGCCGCGGTGCCCTGTTCGGGCGACGGCGCCACCGAGCGGGTAAAGTAAACGCTGAAAATGAAGGTATCGATCACCACCGGTCCGGCGGTGATGCCCCAATCGTAGCAGCACCAGGCCGCAATCGCACGTTTGTCCATATGGACTCCCATTACCCCTTTCAGCGGTTAAACACCGCAACCAGCTCGATGTGAGCCGACCACAGGAACTGGTCCACCGCCAAAACCGTGATGAGCCGATAGCCGCCCGCCCGCAAATGATGGGCATCGCGGGCGAAGGTCGCGGGGTTGCACGAAACCGCCACCACCACCGGCACGTTTGAGGCGGCCAGCGCCTCGGCCTGCGCCGCTGCCCCGGCCCGGGGCGGATCGAACACCACGGCCTCGTAACCGGTCAGTTCCTGCGGCGACATCGGCTCCCGGCCCAGGTCCCGGCGTCCAATGGTCAGCCCGGGCAGGCCACGTCCGGCCAGGGCCAGCGCCGCCAGCGCCGCGCCGTTCCCGTCCACGCCAAGAACCCGCCGCCCGGTTACCCCGGCCAGCGGCAACGAAAAGGTGCCGCAGCCGGCGAACAGGTCGGCCACGGCCATCGCCCCTGCCCCAACCCCGGTCAGCACCGCGGCGGTCAGCGCCGCCTCGCCCTCGGCACTGGCCTGAAGAAAGGCTCCCGGCGGCACCAGAACCGGATAACCGCCGAACCGGACCAGGGCCGGCCGTCGTGCCGCCACCGGTTCCGGCGGTTGCCCCGATCGCGGCTGCCACGACAGGCGAGAGAGATCCGCGGCGGAGGCCAACTCGGCCAGGGCCTGCCGGGCCGAAAGGCCGAGCCGGTCCGGGCCGACCAGCACCAGATCGAGACCGCTTTCGACTCGGGTCACCGCCACCTCGGCGATGCCGCCTTCGGCCAGCACCGGGGCCAGCCCGCGGCGCAGCACCGGCACCAGCGCGATCAGCTCTGGGGCCAACACCGGACACTGTTCCAGGTCCACCAGCCGATGGCTCAACCGTTCCTTGAAGCCGACCAGCACGGCACCGCCCCGGCGCTGGACGGAAAAAGTGGCGCGGCGGCGTCCGCCCGGCGCGGTTCGCACCAGCGGCACCGGCCGGTCGGGTGCGAATCCGGCGCGCTCCAGCGCCGCCGCCACCTGTTCGGCCTTCCACGCGCCGTAGCCGGGGTCGCCGAAATGCTGGAGAGTGCAGCCGCCGCACCGGCCGAAATGGTGGCAGGCCGGTTCCACCGCATCCGGTCCCCGGGCCAGCCACGCCAGCACCTGCCCGCGGCGCCCCTCGGCCTGGACCGGTCCCAGCCGCACCCGCACCCGGTCACCGGGCACGGTCAGCGGAACGAACACCCGGTCGCCGGCCTTCCCGGCGCCGCCCGGATCGAAAATGCCGTCGCCCCGGGCGCCAACCCTGGCGATGGTCACCTCAATTCCCACCGAAGGGTCGGATTCGGGTCGGTATCGGGCTGAACCCACGATCTGCTGCTCCTTTCTGCTGCCCCTTTGGCGCTCCGGCTCCTTGCCAAGGCGTCGCTGGCCCACAGATTATCCTGGTACGAAGGGGTTGTGCCATGGTCGCCGGCGCGCCATACCACCGATCCTCGTGCGGCGGGTGGCATTTTCCTTCTTCGGGCGTTACCGGAAGTGCTATAGCTGCCACCCTCTGGTGCCCCATCGGGGGCACTTTCCCTGGCTCCCTCGTAGCGGACCTCGCCATGACCGACCAAAGTTCCGATGTCTCGGCCGATGCCATGTTCGACAAGGCCCTTGATATCGCCGAAAAGCACCTGAAGCGGGCCGTCGAAGAAGGGGGCGTGCTCGGCCCCTATGTGGCGGTCGCCATGATCGAAGCCGCGGTCAACACCGCGGTCGATGAAACCAGCCACGAGGACGTGGTCGACATGCTGCGCGACCTCGCCAACCAGATCGAAGAAGACGCCGAGAACGAAGAAGACTGATCCACCCACCCGAATGCCCCGGGCTCCCTGAACGGAGCCGGAGTCGCTCCGGGGCTTTTTGGGCGCCTGGGGTTTGGGAGCGGGATCAGCAATCGTCCGGTCGGATCACGAATGGGTTCCGTGGGGTCAAGGGCACCCCCGGAGCGCGTGGGTGGTCGCGTCGTTACCGCTGAGCCCAAAAGCGACGGTCCCCGCCCCCTCCCTGGCAAGGCGGCAACGGGCGGGTGTGCCAGGCTTTCGCATCGCGACACGCGCTTGTCGGTAGAGGCAGCGGCCGAGCGGCGGGAAACCGCCTCCGTTTACGATTTCCGGTGTAGCCGTACCAGATTGGCCTGCGCCGCGGCGCTGCCCTGGTCCGCGGCCTTCTTGTACCATTCCACGGCCCGGGTCACGTCCCGTACCACCCCGCGGCCGTTTTCATACATCTCACCTAAAGTGTTTTGCGCATCGGCATCACCCTGGTTCGCCGCCTTGCGGTACCAGTCCACGGCCTTCGCGGCATCCTGGGATACGCCGTGGCCATTTTCATACATCACGCCGAGGTTGTACTGAGCGTCGGCGCTGCCCTGGTCCGCAGCCTTCCGATACCATTCCGCGGCGCTGGCATCATCGCGCGGCACGCCGCGGCCGTTCTCGTACATCCAGCCCAGGTTGAACTGTGCCGCGGCAAAACCCCGGTCCGCAGCCTTCCGATACAACTCGGCAGCTTTGGCATCGTCCCGGGGCACGCCGCGGCCACTGGCGTACAGAAAGCCCAGATTGGCCTGGGCCGGTATATCTCCCTGATCCGCCGCCTTCCGGTACCACTCGGCGGCCCGGGCGTCGTCCTGCGGCACCCCGCGGCCATTGACATACATCCAGCCCAGACAGTTCTGTGCCGCCGCGGAGTCCTGCTCCGCCGCGTTCCTGAACCAGCCGATGGCCTCGCGGTCGTGACCACCCTGGGCCACCAGTGCCCGCCCCAACCATGTCCAGAACCGCGCCTCGCTTCCATGTTGGGCCACGGCTTCCCGACAGGCCGGAATCGCCGCCGCCGCATCGATTTTGCTGAACTCGACACCCGGATAGGACCCGGCATAGCCGGGCGCCCCGGCAAGCGCGTCGCAGCGGTCCGAAACCGATACCGGTGGCTGCGGAGTCCCCGGGTTGGCGGTTTTCATCCGGGCCAGACTGGTCTGGGCCGCCGCGTAGCCCTGATCCGCGGCCTTCCGGTACCACTCGGCCGCCCTGGCCTCATCCCGCGCCACGCCGCGGCCATTTTCATACATCCAGCCCAGATAATTCTGGCCGGCGGCAAGGCCCTGGTCCGCCGACTTGCGAAACCACTCCACGGCCCGGGCGTCATCCTGCGGGACGCCGCGGCCGTTGACGTACAGATCGCCCAGGTTGTCCTGCGCCACCGCGTTGCCCTGATCCGCCGCCTTCCGATACCAGTCGGCAGCGGCGGCATAATCCGCCGTGACGCCCCGACCATTGGCGTACATCAAACCCAGCGCGCCCTGTGCCTCGGCGTCGCCCTGGTCGGCCGCCTTGCGGTACCATTCCACGGCCTTGGCATCGTCCCGCGCCACGCCGTGGCCACCTTCGTAAAGCGTGCCCAGATTGTCCTGCGCCGGAGAATACCCTTGTTCCGCCGCCTTCCGATACCATTCGGCAGCCTTCGCATCGTCCTGAGCCACCCCACGCCCCTTTCCATACCTCAGGCCCAGTGAATTCTGCGCAATCGGGTCGCCCTGATCCGCGGCCTTCCTGAGCCATACCGCAGCCACGGCCTCATCCCGCGGCACACCTCGGCCGTCGGTATACATAATGCCCAGATTATACTGCGCAGACGCCTGGCCCTGGTCAGCCGCCTTCCGATACCATGCTACAGCTTTAACGTCGTCCCGCGCCACGCCGCGGCCCTCGGCATAGATCAGGCCCAGACTGTTCTGCGCATCGGCATTCCCCTGGTCCGCGGCCTTCCGATACCACTCCACCGCCTTTACATCATCGCGCGCCACGCCGCGGCCCTCGGCATACATCAAGCCGAGATTGTACTGCGCCAGCGCATAGCCCTGTTCGGCCGACTTCCGATGCCACTCCACCGCCGCCCCGTCGTCGCGCGCCACGCCGCGACCGGCGGCATACATGAAACCCAGAGAATTCTGTCCGACCGCATAGCCCTGATCGGCGGCCCGCCGGAACCACGCCACCGCCGTCGCGTCGTTCCGCGACACCCCATGGCCATTGGCATAGACCCAGCCCAGATTGGTTTCGGCAACCGGATTGCCCAGGTCGGCCGCCTTCCGATACCATTCCAGAGCCGTGGCGGTGTCCTGAGGCACGCCGCGGCCGTCGTCGTACATCACGCCCAGGGAATTCTGCCCGGGAGCGTAGCCCTGTTCGGCCGCCTTCCGGTACCAGTCCGCCGCTTTGGCGTTATCCTGCGCCACGCCACGACCCGTGGCATACATATAGCCTAACAGATACTGCCCGCCCACAAAGCCCTGGTCAGCCGCCTTCCGATACCATTCCACGGCCTTCGCATCGTCCTGGGACACGCCGCGGCCATCGGCATACATCGAGCCGAGCCAGTACTGCCCGAACGGATCCCCCTGGTCCGCGGCCTTGCGGAACCATTCGACAGCCTTGGCGTCATCCCGCGCCACGCCGCGGCCCGTTGCGTACATCGAACCCAGTTCGCCCTGTCCGATCGCCTCGCCCTGCTCCGCCGCCACCCGGTAGGCGGCGACCGCGGATTCGTACTCGCCACTCTTTTCCAGCGCCCGGCCCAACCATGTCCGGTACCGCGCGGCTGCCGTTCCGAACGAGTGTTCGGCGGCGGTGCGACAGGCCGGTATCGCCGCCCTTGCATCAATTTGGTCATCCTGCACACCGGGCAGCGACCCGACATAGCCCGGCAGTCCCGCGAGTGCCTCACAGGACGAGTCGCCGGTGCCGGGCGTCAGGACGTGCAGACCAAGCCCGACCACGGCGGCCACGGCCACGACAATCGCCCCGATACGGAAACCACGTCCGGCACCGCCACGGCGCGCCGGAGGGGGCGGCGCGTCCCGGCCGTTCGCTTCCGCCAGATACCGGTTGCACAACTCCAACAATTCGTCGAATTTTATGTCCAGCACCGCCGGATAAATCAACACCGGACTGCCCAACAAACCATGACGCAGTTTCCGTCCGGCCCGCATTATAAAATTGCCGGATGCGCCATATTTCCGGGGATTGGATAATTTGACCGCCAGCATCCGGCCCCAGCCGAGGCGTTTAAAGCCGACAATATCCGACCACGGAACCACCCCACCGGTGATCAGATTGGAATGATTGATCAGTTCGGCATGATTTAAGATCAAACCAGGCTGCCTTCCAAAAGCCCTTTTCATCTCCAAAAGTGCCGAAATTCCAACAAACGTCGCACCGATGAACAACCCTTCGGCGGCAGCACCTGACGTCACGCCATATAAATAAACCGCGACGGCGGCAAGAACGCCGGCCCAGGCGATCCGCACCGTAAGTTTCGACTTGCTGAATTCGATTCGGCGTTCTTCAATCCGATCGCCTTCGGTATCACGCGCCGGCGCCTCGGGCCAACTGGGCATCGGTGTGGTTGGCACCCGGGTTTCGTCGGCAGTGCCAACCGACATTTCCGCCGGGGCGTGCTGCCATGGCGACCTGAACGCTTCCGGTTGGGGCTCCGGCGGCTGGACCGCTGACGATTGCGGCCCGGGATTGAGCCGCAGCGGCGCGATGACCGTCTCATCATCATCCTCGGGCGATGATGGTTCCGGCTCAGGCTGCGACTCGGTCGCCCCGGTCCCAAAGGCCGCACGCCACTCTGCCGCCTTTTGTGGCCGCTGTTCCGGTGCCAACTGCAACACCCAGTCGATGGCGGCTAGGAATTCAGGACTGTAGTAGCGGCCGGGTTCCACCGCCTGCACGACGCTGACATAGCTGTCCCGGGACTGCAACCGCCGTTGCAGTCCGTCCGGCGGCCTGGCTCCCGTCACCATCTGGTACGCGGTTGCACCCAGGGCGTAAAGATCGCTCCATGGCCCCTGCCGGCCGTCGTCGGAATACTGTTCCCAGGGCGTGTAACCGGCGCTGATGAAGGCGGTCATGGTCCGGTCGGCCTCGCCCGCCGAGACGCGCGCGGCGCCGAAGTCGATCAGGACCGGAGTCCCGTTGGTCCGAACGATGATGTTCTGCGGCTTGATGTCGCGGTGAA
>PLTC01000054.1 GCA_003165295.1 Rhodospirillales bacterium | reverse complement strand
ACCTCAAGGACAAGAAGCGCGTGCTCCCCGCCGCCGCCGAACTGAACGGCGAATACGGCCTGACCGGCCTTTACGTCGGCGTGCCGGTGGTGATCGGCGCGGACGGCGTCGAGCGGATCATCGAATACAGCTTGAACGAAGACGAGCGGGCGCAGTTCGACAATTCGGTCGCCGCGGTGCGCACGCTGGTCGATGTGGTCAAGAAGCTTCAAAGCGAAAAGGCCTGAGCACGCGGCGGGAGGAGAACATCTTCCTCCTTGCCGGTTCCCGGTCTTAAGATGCATGGGGAATGCCAGGGGCAACGGGAGGGCCCCCAGCGTTCCAAATGCAGGAAGTCCAGCGGTTGTTCATGAAGTGCCTAAGAACTACGACCCCTTCCTATAACCTCCAAAGACGGTCACCATGAATATCCATGAATATCAGGCTAAAAGCCTGCTGAAAAAGTACGGCGTCGCGGTTCCGCGCGGCGGCGTGGCCTACACCCCGCAGGAAGCCGAGGGCGTTGCCCGTGAACTCGGCGGCCCGGTCTGGGTGGTCAAGTCGCAGATTCATGCCGGCGGTCGCGGCGCCGGTCACTTCAAAGACAATCCCGCCGGCAAGGGTGGCGTTCGGATCGTCAAGTCGATCGAGGATGTCGGTCGCAACACCCTCGAAATGCTCGGTCACGTGCTCGTCACCAAGCAGACCGGCGCCGATGGCAAGGAAGTCAAGCGCGTCTACATCGAGGAAGGCTGCGATATCAAGCGCGAGCTGTATCTCAGCATGCTGATCGACCGCGGCACCTCGCGGGTGACGATCGTCGCCTCGACCGAAGGCGGCATGGCCATCGAGGACGTGGCCGAAGCAACTCCCGAGAAAATCATCACGCTGGCCATCGATCCGACCATCGGCATCCAGCAGTTCCACGCCCGCAAGATCGCCTTCGGCCTCGGCCTTGAAGGCAAGCAGGTCCAGGCGGCGACCAAGTTCCTGCTGGGCATGTACCGGGCGTTTACCGAGCTTGACGCCTCGATGGTGGAAATCAACCCGCTGGTGGTGGCCGGCGATGGTTCGGTGATTGCCCTCGACGCCAAAATGGGCTTCGACGACAACGCCCTGTTCCGTCACAAGGACATCGAAGAACTGCGCGACGAGTCCGAAGAGGACCCGGCGGAGATCGAGGCCAACCGGCACAGCCTGAGCTATGTCAAGCTTGACGGCAACATCGGCTGCATGGTCAACGGCGCCGGTCTGGCCATGGCCACCATGGACATCATCAAGCTCTATGGCGGTGCACCGGCCAACTTCCTCGACGTGGGTGGCGGCGCCACCCGTGAGCGCGTCACCACCGCGTTCAAGCTGATCCTGTCGGATCCCAACGTCGAAGGCATTCTGGTCAACATCTTCGGCGGCATCATGCGCTGTGACGTGATCGCGGAGGGCGTGATCGCCGCCGCCCGCGAGGTCAGCCTGCATGTGCCGCTGGTGGTCCGGCTGGAGGGCACCAACGTCGAACTGGGCAAGAAGATTCTGGGTGAATCCGGCCTGCCGATCCTGTCCGCCGACAACCTGGCAGACGCTGCGGAAAAGATCGTCAAGTCCGTGAAGGAGGGTGCGTAATGGCTGTCCTGGTCAATTCTGAAACCAAGGTGATCTGCCAGGGCTTCACCGGCTCTCAGGGCACTTTCCATTCCGAGCAGGCGATCGCCTACGGCACCAAGATGGTCGGCGGCGTCACTCCGGGCAAGGGCGGCACCCTGCACCTGGACCTGCCGGTGTTCGACACCGTACACGAAGCGGTGGCCAGAACCGGCGCCAACGCCAGCGTGATCTACGTCCCGCCGCCGTTCGCGGCCGACGCCATCCTGGAAGCCGTCGACGCCGAGGTCCCGCTGGTGGTGTGCATCACCGAGGGCATCCCGGTGCTGGACATGGTCACGGTCAAGCAGGCGCTGCGCGGCTCCAAGACCCGGCTGATCGGTCCGAACTGCCCCGGCGTGATCACCCCCGACGAGTGCAAGATCGGTATCATGCCCGGTCACATCCATCGTCGCGGCCACATCGGCATCGTCTCCCGGTCCGGCACGCTGACCTACGAAGCGGTGGCCCAGACCACCGCGGCCGGCCTTGGTCAGTCCACCTGCATCGGTATCGGCGGTGACCCGGTCAACGGCACCAACTTCGTCGACTCCCTGGAGTTGTTCCTGGCCGACCCCGAGACCAAGGGCATCATCATGATCGGCGAAATCGGCGGCGACGCCGAGATCAACGGCGCCGAATTCCTGCGCACCAACAAGATCAAGAAGCCGGTGGTGGGCTTCATCGCCGGCCGCACCGCGCCTCCGGGCCGGCGCATGGGCCACGCCGGCGCCGTGATCGGCGGCGGCCATGACACCGCCGACTACAAGATCGACGCCCTGCGTTCCGCCGGTATTGCCGTTGCCGAAAGCCCGGCCAGCCTCGGCAGCACCATGTTGAAGGTCATCAAGGGCTAGTCGCGACCTCCGGGCGTGCTTCGCCCCGAAGGTTCCGCCGGGTCCGCCCGGCGGCGACCTTCGGAGCGGGTCCGCCCCGGGGGCGATCCCTGACGCGGGCCCGGGGCCGGCTCTGGTTTTGTCGGGTCCGGGCGCCCGTTGGGGGTGTCCCTGCAACCTCTGAATGAGGACCCTGGCGGCAAGGCCCGGGTCGGAACCATGACGGCACACCTCGAACAATCCTCGTTCCTGTACGGCGGCAACGCGACCTTCATCGCTGAGTTGTACACCCAATACCTGAACAACCCGAATTCGGTCGATCCGAGTTGGTCCGGGTTCTTCGCCGACCTTGACGAGGACGCCCGGGCTGTGCTGAGCGAGCTTCACGGAGCAAGTTGGGCACCCAACGACCACGGCGTGATCGGTCAGGGCCGGGGCAATGGCGCGGCCGTGCTCTCCGGCGTCGGCTACGCCGCCGAAACGGCAGCGGCACCGGCCGCGGGCGTCTTCAGCGCCCACCTGTCGGCGGATCAGGTTCGCGCCGCCGTGCTCGACAGCGTGCGCGCCTTGATGCTGATCCGGGTCTACCGGGTGCGCGGCCATCTTGACGCGTCCCTGGATCCGTTGGGCCTGGAGAGCCGCGAGCCTCATCCCGAACTGGATCCGGCCACCTACGGCTTCGGCCCCGGCGACTATGACCGACCGATCTACCTCAACTATCAGTTGGGGCTGGAGAGCGCGACGCTGCGGCAGCTGATGGACGTGCTCAAGCGGACCTATTGCGGTCATATCGGCGTCGAGTTCATGCACATCCAGGACCCGGCGCAAAAGGCCTGGATTCAGGAACGCATAGAAAGCGGACGCAATCATACTGACTTCACGGTCAACGGCAAGCGCGCGATCCTCGAGCGGTTGACCGCCGCCGAGACATTCGAGCGGTTCCTGCAACTGAAATACACCGGCACCAAGCGGTTCGGCCTGGACGGTGGCGAGTCGCTGATCCCGGCGCTGGAGCAGATCATCAAGCGCGGCGGTCAATTGGGCCTTAAGGACGTGGTGATCGGCATGTCCCACCGCGGCCGGCTGAATATGCTCGCCAACTTCATGAGCAAGCCGTTTGCGGCGATTTTCTCGGAATTCCAGGGTGGCTCGTCGAGTCCCGCCGATGTCCAGGGTTCCGGTGACGTGAAGTACCACCTTGGCACGTCCACCGAGCGGGATTTCGACGGCAACACCGTATCGCTATCACTCACCGCCAATCCGTCACACCTTGAAGCGGTGGACCCGGTGGTGCTGGGCAAGGTGCGGGCCAAACAGCTCCAGCGCGAGGACCACGACCGCACCCAGGTTGCCGGTCTGCTGCTGCACGGCGACGCCGCCTTTGCCGGCCAGGGACTGGTCTCGGAAACCCTGATGCTGTCGGAACTCAAGGGATATCGCACCGGCGGCACCATCCATGTGATCGTCAACAACCAGATCGGCTTCACCACCAATCCCAGCTATTCGCGATCGGGACCGTACTGCACCGACGTGGCCAAGGGCATTCAGGCGCCGGTCCTGCACGTCAACGGCGACGATCCCGAAGCGGTGGTCCATGCCTCGCGCATTGCCATCGAGTTCCGCCAGAAGTTCAAGAAGGATGTGGTGGTGGACATGTTCTGCTACCGCCGCCACGGGCACAACGAAGGCGACGAGCCGGCGTTCACCCAGCCGATCATGTACAAGACGATCCGCAACCATCCGACCACCCGGGAGCTTTACGCCCGACAACTGGTCAAGGAAGCGGTGGTCACCGAACCCGAGGCCCAGCAGTTCGTGACCCGCTTCATGAAGCGGCTGGAAGACGATTTTCAGGCGTCGTCCAGTTACAAGCCCAACAAGGCCGACTGGCTCGAAGGCCGATGGTCCGGGTTCCTGGCCACCCGGGGCGAAGAGGATCACCGCAGCCATACCTCGGTGGACAAGGAAACCTTGCGCGAGGTGGGTCAGGCGCTGGTCCGGGTGCCGAAGGGCTTTGACCTCAACCCCAAGATCACCCGGCAGTTGAAGGCCAAGGACGAGATGTTCGAGACCGGAGAGGGCATCGACTGGGGCACCGCCGAGGCGCTGGCCTACGGCACCCTGCTGGTCGAAGGAACCCCGATCCGGCTTTCCGGTCAGGATTCCGGCCGCGGCACCTTTTCCCAGCGCCATTGTGTGCTGCACGACCAGACCAACGAAACCCGCTATATCCCGCTCAACCACATCCGGCCGCAGAAGCAGGCGGGCTTCGAGGTCCATGACAGCCCGCTGTCCGAGGTGGCGGTGCTGGGTTTCGAATACGGCTATACCCTGACCGCGCCCTACGCGCTGGTGCTGTGGGAAGCCCAGTTCGGCGACTTCGCCAACGGCGCCCAGGTGATCATCGACCAGTTTATCAGCTCCGGCGAATCCAAGTGGCTGCGCATGTCGGGTCTGGTGATGCTGCTCCCCCATGGCTACGAGGGCCAGGGACCCGAGCATTCGTCGGCGCACCCCGAACGATATCTCCAGTTGTGCGCCGAGGATAACATCCAGGTCTGCAACATCTCGACCCCGGCCAACTATTTCCATGTCCTGCGCCGGCAGATGCGTCGGCGCATCCGCAAGCCGCTGGTCATCTTCACCCCGAAGTCGCTGCTGCGTCACAAGCTTTGCGTCTCTCGCCTCAACGAGTTCACGGTGGGCACCGGATTCCAGCGGGTCATCCGCGAAACCAATCTGGAACTGGCGCCGGCCGAACAGGTGCGGCGGGTGGTCTTGTGCACCGGCAAGGTTTATTACGACCTGCTTCAGGAGCGGGAGGAACGCAAGCTTAAGGACGTGTCCATCGTCCGGGTCGAGCAGCTTTACCCGTTCCCGCTGACCCCGCTGTCCAATGAACTGCGCAAGTATCCCAATGCCGGCGTGGTCTGGTGCCAGGAGGAGCCCGAGAATATGGGCTACTGGCATTTCATGGACCGTCGGATCGAAGGCGTGCTGGGCACCCTCGACGGCAGTTGCAAGCGCCCGACCTATGTCGGCCGGCCGGCCGCGGCTTCGCCCGCCACCGGTCTGATGAAGAATCATAACAAGGAACAGGCCAGGCTGATCGACGAGGCTCTGACCGTGAACTAAGGCTCGCCGGTCGGGGCGCCTTTCACCGGCAACAGCGCCCCAGCCGGCAAGAACCAGCAATCAAAGGAAGTCGTAATGGCGACGGAAATCAAGGTGCCCACCCTGGGCGAATCGGTGACCGAGGCGACGGTTGCGCGCTGGCTGAAACCATTGGGAGCGGCCGTGGCGGTCGACGATCCGCTGGTCGAACTTGAGACCGATAAGGTAACGCTTGAGGTCAATGCGACCGCTGCCGGCACGCTGAGCGAAATCACCGCGCCCGAGGGCACCAATGTCGCGGTTGGCGCGGTGCTGGGCCTGATCGGTGAAGCGGGAGTCGCGGTGGCGGCGGCCCCGGTGGTGGCGACCGCAGCACCGGCCCCGGTGGCGGCGCCCGCCGCAAGCGCCTCGGACGTGCTGTCGCCGGCGGTACGCAAGCTGATCGACGACAACAAGCTGAATCCGACGGCCATCGCCGCCAGCGGCAAGGATGGCCGTCTGACCAAGGAAGACGTCCAGTCTTACCTGGACGCCCGGGTCACAACCGCCTCTGCCCCGTTGGCCGCCCCGGCACCGGTCGCCGCACCGGCGCCCCGGCCGACGCCGCCGGCCCCCAAGCCGGTGGTGCCGTCGGGTCCGCGTCTGCGTGCCGACCGCGAGGAGCGGGTGCGGATGACCCGGTTACGCCAGCGGGTCGCCGAACGGCTCAAGGAGGCTCAGAACACTGCGGCGATGCTGACCACCTTTAACGAGGTGGACATGACGAACCTGCTGGCCTTGCGCAACCAGTACAAGGATGTTTTCGAAAAGAAGCACGGCGTCCGGCTTGGCTTCATGTCGTTCTTCGTCAAAGCCGCCATCGCCGCCCTCAAGGAGCTGCCGGCGGTCAATGGCGAGATCGACGGCGCGGATTTGGTTTACAAGAACTACTACGACATCGGGGTGGCGGTGGGCACGCCCCAGGGTCTGGTGGTGCCGGTGGTGCGCGACTCCGACCAGTTGAGCTTTGCCGGCATCGAAAAGGCGATCAATGGTCTCGGCAAAAAGGCCCGGGACGGCAAGCTGTCCATGGAGGAACTGACCGGCGGCACCTTCACCATCTCCAACGGTGGGGTCTACGGCTCTCTCATGTCGACGCCGATCCTCAATCCGCCGCAGTCGGGCATTCTGGGCATGCACAAGACCCAGGATCGTCCCGTGGCCATCAACGGCAAGGTCGAAATCAGGCCGATGATGTATCTGGCGCTGAGCTACGATCACCGGATCATCGATGGCCGCGAGGCCGTGACCTTCCTGGTCCGGGTCAAGGACGCGATCGAGGACCCGCAGCGGTTGTTGCTTGAGGTCTGACCGCCAGGAGAAGGGGCGACTGCACCGGTGGTCGCCCCGAGCTTTTTATTGCGTCAATCGAGGGACGGATTATGGCTGAGCAAGCGTTCGATGTCGTCGTGATCGGAGCCGGACCGGGCGGTTACGTGGCCGCAATCCGCGCCGCCCAATTGGGTCTCAAGACCGCCGTCGTCGAAAAGTGGGACACCTTGGGCGGCACCTGCCTCAATGTCGGGTGCATTCCCTCCAAGGCACTCCTGACCAGTTCCGAAAAGTTTGAAGAGGCGCGGCATCAGTTGGGGGATCACGGCATCGTGATCGGCTCGGTGTCGCTGAACCTGCCGGCCCTGATGGCCCACAAGTCCAAGGTGGTCAAGGACCTGACCGGCGGCATCGAGTTTCTGTTCAAGAAGAACAAGATCACCTGGCTCAAGGGCCATGGCCGCCTCACCGCCCCGGATCTGGTCGAAATCCAGTCCAAGACCGGCGAGACCCAGGTGGTGAGCGCGAAAAACATCATCCTGGCCACCGGTTCGGAGGTCACGCCGCTGCCGGGGGTCGAGATCGACGAGCAGCGCATCGTCTCGTCCACCGGCGCTTTGGCGCTGTCCCAGGTGCCGAAGCGTCTGGTGGTGATCGGCGGTGGCGTCATCGGCCTGGAATTGGGTTCGGTGTGGAGCCGTCTGGGCTCCGAGGTCACGGTGATCGAGTATCTTGACCGCATCCTGCCGGGCATGGACGGCGAGCTGTCGAAGCAGACCCAGCGCCTGTTGTCCAAGCAGGGGCTGATCTTCCGGCTGTCCACCAAGGTCACGGCCGCGGTCGCGGCAGACGGTGGCATTGCCCTGACCGTCGAGCCGGCGGCCGGCGGCGCCGCGGAAACCGTCACCGCCGACGTGGTGCTGGTGGCCATCGGCCGCCGTCCCTTCACCGGAAATCTTGGCCTGGACACGGTGGGGATCGAGACCGACAACCGCGGCCGGATCAAGACCGACAGCCATTTCCGAACCAGTATTCCCCACATCTACGCCATCGGCGACGTCATCGAAGGCCCGATGCTGGCCCACAAGGCCGAAGACGAGGGGGTGGTGGTGGCGGAGATCATTGCCGGCCAGTCCGGGCACATCAACTATGACGCAATCCCCGGCATCGTTTACACATGGCCCGAGGTCGCCTCGGTGGGCAAGACCGAGGAACAGTTGAAGGATGCCGGGATCGCCTACAAGGTCGGCAAGTTCCCGTTCTCGGCCAACGGCCGCGCCCGGGCGATGGCCTGCACCGATGGCTTCGTCAAGGTTCTGGCCGACGCCCGCACCGACCGGGTGCTCGGGGTCCACATTCTTGGCCCCGATGCCGGTCATCTGATTGCCGAAATCGGTCTGGCCATGGAGTTCGGGGCGTCGGCGGAGGACATTGCCCGCACCTGCCATGCCCACCCGACTCTCAGCGAGACGGTCAAGGAAGCGGCGCTGGCGGTGGCGGGCCGGGCGATCCACAACTGAACCAGGGTCAGGTCACGGGTTCAAAGGGCCGACCGGCCCTTTGCGGGTGTGGGCAGAACCCACGAAGTTGCCTTATGCCAACGACCTATCGTAACCTGGCGCCATCGGGCAACGCCCCAGGCGTCAGGCATACCCCAACGGATCGATCAACCCCTCGCGGACCAGACTCTCCACCGCCGGGGCCATGTGCCGAACGCCGAGATTGGCACCTCTGGTGATGGCACCGCTCAGGTCGGCACTGTAGACCTCGGCCTGCATCATACAGGCGGCGGTCAGGTTCGCCTGGACCAGTCTGGTCCCGCTCAGGTTGGCGCCGGTGAAATCGGCACCGGTCGCGTCGGCCCCGGTGAGATCGGCCCGGCTGAGATCCGCGTCGATGAAGCTGGCGTTCCGCAGAATGCTCCCGGTCATCGTGGCACCAACCAGCCGGGCGTAATTGAAGTTGGCGCCCGACAGGTCCTGGCCGGAAAAATCCTGACCGCTCAGGTCCCGGCTGATAAAGTCCCGGTGGGCGGGTTGATGGGTCTGTGGCGAGCCTGCCGTCAATCCGGTTGCCATGGTCGATCCTCCGGCGACAAAGGATGGTCCTGCTCCCCTGACCATCGTTACCACGGGAGTTGGGCTGACCGGCCGGGCGGTCAATGGGGTTCGGGCTCGGTGCAGCCCGGCGTCAGCCTCCCTTGACCACCATCACCGTACAGGGCGCGAGGCGAACCAGCCGTTCCGTGGTGCTGCCGATGATCCGGCCATACAGCGCCGAATGGCCCATGAAGCCGATCACCAACAGATCGATGCCGTGCCCCTCGATGAAGCTGACGATATCACGCACCGGGTGGCCGGCGACCACATGGGCGCGCAGCGTCACGCCCTGAAGCGCGGCCAGAGCGTTGGCCCGTGACACCACCTTGCCGAACCGGCGGTTTTCCTCGGCCCGGCCCTCGACCACCTCGTCGATGGTGGTCGGGAAATACGGCATCTCCTCGACGCAGATCATGTGCAGCTCGGCCCGGCTTTCCCCGGCCAGCCGGATTGCGGCGGTCAGCGCCTTGCCGGCGCCGTCGGAACCGTCATTGGCATGAAGAATCCTATGGAACATGGGGCTCGGCCTCCGTGATCGGCTTCAATGCCGGCTGAAACCACCGCTGCGCAATCAAGGTCGGCACAACGGCGCTGGCGATGACGGCAGTCACCAGAATCGTGTACTGCTGCTGGTCGATGATGCCCCGGTTCAGGCCGAACAGCGCCGAGATGCTGCCGAAGGTCAGGCCGGTGGACATCAGCAGGGTGGTGTACATGCCCTCGCGCGGGACGAAGTGAAAGACGCGCGTCACCGGCAGGATACCGATGAACTTGGTGGCCATCTTGATCCCGAGAAACACCGCGATCAGACCGGCCGAGGCGACCACCGCATGAAAGTCCACCAGCGACCCGGCCTTGAGGAAATAGAACGGGGTCAGCAGGGTAAAGGCGACGATGCGCAGCCGGTGGGGCAGTTCCGGGTCTTTGAGGAAGGTCGGCGCCAGCACCATGCCGANNAGATAGGCCGGCAGCACCGCCTCGCTGCCCGCGGTGGTGCTCAGGCCGCCAAGGAACAGCAGGACCACGGCGATGAGCTTGCTTTCGGGCTCGCTGACCCGGCGCCCGACCCGGGCAAAGAACCACGGCGCGAAACGGGGCAGCACGCACAGCGTGATGCCGGTCGCGGCGCCAAACAGCGCCAGCCGGGCGTCAAAGTCGGCAAACACGATCCCCAGGGCCAGCACCGTCCCCAGATCGGTGATGAAGCAGGCCGCCAGGATGATCTTGCCCAACTCGGTCTTGTTGAATCCGGTCTCGATCATCACGGCGTAGACCACCGCAACCGAGGTAGTGGACATCGAGATGCCAGCAATCTGGGCCTGCGGCCACGGCCAGCCGGCGCCGTAATGGGCATAAGCCAGCACGCCAAGATAGGGCGCGGCGAAACTGATCACGCCGATGCCGATACTGGAGCCGAAATGCCGGCGGATGATCCGGCCGTCGATTTCGGCTCCGGCCAGAAAGGTCAGGGTGATGGCGCCGAAGCCGGCCAGGAAGTTGGTCCACAGCGCCGGGGTCAGGCCGATGACATTGCCGGCAACCGCGCCGACCAGAATCTCGACCAGCGCGACCGACACCGCCACCCAGATCGAGAGCACCGACGCCACCAGCGCCAGACCCAGCCATAATGCCGAAGCAAGCCAGACATCGCCCATGCCACCTTCTCCTTCCCGATAACCGGCACCTGCACCGGGGGGAAGACGGTCTGCGCAAAAAGGGCGCAACAAAACACCGCCCCTCGGCTGGACAGACCTACCCCGTGCAAAACCACGCAGTAGGAGCCATCAGCCACGGCGGCGGTTATCGGGGGACTCCATCCCCATCAATTGGCCATGACCATAGCCCGCGGGCGCGGGCGGGTCAAGACGCGGAAAGGACGCCGGAACGAGTCCCCGGCCTCCGCCGAAAGGCGACCTTGAAGAACGGGCAAGGAGGCCCGCGCGCGGCGGGGCGTCGCCGGCTGACCTGTCGCTTTCACATCGGACATGAGCACCCGGCATTCCGGTAAGAGCCTCAAAGATTACTGAGACAACGGTCTCGCCACCCGAAAACCAACGTAGTAGTTACGGAAATTAGGAGAGTAGTCAAAGCGGCATGCGGAACGTACATTTCTCGGCACATTAAACCAAGAGCCTCCGCGAACAACCCGAGATGAATTACTATCCTCAGTAATCCATGCACTGCCGTCAGATGGCGCCCCCTGATAGTGGTCATGCCAAGTATCTTCCACCCACTGCCAGACATTACCCGCCATATCATGGAGGCCAAACCAGTTAGCCGGAAAACCGCCAACCTCGGCCGTCATTTTCCGATAGACACCGGTGGTACCGCCGTTATAAGCGCTGGTGCCATCATAATTTGCCTGGTCCGGCGTGATCGTATTACCCCACGAGAAAGGCGTGGTGGTGCCGGCACGCGCAGCATACTCCCACTCCGCTTCGCTGGGCAGACGATACGGTTCCCCGGTCTTTCGAAGCAACCACTCTGTATAGGCAAGCGCATCGCTCCAACTGACATTGATCACTGGACGGCGCCCCCGACCCCAGCCCTGGTCGCGCGGCGTATAATGGTTGCACCCGCCCTCGACCACACAGCTATCCCATTCCGTAAACGTGACATCGTAACGACTCATCGCAAAGCTGGCTCCGATGGTTACCTGATGCTGCGGCCCCTCCCAGCGCATCCGCTGTGGCTCACCGTCCGGCGAACCCATCATGAAGGTTCCGGGCGGGATCACCACCATTTCGGGGCAGTTCGGGCAGTCGCGAAATACCGTACCTGGGGTCTTGGCCTTACGATCGGCTTCTTCCTGAACAAGCGGCCCGACTTCGGCTCCGGTCTTACCGTCCACATTTTCGGACGAGGCGGAACTTGATACTGACGCCTCAACTTGCGCAAACGCGAATGGCCACGGTGTTCTGCCCTTGTTCCACCACAACCAGCCTGACGCCGCCAGAACCATCACTCCGCACCCCAAAACCACCAGCAATGCCGTCCTTCCCCGGTGTGAACGCCGCTCTCCGGGGCTTTCGACAACCGGCACATCCGACTGGAGCACGTCGGTTGGCCGGTCGTCAGCGGCCGAAGGCAACGCGCCATGGTCCTGTTGGTCGCCACCGGTTGGGAACGATGGCGATACCGGCCCGGTACCGACCGGCCTGACCTCCGGTATCCCGTATTCCCCCAGCAGGGCGCGTTTAAGGACCACCACGTCTTGCGGCCGATTTTCCGGCCTCAGTCGCAATGCCCAATCGATCGCCCGCAAAAACGCCTCGGGAAAGCGCCCGGCGCCAGCGACCACCGCGGGCCTGAGCTGGTCATCATAAAACCGGGCCGGAGACTCCAACGGCCTCGTACCCGTAATAATGCGGTACAGCAGCGCGCCGAGGGCGTAAATATCGGTTGGTGGTCCGAAATCAGCGGTCTGATTGAGACATTGTTCGATCGGCGCATAGCCCTTGGTAAAGATCGGAATGGTACTGCTGCGTTCCCTGCCCTCCTCGACCCCTTCGGCCAGGGTGCCGACCCATTGGCGCGCCGCGCCAAAATCAATCAGCACCGGGATCGCGTCGGTGCGGATAATGATATTATCCGGCTTGATGTCCCGATGCAGGAGATTGGCCTTGTGAACCACTTCCAGCGCGCCCAGCAGCGACTCGATCAACGGCCACAGCTTTTCGAAGCTGTCCGGTCGGTCTCTTCCTTTGAGAACCGACGCGAAGGAAACGCCCTCCAGGAGTTCCATCACCAGATAGGCGGTGCCATTGGCCGGGAAGTAATCATAGATATTCACAATGGACGGATGCTTGAACTTCGCCAGGGCCTGCGCCTCCTTGAGGAAACGGTCCGAGCCCCAATTGAACACCCTCTCCTGCCCGGGCATGCGAACGCCGACCGACTCGTCACGACGCATGGCCAGTTCCGTCGGCAGGTATTCCTTGATGGCCACGTCGCGAAGCAGGGTGGTATCCCGGCCTCGGTAGGTAATGCCGAAGCTGCCCTGCCCCAGGACGCTCTGCAACCGGTAGCGCCCCAACTCGGAGTCCGCCGGCAAGGCGTCGTTGTAAGTCCTGTCCGCGGCCATCACGCCCTCCGTCCCGGCACCGTCGCTCACGCACGGCGAATCACGGTTTGAATCTGCGCCCGTCGCAGAGGCGGCCTCCGGCCGCTCAACGGCGGGACTCGGTTTCTACACGATTTCCATATTTCTGCGTATCGTGCGATGGCCGGCTCACGCACTTTGGCGCGTCATGTCACCTCCCTGCCCGCAAAACGCCGCGGGTTCACCGGCCGACCGGCGCCTTGCGGGTGTCGGAGGCGCCGACCAACCTGCCGAAGGCGTGATCGACATGCCTGTGCTTGCCTTGGGCACGGAAATCGGCAAAATATCGGAGGGTAAGGTCGGAAACGGAAATGAAGCCGGCCGCTTGATCCGAACCCCTGACCGCAGTCCGCCGCGAATTCGCCGGACCGTGACTGATGCCGATGTGGAGCCGCCATGAAGACCAGGGCACCCCGGCCGCCGGTGGCGGCAGACCCGCAGCGCCAGCCGTCGTCACCGCCGGTGGCGGCAAGAGCGGCGGCGCCGTCGGACGCCCTGGCCCAACGGCCGGCGGCGCCGGCGGTCCAGGCCGCGGCGCTTCGGCTTCAGCAGTTGATCGGCAACCGGACACTCGCCCAACGGCTGCCGCCACGGTCCCGGTCGGGTGACGCGGCGCCCGGTGACGGCGCCGCGGCCATGCCGCTTCCCGGCTTTCGCCCGCCGGCCGGAGCGGGAACCCCGTTGCCCGATCCGGTGCGCCAGTCGATGGAAGCCCGGCTCGGGACCGACTTTTCCTCGGTGCGCATCCATGTCGGCCGCGAAGCACCGGACATCGGCGCGCTGGCCTTCACCCTGGGCGACACCATCGCCATCGCACCCGGCCGCTACGCCCCGGAAAGCGCGGCGGGGCGCGAACTGCTTGGACACGAACTCGCCCATGTGGTGCAGCAGCGCCAGGGGCGGGTGAGCAATCCCTTCGGCGGCGGGCCGGCGGTGGTCCAGGACCCCGGCCTTGAAGCGGAAGCGGATCGGATGGGCCGGCGGGCGGCGGCGGTTGTCGGGCCTCCGCAAAGCGCCGTGCCGGAAACGACAGTCACGCAGCCCCGTTCACGGATCGACTCCGGTCGGCCGCCGGCTTTGGGTAACGGGCAGTCGGTGCAATGCGTTGTGAAACGCACGTGGGCGGCCGGGGAAGAGATTATTACGAGGGAGTTCGCGCTGGGTTGGATAAGCGGGCTTCTTACCCCAGAGATTCCCAATGACATTATCGATACGTTCCTTAAAAATTCGGAAAAGAAGTATGATATCTGGGATCTATTTGACTTTCATGGCGATCTTGTGGCGTGGTGTTCTAATGTGCTCAAGAAGTCAAATCATGAAAATGGATTTATTAATATGACGATTGATGAAGCAGAAAAAGACTTGATTACCCGGGCTACCAACAAGTCGTTTGCACCCGTAAATGAAATGGCGATTGCCTATTTTCCTGGTACTAAAAATAAAGTTGCTTTCGGCGAGCCTCCAAAGGCTGGGAAGAACGTGTCCGTAGACCCGAAATACCTTGGAGACCTCAAAGATTGGACTGTTACACACAACCATCCCAAGGGGGGGCCGCTTTCCACGGGAGATATCACAAACGCAATTCTGAATAATATGAAGGAGATTCGCGCGGTTGGAAAAAATGGTGTATTTTCGTTCAAACGTCCGCCTGAAGGATGGTTCGCCAACCATCCTAAGATAAAAGAGGAGTACCAAAAAGCTGGTAATGGAGAGACCAAAAATTTGATTATAGGCACGTACTATCACGATAATACTTGCATAGTTATGCGTACTATGAAGGCAAAATACGGCGACGCCCCTTCTGATTCCGATCGCTTTGATGCTTATTTTGCCTACGTGGGATTATTGGAGTTGAAAAAATTTGCAGAGGTCTTAGGAGACCCCTCTTTATTCTCATGTCCATTGAAATATCAAAAGGATTTGGAAAATACAATGGATACCATTAGGATGGAATTTAACCAAAGGGAGAGTATCCACAAAGAGGAAGAATGGAAGAAGAACCGTGACGCGGTTTTGGACAACTTGTTTAAGGGAAAGAATGGCTTTGCGCCTCAGAAGAACCTAAAGAGAAATGTATCTGCAGAAAAATTGTTGGTAAAAGGGACAGGATCGCCGCTGTGATCAATTGCCGCCATCGAGAAGAAGTATATAAGCGCCTAAAATCAAACCGGACCCCTTCGCGCGCCTCCCCTGTTCGGCTACCCCTCTCCCGACACAAACCGCCGGTCACCCGACCGTCCCGCGCCGGGTGATGACGTTTCGATCACATTCATTGGTACGAATCACCCGATAAATTGCTCCAAAAGGTTGTGCCCATGCCCTTGTTCAGACGCCTTGCGCTGGCGCTCCTGGCGCTGCTGTTTCTGGCGACCTGCCAGGTCCCGGTCCAGACCGCCGATACCGCGCCACCACCGGCGGCGGATCAGGCCGGTGCCGCCACCGTCCAGCAGCCCCAGACCAACGAGCAAATCCGCCAGTGGTACAATGATCAGGTCTCGGTGATCCCGGCGTTGAACCGGCAATGGCTGAAGGACGGCCTGAGCGCCGAGGAACGGGCGCATCGGGCGCAGGACATTCGCCATGCCGCGCGGATCAAGGCGCGGGAGCTCATGGCGAACAAGCAGGAGGTCGCCGACCTTCAGGCCCGCGACCGGGAAAAATACGGCAACCCCGATGGCCCGGGCTTTGACCAACTGGTCCGGATGAACCGCAACAAGGGCCTGGACGGGGATGCGGTTTACGAGGAGATCATTAAAAGCGCCAGCCGGACCAGCAAGGACTACAACAACAAGTATGGCGTGAAGCCGCCGGGCCAGGGGCCATGACCATCGCCCGGCAGCTGGCCCGCCCGGTTGTCTGGCGCCGCACCGGCCGGGCCGAGTACCCTTACGCGGCCTCGGTCGCCGGCCAGGACTGGGTGATCCGCCTCAACGACTTCCCGGTTGATCCGATGTACACCCTGTTCATCGGTGGCCGCGACGTCGGCGATTTCGACGACTGGCCCGGTTGCTGGCAACGACCGGGCTGATGGCACCGGCCCCGGGATGCGGGCGCCGTCCCGCCACCACAAGGCATTTGGGGCATGACCAGATACATCGCGTTGTTGCGGGCGGTGAATGTCGGGGCAACCGGCAGGCTGTCGATGGCCGACCTGCGGGCGATGTGTGTCGACGCCGGCTGGCATCAGGTCGAAACCTACATCGCGAGCGGCAATGTCGTCTTTGACAGCGCCGGGTCTTCGGCCGACGTGAAGTCGGCGCTTGAGGCCAGGATGCGCGCCCATGCCGGAAAGCCGGTCGGCGTGGTTCTCCGCACCGCCACCGACATGCAGGCGGTTTTGAACGGGAACCCGTTCCCGGATCGGCCCGCCGACCGCACCGTTGCCATCTTCCTCGACGAACCGCCGCGGTCCGATGCCCTGGATCACGCCGTGGGCCGGAGCGACGAGGACATGGGTTTGGGCCGGCGCGAGATTTATGTCCACTACCCCGATGGCATCGGCGGTTCACGATTGAAAATTCCGGCGGCAGCCCATGGCACCGCAAGAAACATGAAGACCATCGCCAAGCGGGTCGGCATGGCGTTCAAAAGCTGAAATGCCACCGACCTTTGGCTTGCCCCGGAGGCACCAAAGGCCGGTACGCCTTGGAAACGGGTTCGCTGTGACAACGGCCGCGGTGATTTGGTATCGTCGCGGATATGGATACGCTTTTCCTCGGCCACAGCGGCAGCGACCGCGACGCCCCGCGCGCCGAGTTGCTGGCCTGGTACTCGCGGGACTATGCCGGCAAGCGGTATTGCCAGTGGGAACTCACCGCCGCCTGGCTGGCCGGAGAGGCCGAACGTCAGGTGGACACACAGTCCATGGCTGTACAACTTCGCTTTCATGGGCAAAAGAAAGAAAAAAAGTCCTCACAAAGACTCAAAGTATGCAAAAAAGTCACGAAGAGACTCCCTCTTTATGACTGTTTCGCGTTCTTTGTGTCTTTGTGAAGAACTACTTCTTGTGGCGATGGCGACAATATCGTCGCGTTGCGGGGACGCAGAGCACGGTTATTGCCCGCATGCTCTTTGGTCGCCTGCCTCGCGCGAATTGCGCCTTCCAGATTACCCGTAACCGGACCGTGACCGATGCGCTCTCCACGCCTTACGGCTTGACCTGCCCGGCCCGAATGTCCCATGGTGCATGTGATCCGGGACATGCTTTTCCCGGGGCGGAGCCTTCTGTCGCGAGACTTTCCGGGACCAACACGGACAGCCAGTGGATTTGCTCGGGAAACACTCCCTGTTCGACCGGCTCCGGGCCGATCTCCGACCCGCAGGGGGACGTGGCCACGCCGCCCCGGCCGGGGGCTCGCCATGACCGGGGTTGCGCCCGGGCTGCAACCGACCATCCTGGTGGTCGATGACTGCCCCGATAATCTGGAGTTGATCACGGCCCTGCTGGACGACAGCTATCAGGTGCGGGTGGCCAGCGACGGCCGGCAGGCGCTGGCCGCCGCCGCCGCGGTTCCGCCGCCGGACCTGATCCTGCTGGATGTCATGATGCCGGACATGGACGGCTATCAGGTGTGCCGGCGGCTGAAGCGCGAGGCCGCCACCGCCGCGATTCCGGTGATCTTTCTGACCGCGAAGACCGAGATCACCGATGAGGAGCGCGGGTTGGAACTGGGCGCCGTCGATTACATCAGCAAGCCGATCAGCCCGCCGATCATCAAGGCGCGGATCAGGACCCACCTGTCCCTGAAGGTCTCCACCGATTCCCTGCGCGCCACCCTGGTTCAGGTGCGGACGGCGCACCGGCAACTCCAGGAAACCGTCGAGCATCTGGTCCATGCCGAAAAGATGGCCGCGCTCGGCCAGTTGGTGGCCGGCGTCGCCCACGAGATCAACACACCGCTGGGTATCGCCATCACGGTCGCCACCCACATGACCGAAATGGCCCGGGAACTCGCCGGGGTTGCCGACCAGGGCCGGATCCGCAAGAGCGACTTCAAGGACTTCCTCAAGCTGACGCTCGAAGCGTCGGACCTGCTCTACGTCAATGTCAACCGCGCCTCGCGGCTGGTGCAAAGCTTCAAGCAGATTGCCGTCGACCAGTGCGCCGACGAACGCCGTTGCTTTGACCTCAACGCCGTGCTCAACGACGTGCTGATCAGCCTGGGGCCGGCGTTGAAGGGACACGGCGTCGTTCCCTCGTGCCCGGCCAGCCTGGTGCTGGACGGCTACCCGGGCGCGCTTGCCCGCATCCTGACCAATCTGGTGATGAACGCGGTCACCCACGCTTTCGAGCCGGGACAGGCCGGGCGGCTGTTCATCACCGCCGGCAGCGACGGCGCCGGCGGCATCGAACTGGTGGTGGCCGACGACGGCCGGGGCATCCCGGCCGAGCATCGGTCCAAAATCTTCGACCCGTTTTTCACCACCCGCCGCGGCGCCGGCCATCCGGGGCTGGGTCTGCACATCGTCTTCAACCTCGTCACCACCCGCCTGGGCGGCACCATCGTCCTCGACCCCCAGGCGACGCCGGGCAGCCGCTTTGTCCTGCGGGTGCCGCAGACCGCACCCTGAGCGCGGGACCGCAACCCCGGGAGGCAGCCGCCATCGTCGGCCGCCAACCACCGGCCGGGCACGGTTGCCTTGCAATAACGCCGACGATGACGCTATTTCCTACCGTCACGCCCCTCAGGAGACCGTACCCATGCCCGGACGCCCCGTTCTCGTGCCGACGGCTGCCGCCGCCGAAACCTTTGCCGGCATCACCTATCATCTGGACGGCGGGCTGGTTCCGGCCCTGACCGTCGAAATCACGCCCGATCAACCGGTGTATTTCGAGCACCATATTATGCTGTGGAAAAACCCGTCGGTGTCGATCGGGGTCAAGCCGATTGCCGGAGCGGTCAAGCGGATGTTGGCCGGGATGCCGGTCCTGGTCACCGAAGCCACCGGAAGCGGGATGATCTCTTTCAGCAGAGATGGCGCGGGACAAATCATCCCGCTTCATCTCGCCGAAATGGAGGAAATCCACGTCAGGGAGCACCAATTTCTCGCGGCGACCAGGAATGTCGACTACATGTATGAGCGGGTCAGAGGCATCGCCAACATGATGGCCGGCGCAACCGGCTTCTTTATCGACAAATTCCGCTGCCACCAGGGCGAGGGAATACTCTGGCTTCACGGCTACGGCAACGTGTTTGAAAAGCGCCTCGCACCAAACGAACAGATTGAGGTCGAGCCCGGGGCCTGGCTGTACCGTGACGCCAGCGTCACCATGGAGACCAACGTCCAGACGCTCTCCAGCGGACTGTTTGGAAGCGCCAACATGATCACCAACCGTTTCACCGGTCCGGGGCGGATCGGCATCCAGTCCATGTATGCCGGCGGACCAGGCTCCGACGCTTCGGGTGGCGGCGGCGGATTGCTCGCCTTCCTCGCCGGGCTGTTCGTGGCCGAGGCGTGACGATTCCAGACCGGCAACCGCTGGGGCGCGGAGGCGGCGGGTGACCGATCGCAAGCCCTTTCTCGATGGTCTGCGCGGGTGGGCCGCCCTGGTGGTGGTGGCCTATCACGCCACCCATTGTTTTGCCATCGCGCCCGCCGCGGACTCCGCGGCTGTTCTGCGGTTTCTCAGCAACGGGCCGCTGGCGGTCTACATCTTCTTCGTGCTCTCGGGTTTCGCGTTGTCGACCGGCTTCATCGAAAGGGGCGATCGCGGCATCATCCTGGCCCAGGCGCTTCGACGTTACCCCCGCCTGACGGTGCCGATCCTGGCCTCGTCGGCGCTGGCGGCGCTGCTGATGGCTTCGGGGCTGATGTTCAATATCCCGGCGGCGGCGCTGGCCGGCAGCCAGGACTGGCTCGGGATCCATTACGCCTTCGCGCCCGACCTGCCCGGCCTGCTCGCCTTTTCGCTGTTCAACGTCTATTTCGACGGCGATGCCCCGATCAACTACAATGCCGTGTTGTGGACCATGCCCATCGAGTTGGCCGGCTCGATGATCGTGTTCGCCAGCCTGTTCCTGGCCGGTCGCGCCCGCTGGCGCCCGCTGCTGATCCTCGGACTGGTGCCGGTCTTCGTCGCCCTGTCCAGTCACCAAACCGCCTTCGCGTTCGGTATTCTGCTGGCCGAAGCCTATGCCCGGCCCTGGTTCCGGCGCTGGCGCGGCTCGGCGGCGGCTGGCGCGGTTGCGGTCGCCGCGGTCGGACTGGCCTTCGCCATGGCCACCACCCGGGGCGCCGCCTTCACCTCGGCCCCGGCCATGTCGGTCATCGCCCTCCTGATCGTTTTCGCGGTGGTGGCCTGCCGGACGCTGGCCGGCCTGTTCGAAACGCCGCTGTCGTGCTGGCTCGGCCGGCTGTCGTTTCCGGTCTACCTCACCCACCTGATCGTGATCTGCTCGTTTTCGTCCTGGTGCTATCTGGAACTGTCGGCGCTGGGCGTCGGCGGCGGCATCGGTGCAGGATTCACCGCGGCCATCACCTTCGCCGCGAGTCTGGCCGCCGCCACCCTGTTCGAGCCGGTGGAGCGACTGGCCGTCACCCTGGCCCGTCAGGTCTCCGACCTGGCGCTCTCCGGCTCCCGGCCGGCCACGGATCGGGCGGTTCGCTGATCCGGTACCGGCGAGCGTAACCTGACGTCATGAGGTCAAGGAGGCGCGCCTCCTTGCGGGTCCAGGGCAGAGCCCTGCAAAATCAAGACAAGTGCGATATCCTGGCGCCTGTGGGGCAAAGCCCCCATGGGTCACCTACCGGAAAAACTCGAACCGGCCACGGCCGTTGTTCTTGGCAAGGTACAAGGCGGCGTCGGCGCGGCTCATCAGCAGACTGGCGTCCCTGCCGTCACCCGGACAAACCGCGATGCCGATCGACACCCCGATCCGCAGTTCCACCCCGGCCACCGCGAAGGGCCGGCAAATCGCCTCCAGACATCGGCCGGCAACCCTGGAGGCTTCGAGGTAAGGGTCGCCCGCGCCGACGAGCGACATCATCACGAACTCGTCACCACCCAATCGCGCCACGATATCGGCAGGTTGTGCCGCTTCCTTGAGGCGGACCGCAACCTCGCGCAGCACGTCGTCGCCGACGGCATGGCCATGGCTGTCGTTGACCGGCTTGAAGCCGTCGAGGTCGAGGAACATCAGCGCGAAAGAGTTCCCGGTGCTCTCGGTGAAGATGATTTCCTCGTGAAGACTTTGACTGAACATCGCCCGGTTGGGAAGACCGGTCAGGGCGTCATGGTATGCCTTGCGGGTCATGAGACTCTCTCTTTCCCGAAGGGTGGTTTCCCGGATTCTGACCTGTTCCAGGAGATAGTTGAACCCGGTCACCAGGGTCCCAACCTCGTCTTCACGCACAACCGGCAGGGGCCGAAGCTCGATCTCCCCATCGGCCATCCGGCGCATCTCGCGCGCCGCATCGCGCAAAGGCTTGAGCATTCGGGACAGGACGATGAACGCCAGGCTGAACGCCACCACCAGGGCCGGCACGCCGTAGTACAGGTTCAGGGCACGCCCCCGCGTCACCGCCTGGAACGCTTCCGCGGTCGGTCTATGGACGACCACCAGCCAACCGGCGCTCTTGACGTCCGCGATGGTGGCCAGTTCCTCGACCCCTTGGGCGTTCACGGTGGTCCTGGTCCCAGGATCACCGGCCGTGGTGCCGTCGCGCCCGGAACCGTCGCGCAGGAGACCGACGCCGGCAGCGGGCAGATCCTGGAGGATCATCCGCGGGTCGCCGGACGCGAGGACCAACCGGTCGCGCGGGAAAATCAGCCGCACGCCACCGGTTGCGCCGATCCCGGTGGTGGCCACGTCATCCAGAAATCCCGGTGACGCCAGCGCCGTGACTCCGACCAGCAGGGCACGCGGTGCGGTCCCTTCCGGGCCGAGCGGCACCGCCATCACAATCAGAGGTTGGTTGCTGACCGGGTCATGGTACGGTCCGCCGATGGCGGCGGTGCGGCGGTCAGGCACCTGCCGAAACCAATCCCGGTCGGCGGCACGAAGCCGGTACCCGGCCGGCAGGTCCGGATCATCGGCGATGACCCCGTCGCCGTCGGCCGGGACCACCATCAGCCCGTTGAAAAACAGCGGCAGCAGCCGCCGGCGTTCGGCCAGCCACGTTTGCAACGGCCCGGGTCGGTCGAGCAAGGTCAAGGGCAGGCCCGCCCCCAGTCGGCGCAGCAGGTCCAGCCGCTCGGTCAGCCGGGCATCGATGGTGTGCGCCAGATTTCCCGCAATCAACGTCTGCTGCGCCACCACCAGCGCGGCAATCTCGTCGTGCCAATAGGCCGTCACGAAAAACGTCCGCCCGATGATTCCGACCAGCGCCAGGCAAAAGCCGGAGATTAACAGACGGACGACCAAGCTGCCGGAGAGACGTCGCAACATCGCCGGTCCGCCCGCCGTTTGTGAACAGCGCCGCTCCATCCCTCGCCTCTGCCTTCCGGCACGATCCGTTGTCCCACACTATCCATTGGTGTGGCCAGTGCCAAGAAAAAGGGCAAGGGGCGGCGGGTAACGGGGGGCAGGTATCGGTTGACCGGTCCCGGCCCGCCGGCGCATACTGGCAGCCGCTGCGAACGTACACCGCCCGAATCCCGACTGTCCCCGACCCGACCCGACCCGGCCGCCGGTTCCGCCGGCCCCTCCCCTGCCACGGACTCCCCATGATCCTTGCCCGTGCCCTGTTGCTGTGCCTCGCGATCGGTGTTCTCGCCCTGGCCGCGTCGGGAGGCGGGAGCGGGCCGGCGTTCGCCGACAGCGCCGCGGTGGCGCCGACCCGGCCCTTCATCGATCAGGCCCTGCCCTTTTATGGCTGCGGCATCGCCGCCAGCATCGGCGCCGCCTCGGTGGCGCTGCCCTCCATGACCCGCTGGACCTTTTACATGGGAGTCTACCCGTCGATGGCGACGGTGCTGTGGCGTTCGACCCTGGGCTGCTTCTATGGCGTACTTGGCGGGGTCACGGTGTCGGCGGTACAATCCACCGCCCGTCTGGTCGGTGACGCCTGGACCAACCGATGACCAACCGATGACCAACCGATTCTGAGGGGGTTAAGGGTGAACGGCGCGAGGAGGCGGGGGCCATGAGACACTTGCCGGCAAGACAGGGGCCGGTGCTGGCCGTGATGCTGCTGGTGCTGGCCCTGGCCACCGGCGAGGCCCGGGCCGCTTCGGCGATGGCCGGCGAATCGGCGACCTCGGAGCCGCCGCCCCCGACCGTGCCGGTTCACGCCCCGCCCTTCATCGACCAGAACGTGGTGTTCCTGTTCTGCGCCAGCGGCGCCTCCCTGGGCGCGCTGATCACCGGTTTGCCGCCGGTGATCGGCTGGATTCCCTATTCCGGCTGGCCAACCCAGCTCAGCGCGCTGACCCTGCGCATGGGACTGGGCTGCTATTATGGCCTGGTCGCGGGTGTGGCCACCTCCGGCACCTATTCGCTGGCGCGCCAGGCCGGCGAGGCTCTGAACCACCTGTTCTGAACCGGTGGCGGCCACCGGCCGCCGTCCCGGGAAGGGGAGAGACCGCGTGATCGACCTGTTTGCGGTGATCGGCCCGCTGCTGCGCAGCCTGGATCCCGAGGTGGCCCATACCCTGACCCTGCGCCTGCTCGAAGCCGGGCTGGTGCCGCAGCGGCGGGAGCGTGACGACCCGCGTCTGCGCCAAAGGCTGTGGGGCCTGGACTTCGCCAATCCGGTGGGCATCGCCGCCGGCTTCGACAAGAACGCCGAGGTGGTGGGACCGTTGCTCGGCCTCGGTTTCGGCTTCGTCGAGGTCGGCACCGTGACGCCCCGGCCCCAGCCCGGCAATCCGCCCCCGCGCTGTTTCCGCCTGAGCGAACAGCAGGCCATGATCAACCGCTTCGGTTTCAACAACCAGGGTCTGGAGGCCATGGTACGCCGCCTCGCGGCACGGCGGCGGCGGCGGCGGCCGGGCATCGTCGGCGCCAATCTTGGCCGCAACAAGGACAGCACCGACGCCGTCGCCGACTATGTGGCCGGAGTCTACGCCCTGGCGCCGCTGGCCGACTATCTCGTGATCAACGTCTCCTCGCCCAACACCCCGGGCCTGCGCGCGCTCCAGGACCGCGAACCGCTGGCGGCACTGCTGTCCGGGGTGCTGGCGGCCCGGGCCGAGTCCTGCCTCAAGCGGACCCCTGCCCTGCTGCTCAAGATCGCCCCCGATCTCACGCCCGAGGATCTGGCCGCCGTGGCCGAGGTCAGTCTGGAGGCGGGCATCGACGGTCTGATCGTCTCCAACACCACCATCGGCCGCCCCGGCCTGGCAGAGCTGCCGGTCGCGGCCGAAGCAGGTGGCCTGTCGGGCCGGCCGCTGTTCGAGCCATCGACCCGGGTCCTGGCCGATATCTACCGGCTGACCGGGGGACGGCTGCCGCTGATCGGTGTCGGCGGTATCGCCGGCGCCGAGCACGCCTACGCCAAGATTCGTGCCGGGGCTTCGCTCGTTCAGCTTTATACCGCCTTGATTTACCAGGGACCGCGGCTGATCCGGGACATCCGCCGGGGGTTGCCGGCGCTGCTCGAGCAGGACGGCTTCGCGACGCTGGCGGCGGCGGTGGGCGCCGATCACCGGTAGCCGCCGGCAGCCGCGGGTGCCGCGCCCGGACCCCGGCACGGCTTTCCCGGCGCCAAGACCCCGCGCCAAGATCCTGGTCTGACGGGATGGTCGCGGTTACATTCCGGTCGCGCGGATAAGACCGTTCAGACGTTACGAGACGAGACGAGAGGAATCGATGGCCGATACCACCAGGCGGGTAACCGAGGAAGAGGCGCTGCTGTTGCATGCCGGCGGCCGGCCGGGCAAGCTGGAGATCACGCCGACCAAGCCGCTGACCACCCAGCGGGATCTGTCGCTGGCCTATTCGCCCGGCGTGGCGGCACCGTGCCTGCGCATCGCCGCCGACCCCAACACCGTCTACGACTACACGGCCAAGGGCAACCTCGTCGCGATCATCTCCAACGGGACCGCGGTACTCGGCCTGGGCGACCTGGGCGCGCTCGCCTCCAAGCCGGTGATGGAAGGCAAGGCGGTACTGTTCAAACGCTTTGCCGATGTGGACGGCATCGACCTGGAGGTCGATACCCGCGACGTCGACGAGTTCATCAACTGCGTCCGTTTCCTCGGGCCGACGTTCGGCGGCATCAATCTGGAGGACATCAAGGCGCCGGAATGCTTCATCATCGAGCAGCNNCAGCACGGCACCGCGATCATCGCCGCCGCGGCGCTGATCAACGCCGTGCACATCACCGGGCGGAACCTCAAGGACATCCGCATGGTGGTGAACGGCGCGGGCGCCGCCGCCATCGCCTGCGTCGAGTTGTTCAAGACCATGGGCGTGCCCCATGATCAGGTGATTCTGTGCGACACCAAGGGCGTGATCTATCAGGGCCGCGCCAGCCACATGAACCAGTGGAAGTCCGGCCATGCCGTGCCGACCGAGGCCCGTTCCCTGGCCGACGCGGTGATCGGCGCCGACGTCCTGGTGGGGCTCTCGGCCAAGGGCGCGGTGACCCCGGAGATGGTGGCGTCGATGGCCGAAAGGCCGATCATCTTCGCCCTCGCCAATCCCGATCCCGAAATCACCCCGGAAGCGGTCAGGGCCGTCCGCGCCGACGCCATCGTGGCCACCGGCCGTTCCGACTACCCCAATCAGGTCAATAACGTCCTGGGTTTCCCGTACATCTTCCGGGGCGCGCTCGACGTGCGCGCCTCGACCATCAACGACGCCATGAAGATCGCCGCGGCCCGGGCCGTCGCCGAACTCGCGCGGCAGGACGTGCCGGACGAGGTGGACGCCGCCTATGCCGGCCGGCACCTGCGCTATGGTCCCGACTACATCATCCCGGTCCCCTTCGACCCGCGCCTGATCACCACCATTCCGGCCGCGGTGGCCCAGGCGGCAATGGACAGCGGCGTCGCGCGCATGCCGATCATCGACATGGCGGCTTACCGCCAACGCCTGCGCACCCGGCTCGATCCCACCGCCGACAGCCTGCAATTGATCTTTGAGAAGGTGAAATCCAACCCGCGCCGGGTGGTGTTTGCCGAAGGCGAGGAAGACCGGACCATCCGCGCCGCCATCGCCTTCCGCGCCGCCGGCTACGGCACCCCGGTCCTGATCGGCCGCGAAGAAATCATCGCCGAACAGATCCGGTCGCTGGGCCTGGCCGGCGCCGCGGACCTGGAGATTCACAACGCCCGACGCTCCAGCCACACCCGCCGTTACACCGAGCACCTCTATAAGAGATTGCAGCGCGACGGGTTGCTCTATCGTGACTGCCAGCGCATGGTCAACCAGGACCGCAACGTCTTCGCGGCGCTGATGGTGTCTTTGGGCGACGCCGACGCCATGGTCACCGGCCTGACCCGCAACTTCCGGCTTTCCTACGACGAGATCGCCCGGGTGATCGACCCCCGTCCCGGCGAACGGGTGTTCGGGCTGGCGGTACTGGTGGCGCGCGGCCGCACCGTGCTGATTGCCGATACCACCATCAACGAATTGCCCGAGAGCCACCAGATCGCCGACATCGCCATCCAGTCGGCGGCCAAGGCCCGCCAGATGGGCCACGAGCCGCGGGTGGCCATGCTGTCCTTCTCGAACTTTGGCCAGCACCCCCACGGCCGGGCCGAACATGTGCGGGCGGCGGTGAAAATTCTCGACGCGGCCCGGGTCGATTTCGAATATGACGGCGAAATGGCCGCCGACGTGGCCCTCGACTACGACCTGATGAAGCGTCTGTTCCCGTTCTGCCGGCTTTCCGGTCCGGCCAACGTGTTGATCATGCCGGCCCTGCACGCCGCCAATATCAGCTACAAGCTGCTGGCCAAGCTCGGCGGCGGCACCGTGATCGGGCCGTTGCTGATCGGGCTGGAGCGGCCGGTCCAGATTGCCTCCATGGGCGCCACCGTCTCTGATCTGGTGACGGCAGCGGCGATGGCGGCCCATGATTCTTTACAGTGGTGAGGCATAACCTCTGCCGCGACGGGTCGCCGGTTATGAAGAACTCATGAAAATCGGTTAAAGGACTTTGCCCGGCGCGGCTTTGGTGTAGACTCGGGAGCGACACTCCCGAGTTTCAGGTTGCCGTTCCTGCCATGAGAACACCGGTTATTCCCCCTGAACGCTGGCTGCTGCCCGGGCTGCTGATGGCGGCGCCGTTGGTCGCGGTGGCGGTGTGCCTGGTGTTCGGGGGGGGCGTTGACGCCCGGGTGGTGGTGGTGGCGGCGGCGCTGCCGCCGCTGGGTGCGGCTTGGGTCGCCCTGATTTACCACCGTGAGGTGCGGACGGCTGCGGCCTATCTCAATCGGTTGACCGAGGCCCCGGGCACCGCCGCCGACCCCGGTCCCGACGAGGGCGATGGCATCGCCCATGACCTGATGGCCCGGATTGCCCGGCTGGACCGGGCCAATGCCAGCCGGACCCACCAGCTTGCGACCCGAGTCGAGATCAACGAGGCGATTTTGGAGGCGCTGCCCGACCCGCTGGTCCTGATCGGCGGCGAACGGCGGGTCCGCCATGCCAATCAGGCCGCCCGCAATCTGTTCGGCGACCGGATGATCGATGTCGACCTGACGCTCAGCCTGCGCCATCCCGAGGTGGTGGGCGCGGTGGACGCCGTGCTGGGCGGCAGCGCCTCCCGCACCGTCGAATTCCCGCTGCCCGGACCGGTGGAATGCATCTACCAGGCACGGATCAAGCCGTTCCGCCACCGGCCACCGGGAACCACCAGCGCGGTCGACACCCAGCCGGCCCCGTCGATGGTGCTGCTGTCGCTCCACGACATCACGACCATCAAGCGGTCGGAACAGTCACGCGCCGATTTCGTCGCCAATGCCAGCCACGAATTGCGCACGCCGCTGGCCACCCTGATCGGCTTCATCGAGACCCTGCGGGGACCGGCGCGGGACGATCAACCGGCGCGCGAACGCTTTCTCGGAATCATGCATGACCAGTCCACCCGCATGGCCCGGTTGGTGGACGACCTGCTGTCCCTGTCCCGGATCGAATTGGACGAACACACCCGGCCCACCGGCCGGGTCGACGTGGTGCGCTCGGTCGGCGCCGCGGTCGCGGCCTTCGAACTCAAGGCCGCCGCCCGGAAGGTGCGGCTGAGGGTGGCGGCGACCGACGACCTGCCGATGGTGCTGGGCGACGCCGATCAACTGTCGCAGGTCATGCACAATCTGATCAGCAACGGCATCAAGTACACCCATGAGCAAACCGAGGTCACCGTCACCATTCAGCTCACGGACGCCACCGCGGTCGGCGGCACCCTGCCACCGGTGCCGGCGGTGGCCGGCGTGGCCGGCCGGCGTCCGCCCCGCCCGGCGCCGCAGATGATTTCCATCGCCGTCACCGACCAGGGCGAAGGCATCGCCCGCACCCACCTGCCGCGACTGACCGAACGCTTCTATCGGGTCGACCCGGCCCGCTCCCGGGCGCTGGGCGGCACCGGTCTCGGCCTCGCCATCGTCAAGCACATCCTCAACCGCCATCGCGGACGGCTGACCATCGAAAGCGAGGTCGGGCGGGGCAGCACCTTTACCGTGTGGCTGCCGGTGGCGCCGTAGGCCGTCGATGGCCCGGGACGGGGCGCGGTCTCACCGGCTCCCGGCCCATCATGAGAATCGTCGGCCCGTCGGATTCCGGCTTGCACACCGGCCCGGACCATGGCATAACCCGCTTGCCCGCCCGGGTGCGCCCCCGGGTGCGCTGCTGTAGCTCAGTGGTAGAGNNGGAGAGGTCGACAGTTCAATCCTGTCCAGCAGCACCATCGGAATCAAGGGTTGTCGCGTTCCTCGCAGGGACGTTACTCTTGCTGACGGTAAGGACAGCCCTGACTGGAGGGGCTGCCGCCGTTCTCCGCAGATAGTCCGGGCTGTGTTTGCCGTAGCGCCGCTCTACCATTTCCTCGGCGTCCCCGAGGAGACGATCGGCTTCTTCGGAGAGATGTTCCCGTTTCTATCATCCAGGTCGCAGCGGTCTGCCGCAGTGGGTGGGGATGAGCCCACGGCGTTCCCGCTCGAACGGCTGTGCGCTTGAACGCCGCTTTGACCGAACCGACTCGGCGCGACGGGCATGCGTTCACGAACTCGCAGGTTCGCGCCTCGAACACCTCGAACAGTTCCGGCAACAGGTTTCCGTTGATCGGTGCGACTCCCTCCGTGCCAACAATGACGAGACACCGGCGCCCCGGAAGGTTACCTTTGAGGGCGCAGGAGAACAGTCTCGTGGTCATGCCCAATAAGGTTGTAGCGCGGCCGGTCGCCGCGGGCGCCGGCACGGAAGTTGGCCGTAGACCGACTGTAGTGACGGCACCTGCGGCGACGAACCCGAAGTTGTCGGATCGGCCCAGGCGTCGGACATTTTCGCTGGAAGAGAAGCTGCGCATTCCGACCGAAACCGATCGGGCGACCGGGAGGGGGGAGATCGGCGCCACTCTGCTCGACCCGGATATCACTTTCATCTAAGTAATCTTAGCTATGTAATAGATATAGAATTAGTTATTCGACTTATCGCTGTTGTTAATGATACTTTATTGATAAAAATCTTATCCTGATGAAAATCCGGGTAAAAAAATGATCATCAATCAATTGCGAATAATTAATATCTCAAACAACCGATGGTGTTAAATCATATCCAAATTCATATACTTCATTACTTGGATGTCAATCGTATGGTAAATTTCAATTTGGGGGCCTCCCCGGACTTCGCCCCGCGCCCCTCACAAGTCGCGGTACCGGCGGCTCCCATACGGTGTCGCGGGGCTCGACCCTCTCCTGTCCCTCGGCGATCACCCGACCGCCCGGAGCGTCTCGGCGGCGCGCAGGTCCACCGAAACCAGTTGCGAAACGCCCTGTTCGGACATGGTGACGCCGAACAGGCGATCGGTACGGGCCATGGTCAGGCGGTGGTGGGTGATGACCAGGAAACGGGTGCGACGGGAGGCCCCCATCTCCTGGACCAGATCGCAAAAGCGGCCGACATTGGCCTCGTCCAGCGGCGCGTCGACCTCGTCAAGCACGCAGATCGGCGCCGGGTTGGTCAGGAATACCGCGAACAGCAGGGACAGCGCGGTCAGGGCCTGTTCGCCGCCCGACAGCAGGGTGAGAATCTGAAGCCGCTTGCCGGGTGGACTGGCGAAGATTTCCAGCCCGGCCTCCAGCGGGTCCTCGGCCTCGGTCAATTCCAGGTGGGCCCGGCCGCCGCCGAACATCTTGACGAACAACTGCTGGAAATGGGTGTTGACGATCTGGAACGAGGCCAGCAGGCGCTCCCGGGCCTCGCGGTTCAGGCTGGTGATGCCGTGGCGCAACCGCCCGATGGCCGCGACCAGATCCGCCCGCTCGCCGGTCAGGCCGTTGACCTGGGCCTCCAGTTCGCCGGCCTCCAGCTCGGCCCGGAGGTTGACCGGCCCCATGTTTTCCCGTTCCCGGGTCAGCCGTTCCAGCCGGGTTTCCACCGCTCCGGCCTCGGGCAGCTCGTCTCCGGGGGCAAGGCCGGCCAGCGCCAGCGTTTCTTCCGGGACGCACTCCAGCCGTTCCTGAATCCGCTCGACCAGCGCCGCGTTGGCCTGGAGGGCATTGCCCACCGCCGCTTCGGCCCGGGCGCGGGCCTCCCGGGCGTCGGCCAGCCCGACCTCGGCCTGTTTCAACCGGGTCTCGGTTTCGGCCAGCGCGGTCTCGGACCCGGCAAGCGTGTCGGCGGCGCGCCGGCGGGCGCGCTCGGCGTCGGCGATGCGGGTCAGCAAGGTCTGGCGGCTGGCCTCGATCGCGGCCGGACGGTCGGCCAGTGCCGCCAGTTCGGCCTCGGCGGCGGCGGCGCGGTCAGCCAGCTCCGCCAGCCGGCCATCGGCGCCCTGCTGGCGGGTCCGCCACGACCGTTGCTCGGCCTCGATGGCGGCCAGGCGCTGACGGCGGCCTTGGGCCTCCCGGGTCACGCGATCAAGCTGGCTCCGGCGCTCGGCCAGTTCCGCCCGGCGTTCGGCCAGTTCCGCCCGCTGCTCGGCAATCTCGGCCCGGACCGCGCCCGGGTCCGCCATCGCCTCGAGACCGGTGTCGGCCTCGGCCAGCCGGACCTCGGCCTCGGCGCGGTCGGCCTCCAGGCGCTCAAGCTGTTCCACCAGCGCGGCCAGCCGCGACACCGCGCCGGCGCTGTCGCGTTCCAGGCGGCTCTGGCGATCACGGGCCTGGTTGACTGCGGTAAAGGCCTCGCGGACGCCATCCCGGAGCCGCTTTTCTTCGGCTGCGGCCTCGGCGCCGGCACGCCGGGCCTCCTCGAACACCGCGCGGGCCTCGTCCACCCGCTCCTCGGCGCCGGCCAGGTCCAGGCGCAACCCGTCCAGGCGGTTGCGCTGGCGGAGCCGGATCGCCGCGGCGGTGGGCGCGCCGGCGGTCACGGTAAGGCCATCCCAGCGCCAGGCGGCGCCGTCACGGCTGACCAGCGCCTGCCCCGGGTGCAACCGGGGAGCCAGCCGCGCCCCGGCTTCGGCCTCGGCAACCAGGCCGAGCAAGGCCAGACGGCGGGTCAGCGCCGCGGGTCCGGTGACCTTGGTGGCCAGGGGGACCGTACCCTCGGGCAGCGGCGGAACCTCGGCATAGGGCGGCAGCGTCCGCCAATGGACCGCAGCGGCATCGTTGATCGGGGCGGTCAGGTCGTCGCCGAGGGCGGCGGCCAGCGCGCCTTCATAGCCCGGCGCCACCGTTACCGCATCGATCACGGGCGGAAACAACTCTCCCGAACTGCCGCGGCCGTGCAGCAGCTCCGAAAGCGCCATGGCCTCCGCCTTGAGCCTGGAGCGCACGGCTTCCGCCGCCTGAAGGGTTTCGCGCAGCCGTCCCAGCCGGGACTCGGCGGCAAACTTTGCCTGCTCGGCGGCCTCGGCGGCCTCGCGCGCCTGTTCCAACCGCTCTTCGGCAGCGATCGCCACCATTTCGGCCTCGGCCAGATCGGGACGGGCGGCCAGTTCGCGCTCCAGCACCTCGCGCTGGCTGCGCTGACCGGCCAGCCGCTGCTCGGCAACGGTCAGTTGCTGGGTCAGGTCCCGGCACCGGCGGACCAGCGCGGCGCGTCCGGCCTCCTCGGCCGCCGCCCGTTCGGTAAGGACGGTCAGGCGGCGGTCGCGGGCCTCGACCTCGTCGCGCAGGTCGGCCAGGGCCAGGGTCGCCTCCTCGGCCAGCAGCGTCTCGTCCTCCTGGGCCGCGGACAGGCGCAGTCTCTCGTCGTCGAGCCGGAGCATGGCGCCGTCGGCATCGGCGGCCAGCGCCCGCTCCCGCTCCAGGTCGCGCCGGACCTGCTCCAGCAGGCGGCGATGGGCGGCCTGGGACTCGGCAAACCGGCGTTCTTCGGCATCCAGTTGCTCGCGCGCCAGCACCAGCCGCTGCAACGCCGCCGCCGCCGCCGCCTCGGCCTGGCGCTGTCCGGGCAGACTGGCCGCGGCGTCGGTGCGACGGGTGGTCAGTTGGGCAACCGCGGCCATCAAGGTCCGCACCTGAGACTCGGCGGCATCGAACGCGGCACGGGCGGTGGCGGTGGCGGTCGCCGCGGCCTGCCAGCGCAGATGCCACAGCACCGCCTCGCCCCGCCGGATCAGGTCCGACAGGTTGCGGTAGCGGGACGCCTGACGCGCCTGTTTGCGCAGGCCCTGGAGTTGGCCGTCCATAGCCCCGATCACGTCGTCGAGCCGGGTCAGGTTGGTCTCGGCGGCGCGCAACCGCAACTCGGCTTCGTGGCGGCGGGAATGCAGACCGGCGATGCCCGCCGCCTCCTCCAGCAACTGGCGGCGATCCTGGGGTTTGGCCCGGATCAGGGCGCCGATCTGGCCCTGGCTGACCAGCGCCGGCGAATTGGCGCCGCTGGCGTTGTCGGCAAACAGCAGTTGAACGTCACGCGCGCGCACGGACCTGCCGTTGATCCGGTAGTCGGATCCGGCGCCGCGCTCGATTCGCCGGGTAATTTCCAGGTCCTGGGCGTCATTGAATCCCGCCGGGGCGGTGCGGCTGGAATTGTCGAGCAGCAGCGACACCTCGGCCAGATTGCGCGCCGGCCGGCGCGAGGTGCCGCCGAAGATCACGTCGTCCATCTCGTCGCCGCGCATCCGGCGGGCCGAGGTCTCGCCCATCACCCAACGCAACGCCTCGACCAGATTGGACTTGCCGCAGCCGTTGGGGCCGACAATGCCGGTCATGCCCGGCTCGATCACCAGCTCGGTGCTCTCGACAAAGGACTTGAAGCCGGCCAGACGCAGCTTGACGAAATCCAAGGCGACGGTCCCCGACCTGGCTTCAGTGCGCCAGCAGCGTGTCGATCACGTCCTCGAATTTCTCCACCGGCAACGCCCCGTTGATCTTGGCGGCCCCCTCATTGAAGATAAAAGTGGGTGTCGATTCAACGTCGTATCTATTCTGAAAGTCCTTGCGCTGCGTGACCAGTTTGTCGAACAGCTCCTTGTTGTCCAGGCAGGCGTCGAAGTCACCGGCGGGCAGGCCCCCCAGCGCGCCGAGTTGGGCCAGCGCCTTCTTCGGATCGCTGGCGCGGCCCCATTGTTCCTGGGTCTTGAACAACACCTCAATGAAACCAAAGTAACGGGACGGATCGGCGCACCGGGCCAGCATCGCGGCCTTCAGGGCGTTCCCGTCCAGCGGGAAGTCACGAAACACCAGCCGCAGCTTGCCGGTATCGATGTATTTGGTCTTGAGCAGCGGCAAGGTATTGATGTGGAAATCGGCGCAGTGGGGACAGGTCAGAGACGAGAAGTCGAGCATCGTGACCGGCGCGTCGGGGCTGCCCAGGGTGCGCTCGGCCAGCGCCTCTTCGGTTGTCGCGGGTGCCGCAACCGTTCCATTCGCGAGTCCGACGATGCCACCGAACGCGAGCCCTACGATGACCACAAAGCGATGCAATACAGGGGACATGGAGGTCTCTCCCTAACAATTACCGTGGACTATAGGCGGATCCTGCGGTGGCAGGCAAGGTCTTCGTCGACAGGTCTTCGGCCGCAGCCGGTTCTTCGGGGTCGGGCATCGCTTGACCGGCGGGAGCGGGCTCGTCATCAATGGCCGGGAGAACGGCCGGGGGCCGTCCGGGAGTGTGGAGGGAATCAGTGATGCGGACGTGGAGTCACGGCGTGCGTCTGGCCGCCGTTCTGGCCGTGGTGCTGGCGATGGCGGCGCCGGCGCTGTGCCGGCCGGCGCAGGCGGAACCCAAGCCGCACGAACTGGGCAATCTGATCCGCCTGTCGGTGATGGTGCCTTTGCTCAATCCCGGGACCAGCGACATCGCGCGCATTCTGCCGGTCAGCATCGATCTGCTGTTCGACTCCCCGGATGCCAAGGACACCATGATCAACTCGATCCCCAAGCTTCAGGACGCCTATCTCCAGGGGACCTATGGCAAGGTGTACACCGACTGGGGCTACGACCGCATCCAGAGCTTGTTGAAATCCATCACCGACCGGATGGTCGGAGACGATATCCGGGATCAGGTTCACCTGGCCATCCGGCTTAACGTCAAACAGCAATAGCTCTCGGCCAGGACCGCGATTCAGGCCGCACTGGCGGTGCTGGCCCGCAGATAGGCGCCGAGCCGGGCGTCGCTGCCGACCACATGGTCGGTGAACCAGCGATCCATGAATCCGATGGCCTCGATCAAAGCCGGCCCGGTCAGCAGATCGATGCCATCCAGCAGGATATCCAACTGTTCGATCAGCCTGCGATGCTCCAGCAGGTGGCCGGGCCGGTCAGGATAACTCCAGGTGCGCATCAACCCGTCTTCATGATTGAAATGCGCCGCCACCTGATCGGCCAGAGTAAACAGCCCCTCCTCGACGGTGTCGCGGTCGCGGCCGACGATCACATCGTCATGAAGCCGATTGATCAGGGCCACCAGGATCTGGTGTTCCCGGTCGATGGGCTCGAAGCCGACCCGCAGGGAGTCGTGCCACTCGATCAGCATGATCCACCATTCCCCCACAAAAAGGCGTGCATCACATAACGCCGGTCGGGGCCGGGTGAAATATCGGGAGCCAGGGTGCGACAGTCGGTCGCTGGCGCCGGGGGGGGGGACGCCGGAGGGCGCCAACACCGCCGCGGCCGAGCGGCGCCGTGTCGACGTGTCCGGTTCAGTCCTCCAGATCGTTTTTCAGAACCAGGCGGTAACGGGCTTTACCCGACCGGAGCCGGTCGAGAGCGTCGTTGACCTTCGACAGCGGAAAGGTTTCGGTGACGGGGGCGATGGCTTTGCGGACGGCGAAATCAAGCATGGTGGCGGTGGTCGCCGGGCTGCCGAGCGGCGAGCCGCCGATGGATTTCTGGCCGCCGAGCAGGGAAAAGCCGGCCACCGTCACCGACGGCACCGCGCCCACCACATGGAGCCTGCCCCGCGGTTTGAGCGCGGCGACATAGGCTTCCCAGTCCAGCGGCACGTTCACCGTGACCAGAATCAGGTCGAGGGAACCGGCCAGCCCGGCCAGCGCCCGGGCGTCCCGGGTGGCCACGAAATGATCGGCGCCCAGTGCCCGGGCCTCGGCCTCCTTGTCGGCGCTGGTGGAAAAGGCCGTCACCTCGCAGCCCCAGGCCTTCAGGAAGCGCAGCGCCAGATGGCCAAGGCCGCCGATCCCGACCACGCCGACCCGGTCGGTGGGCCGAATCCGGTTCTGGATGATCGGGTTGAAGACCGTGATGCCGCCGCAAAACAAAGGGCCGGCGGTGGCGAGGTCAAGGTCGGCCGGCAGCGGCAGCACCCAGGCCGCCTGCGCCCGGACCTTGTTGGCGAAACCGCCGTGACGGCCGACAATGGTGCTCTCGACGTGCGGGCACAGGTTATGATCCCCGACAGGCACTCCTGGCAGGTCATGCACGAGCCCGAGAACCAGCCCAGTCCGACCCGTTGCCCAAGGGTCAAATGGCGCACCCGGTCGCCCTTCGCGGCAATGGTGCCCACCACCTCGTGGCCGGGAACCAGCGGATAGTGGCTCATGCCCCAATCGTTGTCGATCATGCTGAGGTCGCTGTGACAGATGCCGCAATGGCTGACATCAATCTCGACCTGTTCCGGTGCCAGCGTTCCCGGCTGGTAATCGAAACGGCTCAGCGGTCCGCCCTTTTCGAACGCGGCATAGGCTTTGATCGTCATCGAAATCCTCCATCCGTCAGTGGGTGTCGCGGTACCTGACCCTCAACGGTACCTGACCCTCAATCGCGGCATCCGACCGGGGACAGCCTGGTTCTGTTCAAAACCTAGTTCTGTTCGTTGTCGTTCTCCATCTCGTCGGCAAGATCGCCGCTCAACTCGGCGAACAGATGAACGTCGGCCGGGATTCCCCGTTGCTCGCAAATTCTGACGAAGACCCGGTAAGCATAGAGGATGGCCACGTCGAAGACAGCCTCGTCGGCCTCCTCGCTCTGGCGGTCGGCGATCTCGTTTTCCTTGAAGGTATCCTCAATGTCCTGCTCCGCGGCTTCCAGCACCGCTTCCATGGCGCGCTTGCGGACGTTCGACATGGTTCCGTTCCTCGTGTCGGTTGGCCGGTCGGCCGAGATCGGCACCATAGCCGGTTTTCCAGGCCGCGAACACCTCATAGCCGCGGGCGGGCCGGGCAATCGGGGGAACCGGTGACCGCCCCGATCTCCGGCGCGACCGGAAAAAAGTCCCGGGTTCCAAGGGCCATCGGCCGTTGCTGAGGACGGCCGGGGGAACGCCCATCCACGCGCGCGCCCCCGCGGTCGCGCCGGAATCAGGGTGTTGGGCGGCCCTCGCAGATGACGATCTCGGGGTGCGGATTCAGTATCTCGACGATCCGGTTAAGCTCAGGATCTAAAATCCCGACTTGCGGTGTAGATCATTTGCGCAGATGGCCTTGGCACTCCTTCGTCAGGCTTAGCGGTGGCATCCTTGTCACCCCGACACAGGAATTTATATTTGGCTGTGCTTTGATCCGCACACCCGTCGTCGCGCGGACCGGCTGTCCCGGCAGGTCGGGGATGCCAGATCGGGAAGCAAAAAACAGGGGCAGGAGTGGAGGGGGCACGAGGCGGTTCTGGAAGGCGGGTTTTGCGATGGCACCATCGGACCAAGGCACCATCGGATCAATGACCATCGGATCACTGTAGCAATGTAAGGAGCCGGTTTCATGAAACGTCGCATCGCCGCGGCTTCGGTTGCCGCAATCGCCCTGACCTTCGGGGGCGTGACCGCTTCGGCCCTGGCCGGGGAGGACGAGGAGAGAACCCTGGCCACCGGACTGTCCTTCGAACAGGTGGCGGAAGGACCGGTCTGCAATCCGGTCCACACCGAAGGAGGCATCGTCACCCAGGGCGAAAGCAATCTTCCGGCGATCTCGGGCAGCAGCTACATCTGCGGACAGCAGGCGTCGTTGCCGCCGACACCGATGCCGGGCGAAGCCATGCCCGGCCCGGCGCTGTCGACGCCCCCGGCCATGGCGGCTGCGACGCGGCATGACCTTCCCGACGTGACCTTTGCGTTTGGAAGCGCCTGGTTGAGCGACCGGGCCATCGCCCAGGTGGACTATTTCACGTATTATGACGTGACCACCGCCCCGGTTCACAGCATCCATATCACCGGCTACGCCGACGAAACCGGCAGCGCGCGGTCGAACCTGTTGTTGTCCAGGCGGCGCGCCGAGGCGGTGGCGGCGTTTATGGAAACCAAGGGCGTGCCGCGCAGCCGCATGATCATCAGCGGCGCCGGTTCCGTGGCAGGCGGTGATCCCGCCGCCAACCGTCGGGTCGAAGTGATGGCCGAGTAATCCCGGCACCGACCCAACGCCGCCGGGCCGCGGGACGGCCCCGGCGGCCCGGGCCGCCGGCAGGGCCGGGGCGGAAGGAGGAAATCATGAGGAGGCTGGTGGGAGTTGTGATTCTGGGACTGCCGCTGGTGGTGGCCGGCTGCGGAACGACCACGACGGAGCGGACCTTGAGCGGTGGCGCCATCGGCGCCGCCGGGGGCGCCGTGCTGGGCGCACTCGCCGGCAATCCGGCGCTGGGCGCCGCCGCCGGGGCCGGAGCCGGTCTGATCGGCGGTTACCTCTATGATCAGGCCAAAAAGGGTCATATCGACTGATCGCCGGCCGGATCAGACCTGGAGGCGGTTTCCGGGAGAACCCGGTCCGACAGATACCGATCCGACAGGTCATCGAGCAGGGCCACGGTGCCGTCGCGGATTTCGCCGACGAGGACACGGAACTCGGCCAGATAGCGGCTCAGCAGCAGGCGCCGCAGGCGCTCGTCGGGAACGCGGCGCAGCACCGTGCCGCCGATCTTGGCCAGGTAGCGGATCGACCCGAAGGCGATGGTGGTGATGCCGTCATAGCCGGCCGGAGCCTCCCCGGCAAAGGGAGCCAGCCGCCGCCAGACCCCGAAGAAATCGGCGTCCTCCGCCGCCGCGGCGGCCAGGGCGGCATCCAGGTCGGCAAAGAAGCGTCGGGCCTCGGCCCGGGCCGGCGCGAAGGACCGGCCCGAGAGAAAATCGCCGGAGCCGTAGGCGACATGGGCGGCGGCAATCCCGGCCTGGATTCGCGGGCGGTCGAGGGCCGGATGGGCAAAGCGGAGACTCCGGGGGGCCAGGGGCCGCGCGCCCTCGATCCGGGCGCCGTCGCCGCAATTGAACACGGTCAGCCCGGAACCGGCCCCGAAAGCGGTGATGAAAGCCTGGTACCGCAGCCGCGACCAGTTGAACAACGGATCGGTCAGGATGGTGCCGCCGAAATTGCCCGGCACCGGCAGGTCGTAGCGTAGCGCCTGCTCCCGCCGGCGCAGGTCGTCGTGAGCCTCGTAAACGCTGCCGCGGGCATGCTTGCGGTCCACCGACCGGACCCCGCAATCGAGGCCGAACAGGTACACGGTCTGGAACCCCAACGCCGCCGCCAGCCGCAGCGCCAGATTGCCGACGACGGGAGCGGCAAAGCCGATCTCCTGGTCGGGTCCCGCCAGCAGCCGGGTCGAGATGGACATCTCCCGGAAACAGAAAAAACTCTGGTCGAACAGCGGCGGGACGCGCGGGTCGACGGTGATCGACGACAGCAGGGTGATCCCGGCCAGGCCGCCGGCGGCGGCAATCTCCGAGAGCAGGCGATGGCTGTCGGTACTGTTCTCGCTTTCGCAGTGGTAATCGGGAACGATGCCGTGGCGCCGGCACAGGCCAAGCGCCGTGCCGCACGAAAACACCAGCGCGCCCTCCCGGACCCGCCGGATGTCGTCGATGGCGGCATCAAGGGAGGGTCCCGAGCCGATGATGATTGCCGGCTCCCGGCGCGCCGGCTTGGGCCGGTTGTCCATCAGCCGGAACGAACGGCGGGCCAGATTGGCCGCGGCGTTGGCGAGCATCAGCCGTTCGTCTTCATAAAAGCCCCGGGCCTGGAACGCCAGCCGCGCGGTTTCGCTCAGCCGCCGCGCCGTCGCATCCAGCACCGGGTTGTTGTAATGCTGATAGAACCAGGCGCCATCCAGGTAGGGAATCCCGACCATGCCAAAGCTCTGGCGCAGGGCGGTGAGGATCGGTTCGGCGGCATACCCGAGGAACAGCCTCAGTTCCCCGCCCCCGGCCTCGATCGGCTCCAGCAACGCCGGCCATTCAATGGCGCCCAGGGACTGGCGCAGGAATTCGGCTTCGCTTTCCACCACCAGGACGTGACTGGCCCGGGTTTCCGCCACCAGCGGCGCCAGATGGTGGCCAAGTCCGATCCCCAACACCACCAGCAGGCCGTGATCCGGGTCGGGTGCGGCGGTGAAGTCGGCGGCGGCCAGCCCCAGCCGCCGGCTTTCCTCCAGCAACACCGCCAGCATCCGCCGCTCGACCAGACCGGCGGTGGGATTGGCGGCGGTGAAGTCGGGCAGGAAGCGCACCGGCCGGGCCAGATAGTCTCCGACCTGACGCGCCGCCAGTTCCCGGCCGTCACCGCGATAAAACCGCCCGTCCCCCAGGGCCAGATCCACCACCACGCCTCCGGCCACCACCGGCTCCGCCAGCAGGGGCGCCGCCAGCACCGGGGCCAGATCGGGAAACCGCGCCACCAGCGCCGCCCGCGACCGCTCGCGCCGGGCGGCAACCGGGTCGTCGAGGGCTCCGTCGTCTGCCACCACCCCGCACCTCTCCCATGCCACGCCGCCAACCGATGGCCCCCGCGGCAGTAAAGCATGATTCACCGTCACCGGGAGAGCGCGGATCGTGTCCCAGGCGGCGGTGTATCACCGGGCGACCACGGCGGTCCCGGGTCGAGGTGCCTGCGGCACTCAGGCTCGGGCGCACGGTCGTCAGCGGATCCTTGGTCAAAAGGGGCAACTGCACCGCCGCCGGCCTCTTTTTCGCCCAGGCCGGAACCGCCGGTCTGCCTGATCTCAACCGGGCGAAACGGGCCATCGGGAACCGCCCGCATGACGTGCCCGGGCCCTCGATCTCATCGGAACAAAAAGAACCGAATGACCGGCGACGATCCGGTTGGACTATGCTATCCGTTGGCGATTGTTCGGCCTCATCACCGCCGCGCAACCTGATACCGCCGGAGATGGGGCAACCTGAAGCCATAAGCCGCGCCCATCGGCGGCGCAGACTGGGAGATCGTCATGTTCGAATTCCCCCGACTGTCACCCGACGAAATCCATCGCCTGTTTCCTGCCGAAAAGGCCCCGCCGGCACCCGAAACCTTTGAACTCGGGCTGGTCCTGGGCGGCACGGTGTCGGCCGGCGCCTATACCGCGGGCGTGCTCGACTTCCTGGTCCAGGCACTGGATCGCTGGGAAGCGGCCAAACAGGGCAACGACCCCACCGTGCCCCGCCACAACGTGGTGCTCAAGGTCGCGGCCGGCGCTTCCGGCGGTGCGGTCAACGGCGCCATCCTCGGCCGGATCGTGACCCAGCGGATCACCCCGGTTACGCTGGCGAACGAGCCGACCGCGGCGCCCGACAACCCGTTCTATCAGGTCTGGGTGCGGAAACTCACCATCCAGGGGTTGCTCGACCCCTCGGACCTGCAAGGGACGCCGCTGGCGTCGCTGTGCAACCCCGGGCCCATCGACGCCGCCGCCGGCTATGTGGTGGATTTTTCCAATGGCACCGCGGTCAGCCGGGACTGGCTCGGCAATCCGCTGACCCTGTTCATGACCCTGACCAATCTGCGGGGCATTCCGTACCGGATGGGTTTCCAGAACCCGAACCTCAGCCTGGCCACGGTCAACCACGCCGATTTCGTGCGTTTCGGCATCCAGACCCGGGCCGGTCTGGAGACCTTCCGCCCCGACGAATTCACGATCATTACCCAGGGCGCCAATACCGGCGCCGGATGGCCGGTGCTGGGCGACTTTGCCCGCGCTTCGGGGGCGTTCCCCATCGGTTTTCCCGCGCGCCCGCTGATGCGGCCATTGAAGCATTATAACTACCGGGTGGCGGCGTTGCCCGGGGACGGCGCCGGGGTGCCCGGCGAGGTCCGGCAACTGGTTCCCGACTGGAGCGCCCTGGAGCCGGACGCCGTTGGCAATTGCCTGTTCCTGACCGTCGACGGCGGCGCCACCAACAACGATCCCATCGAACTGGCCAGAACCGAGTTGGTCGGCTGGCTGAAGCGGCTGCCGCGCACCGGCACCGACGCCAATCGGGCAGTCATCCTGATCGATCCCTTCAACGACAAGGCCGATCTTGGCCCGCTGATGAGCAAGCCGCTGATCGAGGTGCTGCTGCCGCTGGCCATGGGTCTGAAGGATCAGGCCCGGTATGGCACCCAGGATCTGGCCATGGCGGTGGAGGAGAACGTCTCCAGCCGGTTCATGATCACCGCCCGCCGCGCCCGGGCCGGCGGCGGCGAGTATGTGGGCAACGACGCCATCTGCTCCTCGGGACTGGGGGCGTTCCTGGGATTCATGTGCGAAGATTACCGCCGCCACGACTACTTCCTCGGCCGCGCCAACTGCCAGAAATTCCTGCAGGATCTGTTCGCGGTGCCCGCCGGCAACCCGGTGGTCGGCGGCTGGACCGCAGCCCAGGACCAGGCCCACGGGTTCACCAGAGATGGCAACCGCCATCGCCGGTTGATCCCGTTGGTCGGCGACGCCGCCACCCCCGAGGAAACCCTGCCCTGGCCGGAAAACCGCTTCGACCCGAACATGGTCCGGGACGCCGTCACCACCCGGGTCAACGGGCTGATCTCCGGATTGAGCAGCGAGGCCGCGTCCGACTTCTGGGCCAAACTGTATCTCTGGCTTGGCGACGACGCGATCAGCTCGGCCCTGACCGATCTGGTGATGGCCAACATCACCGACGCCGTCACGGCCCTGAACCAACGGACGTGACCGCCGCGGGGGGGGGGAGCGCTCGTTACGACAGGTCGTTGAAAGAAAACAATTTCGTGGGCTCTGCCCACNNCGGCCCTTTGAACCCATGATGTCATAAGGCGCCGTCGTGACTGGCGCGGTCACGACGATACCGGCACCGTCATGACGGCGTGGACGGGCGTGGTCACTTCGGCTTCGGGGGTGGGGGCGGCACTGAGGATCACGCGGTTACGGCCGCCGCTCTTGGCCTCGTAAAGGGCAAGGTCGGCGCGCCGCAACACCGCCGAAGGCAGCATGCCCGGTTGCCATGCGGCGACGCCGGCACTCACGGAAATCCGCAGGCCGCCATCGGTCAGGTCGGAAAAATCGAGTCGCTCGACGTCGGCACGCAGGCGCTCCGCCACCTCCGCCGCGCGGTCGCAAGGAGTCTCGGGCAGAACGATGGCAAACTCCTCGCCGCCATACCGGCCGGCCACGTCACTGCGGCGGCATACCGCCCGAATCGTGTCGGCCACCCGGATCAGAACCGCATCGCCCATCGGGTGGCCGTAACCGTCATTGATGCGCTTGAAGTGATCGAGGTCCAGCAGGATCAAAGATAACGGCGTGCCATTGCGCCCGGCCCGGCCGACCTCTTCGAGAAACCGCTCGTCAAAGCAACGGCGGTTGAACAGTTCGGTCAGGCCATCCCGGTTTGCCAGTATCGACACCCGCGCCAGCAGCTCGTTGACCTCCTGGGTGCGCGAGGTGATTTCCTGTTCCAGCCGGCGCGTCACCAGATTGATCAACAGCCAGGTCAGCCCCTCCATAATGACAAAGGCGGTTGCGGCAAAGCACAGGTTGATTTCCTGATTGCGGTTGAATTGTCTGACCCGGTCGGTCAGGTCCTGCCAGCCGACGACCACCCCGGCGGACGGCGCCGAGGCGTCGTGCCGGCTGCGATCGTCGCTCAACGGAAAGTAGGTGACGCTGAACCAGCGGTCACCGACATGAACCAGATGAACCTCGCGGCGCCTGGCATCGGGCATCGGGTCGGCCGCCAGCAACGCCCGGGTCAGGGCCGGGTTCGAGGCGGCCTCGGTGAACCAGCGGTTCCAGCGACGGTCCGGCGAGAAGTATTCGCTTGCCGCCTCCTCCTCCATGGCCGCGCGAACCTGGGCCTCGGACAGCAACACCGAAACGCCGCAGGAGGACGCCGGACAGATGGGAATCAGCATCATGTCGAACGAAGAGCCGACCTCGATGGCGCCGACCCGGCTGCCGGCACTGCCGGTCCGGTCACCGATTTCGATGGGCGCGACCCCGCGCACGCCGGTCGACAGGCGATCGATGGCAAAACCGCTTTGCGGCTGAGCGGTCCGCATCGCCGTCACCACCGGTGAGGCGGGGTCGCTGATCTGGTCGCCATACTCGTAGGGTTGCTGGACCCGCAGGAAAGCGGTGCTGCCGGGCGGCACGTAAAAGGAAAACTGGCGCAGCAGGTACTTGAATTGCAGCGACTTCCACCGCAGGCCGACCACCGCCAGCAACGCCTCGCGGCTGCGGTCGGCGGCGGCGTCATCACCGGCCGCCACCGCCTGGGCGGCGGCGGCCAGATCGGCCTTGACCTCGGGGATGCCGGCAACGAAGGCGGCAATCTCGGTGAGCTTGAGTTCGGTATTGTAAAGCGCGATCTCGAAGCCGTCACGCAAAGACGCCCCACGCTCCTGGACCGTGTCATTCAGCACGTTGTCCGCGGAAACGTAGTTGATGGCCAGAAAACCGAGATCGGTGGCCAGCAATACCAAACTCAGAACGATGAGTGTTTTGGTTTTTCGCTTCATAAAACTGCAATATTCGGTTCATGTGGTCGCGAATATAGCACATCACGAACTTATGGGAAAGAAAATCAAGATTTACAGATATCTGTCACGATTCTCCAGACAGTGTTATTGGATAGCCGATTTTGATCGGAAAGTAACTTGCCGCCTCATCGTTCCTCCGAGCGGTGGAAAAAGCACCATCACAAGCCGATTGCGGTGGAATCGGACGCCGGTACCGCCGCGCCGAAATAAAGACATCTTTGGCAGGCAGACTTTCGGAGATGGTTTCCTCTCCCCGCGATCCGGCGTGGCGGACCGGGAGGGGCATTATTCACTGAATAGTTTCTTGCCGTCGAACGCCGGCTGCGGGCCGACCCGCGGCCGGGATGACCGCGTCACCGGTTTCGCGCCCCTCGAACAGGCCAAAGCGGCGATCGTCACGCCCCCGAACCCGGTCCTGAAGCCCCGCAGTAGCGAAGACACTGGATTTGTCTCGGGTAGAAAGATCACAATACTGCCCGCTCATTAGGGCCTCACCGGGATTTTGGGTGGACGAGGCCGACGGGCGGTTTTTCCCTCAAAAAAAACAATCGGACGTTAACGAAAAATACAGCAGAAGTTTGGCTATCTGGATCGGCAATTGCGGTTTCGGGGGGCGAAATTGGCGTTTCGAGTCGGACCTCGGATGAGCGAGAGAACGGATAGGCGCCGTCGGGTGGCTCCGGCAAAACCGGGAAGGCAACCGTAACCATGCTCACCGACTATCAGGAACTGCACGCGCTCCATCGCAGCCGCAATACGGTGGTGGTGCGGGCGGTGGCCGGGGACGGGACCCGGGTGATCCTCAAGGCCCTGAACCGGGACGAGCCGGCGGCGGCCGAGTTGGCGCGCTTCCGGCGGGAATACGAGATCGCCCGGGGCCTTCACGATCCGGGCATCGTCGAGGTGCGGGAATTCAGCCGGATCAATGGCCGCTGGTGCCTCGTGATGGGTGACGACGAGGCGGTGACGCTGGGCGATGTGCTCCAGGGCGTCGCCTTTCCGGTGGCCGATGCCGTCGGCGTCGCCCTGGCCCTGGTCCGCATCCTGCGCACCATCCACCGGGCCGGGATCGTTCACAAGGATGTGAATCCCGACAATATCGTCTGGAACCGGGCCGGCGGGACGCTGCGGCTGATCGATTTCGGCCTCGCGGTCCAGGCCGGACGCGAGTCCGCCGCAGCCGGGGCGGTTCCGGTGCTGGAGGGCACGCTCGGCTATCTCGCGCCCGAGCAGACCGGACGGATGAACCGGGCGGTGGACTTCCGGGCCGATTTCTACGCCCTCGGTGCCACCCTCTATCAACTCCTGACCGGGGTCCTGCCCTTCAGCTTCACCGACGCCGCCGAAGCGGTCCATGCCCACTTGGCGCGGCTGCCGCTGCCGCCCCATCAACGCCAGCCCTCGGTCCCCGAGCGGCTGTCGGCCATCGTCATGCGGCTGCTGGCCAAGGCCCCCGAGGACCGCTATCAGAGCCACGAGGCCCTGACCGCCGACCTTGCCGCGGTCCAGGCCGACCTGTGCCGCAACGGCGTGACTCCGGCCCTGGCCATCGCCGCCCGCGACGTGCCGGACCATTTTCGGATGCCGCTCCGGGTCTACGGCCGCGAGTCGGAACTGGCGGCGCTGGAACGGGCGCTGGAGCGGGCCGCCGCCGGCCAGCCGCAACTGGCGCTGGTCGGCGGCGCCTCCGGGATCGGCAAGACCGCGCTGATTCGGGAATTGATCCAGCGCAACCTCGGCCGGCTGAGTCTGGTGGTGACCGGCAGGTGCGACGCCACCCACCGCCAGCAACCCTATGCCGCCTTCATCGACGCGCTGCGGCACTGGCTGGATCAGGTCCTGGCCGAGCCGCCGCCGGTCCAGAGCCGGTGGCGCGAGCGTCTCCTTGATCATCTGGGGGCCGGCGCCCGCCTGCTGATCGATCTGGTGCCGGGAATGGCGCATCTGCTCGGGGAGCGGCCGGCGCCGCCCGAAGTCCCGGCGCGCGAGGCGGAAAACCGCATCGTCGCGACCTTCCAGCGGCTGGTTCGGGCGCTGGCCGGTTCGGAACAGCCGCTGTTGCTGGTTCTCGACGACCTCCAGTGGGCTGACATGGCCTCGATCCAGGTCCTGCAGCAGATCGTGCTCGATACCGAAAGCGTGCCGTTGCTGCTGGTCGGCGCCTGTCGCGACACCGAGGTCGATCGCAGCCATCCCCTGGAACGCGCGGCCGAAGCCGCGGGCGAGGCCGGCCAGCGGCTGACCCGGATCGGGCTCGGGCCGTTGCCGCTGCCGGTGGTGACCGAACTGGTCGGCGACCTGTTGGGGCTGACCGCGGCGGCGGCCGGGGAACTGGCCGGGCTGTGCCTGGACAAGACCGGCGGCAATCCCTTTTTCCTGGTCCAGTTCCTGGACAAGCTGCACACCGGTCGGCTGATCGCCTTCGACTCCGGGGCCGGTGTCTGGCGCTGGGACGCCGGCCGCATCCGGCAAGCCGGCATCGCCGACAACGTGATCGGCCTGATGGTCGATCGGATCGACCGGCTGGAGGAGTCGGCACGGCGGGTGCTGCGGCAGGCGGCCTGTCTTGGCGGCACCTTCGATCTCGACACGCTGGCGCTGGCGGTGGGCACCAGCCGCGAAGAAACTGCGGCGGCACTCGCAGAACCGGTTCGCGTCGGGCTGGTGGTGCCCCTCGACGGCTGCTGTTGCGCCCACGGAACCTGCACCGGCGCCGCGTCCGACACCCCCCGTTATGCCTTCGCCCACGACCGGGTGCAGGAAGCGGCCTACTCCCTGACCCCGCCCGCCGAGCGGCCGGTTCTGCATCTGGAGATCGGCCGCCGGCTGGCCGCCGCACCCGACGCCGGGGCGCGGCTGTTCGAACGGCTCGGCCATCTCAATCAGGGCAGCGGGCTGATCATCGACCCGGACGAACGGCGGGCGCTGGTGGAGCTCAACCACACCGCCGCCGAACAGGCCCGGGTCGCCGCCGCTTTCGACAGCGCCGCTCAGTTTGCGACCAAGGCGATCCAACTGCTGGAAGGCGACGCCTGGGAGCGCGACCCCGCCGGGACCCTGGCGCTGCACCTGTTGGCGGTACAGATGGCGGCATTGGGCGGTCGGACCGAAGAGCGCGATCGGGTGATCACGGCGGCGCTGCCCCACGCCCGCCATGGCCGCGAGCAGGCGGCCCTGTTCGAGGTGCGGATCGAGGCGCTGTTCGCCGAAGGCCAACCGGTCGAGGCCATCGCACTCGGGCTCGACACCCTGGGGCTGCTGGGCTTTGCCGTCGGCGAAGAAGGCGACGGCGAAGACCTGCGACGGCAGTTGCTGGCGCTGCGGGCCGAGCTGGCCGAACTGACGCTGCCGGCCCTGGCCGGACGGCCGGAAATGAAGCCGGGCCGGCTGAAAACCGCGATCAGGATTGGCGCGATGATCTGCGGTCCGGCCGCCATCGTCCGGCCCGAGCTGGTCTCCCATCTGGTGCTGCCGATGGTCTCGGCCATGCTGCGGCTGGGGCCGACCCCCGAGGGACTGGTCGCCTGGCCGCTGCTCGGCATGCTGATGGCCGAGGGGCTGGAGGATTGCCGGCTGGCCTGGGACCTGGGACGACTGACCACCGAGCTGATGGAGCGTCGGGGCTGGCAGCCCGGCCCGGCGCTCGCGGTCCAGCAGCTCATCCGTCCGCTCAAGGACCCGCTGGCGGCGACGCTGCCGGCGTTGCTTGAGATCCATCGCCGGGCCCGCGGTGTGGGCGCCTTGCGCCACGCCGCACTGGCCGCCTACGCCTATTGCAGCCACGCCTTCCTGGCCGGCAAGCCGCTGGCGCCGCTGGAGCGGGAATTTGCCGGCTTTGCCGAGGCGCTGGGGCGGCTGCGCCAGCCGGTGGTGCTGACCTATCTGACCATCGTCCGCCAGTTGGCGGCATGCCTGCGCGGCGGCTGCGCCGAGCCGGAACGGCTGTTTGGGGAACACGCCGATGGCGAGGCGGTGCTGGCCGCCTGCACCGCCACCGGCGACCGCGCCGGCCGCTTCCTGGTCCATGCCGCCCGGGCGGTGCTGCTGGCGTTTCTCGGCCGGTTCGGCGCTGCGGTGCGCGAAGCCGACCGGGCCGAGGAGGACCTGCCGGCGGTCCGCGGCCTCGCGGTGGTGCCGGCACTGCTGTTCCACGCCACGCTGGCCCGGCTGGCGCTGCTCGACCGGCTGCCCGCGGCCGAGCGGGTGATCGCGCTGGCCAGGGTTCATGCCGCCATCGACCGCTTCGGCCTGTGGGCCGAGGCGGCCCCGGCCAACAGTCGCCACCGGCTGCTGCTGCTGACCGCCGAACTGGACCGCACCGAGGAACGAACCGAAAGCGCCCTGGCCGGTTTCGAAGCAGCCATCGCAGCCGCCCGCCAGAGTGGTTGCCTGCCCGAAGAGGCGTTGGCCTGCGAAATCGCCGCCCGGGCGCTGGCGGCGGCCGGCCGCACCGCCGCCGCCGAAGGCCATGCCCGCCAGGCCCACGCGCTGTACCTGCGCTGGGGCGGCGACGCCAAGGCGGCGCAATTGCGCGCGGCCTACCCGGCGCTGGCCGAGGGGGCGCCCGGGGTCGGCGAAACCGCGGTGCCCGGTTCGGGGACCGCCGACGTGGATCTGGCCACCGTACTCAAGGCAACCCAGGCCATCTCGGGGGAAATCCGGTTGCCGGCGCTGCTGGTCCGCCTGCTGGGCATCGCGCTGGAAAGTGCCGGCGCGCAACGGGGCGCCTTGCTCCATCTCGACAAAGGCGGCAACGGCGAGGTCTGGCGGATTGATGCCGCCGGCAACACCGACACCGGTCAGGTGACGGCCCGTGACGGCAGCGGTGACGACGGCTTTGCCGGTGCCGGAGAACTGGCGGTGCCGACGGCGTTGGTCGAGCGGGCGGCGGCTTCGGGCCGGCCGGTGATCCTGGCCGAGGCCGCCGCCGACCCGGCCTTTGCCGGAGAGACCGGCCGGCCGGCGGACCCGCCGAAATCGGTGCTGTGTCTGCCGATTCCGTTCAAGGGTGCGGTCAATGACGTGCTGTACCTGGAGAACAACCTGCTGCCCGGGGCGTTTACCCGCAGCCGGGTCCAGCTTCTGTCGCTGTTGACCGGCCAGATCGCCGTTTCCCTGGAGAACGCCCGGCTCTATCAGCAGCTTTCCGGGTTGACCCAGAGCCTCGAGGCGCGGGTGGCCCAGCGGACCCGCGAACTCCACGAGAGCGAGAGCCGGCTGCGGGCGGTTCTGGCCTCGGCGCCGCTGCCGATTCTGGTGGCGGCCCGCAGCAACGGGCGGATGCTGTTCATCAACGCCAAGGCGGCCCGGCTGCTGGGTGTCCCCGGCGGCAGCGGCGGCGGTCGCCTCGGTTTCGACCATTACCTGGAGCCCGCGGACCGGGTCCGGTTGCTGGCCGAGTTGCACATGAACGGCCTGGTCGAGGACTTCGAAACGCCGCTCCGGCCCCGGACCGACCGGCCGTTCTGGGCCGCGCTGTCGGCCACCGAAATCGGCTACGATGGCGAGGCGGCGGTGCTGCTGGCCTTTTCCGACATCACCGAGCGCCGCCGTCATGGCCAGTTGCTGGCCCTGGAAAAGAGCGTGCTCCAGCAGGTCACCGGCGACGATCCGATGCCGGCGGTGCTGGAGACCTTATGCCGCGGCGTCGACCGGCTGGTGCCCGAGGCGCGGAGCGGCGTGCTGCTGCTCGACGAGGATGACGAACGCCACGGCTGGTACATCGCCGCGGCGCCGGCGCTGGCCGCCCGGCTGACCACCGACCTGGAGACGGCCGGGCCGGTGGAACCCGCCGGGGGTCCCTGCGCCGCCGCCATGGCCCTCCGCGACACGGTGCAGGTTGCCGATGTGGCCACCGATCCCCGCTGGCCGGCCTTTGCCGCGATGGTCGCCGGCAGCGGTCAGGCCGCGTGCTGGGCCTCCCCCATCGTCTCCGCCACCGGGCCGGTCTATGGCTGTCTGGTGGTGATGTTCGAGACCGCACGGGCGGCCGAGCCTGCCGACCTCAAGATCATCGACCGGGTCGCACGGCTGGCCGCGGTCGCCCTGGATCACCGGGCCGCCGACGAGGTGCTGCGCGCCAGCGAACGCAAGTTCCGCGAGATGTTCGCCGGCCACAGCGCGATCATGTACCTGATCGACCCCGAGACTCTGCGCTACATCGACGCCAACCGCGCCGCCCAGCGGTTTTATGGCTATTCCCACGAGGAATTCCTGACCAAGCGGGTCCCCGACCTGAACGTCGCCGGCGAGGCGGTGTTGCGCCGGGAAATCACCGAGGCCCTGACCTCGGGCAACGCCACCTTCACCACCCGGCACCGGCTGGCCTCGGACGAGACCCGGGACGTGGAGGTGCGCGTCTCGCCGATCTATGGCGTCAACCGCAAGCCGATTTATTTCGTGGTGGCCAACGACATCACCGACCGGGTCCAGGCCGAAGCCCGGCTGCGGGAAAGCGAACGGCGCTTTCGCGACGTGGCCGATGCCGCGGGCGAATACATCTTCGAAATCGACCGGGACGGCCGCTACACCTACCTTTCCGATCGGGTCGAGGCGGTCAAGGGCTATCGGCCGGCGGAGCTGGTCGGCCGGCGGTTGTTCGACACCCTGCCCGAGGCGGCGGCCGCCACCGTTACCGAAACCTTCTTCGACATTGCCGACCGCGGCGCCCGGTTCAAGGACCTGGAATACCCCACGCTGCACCGCCGGGGCCGGCTGGTGTGGGAGCGGATCAGCGGCGTGCCGATCCTCGACGCCGACGGCCGGGTCACCGGCTATCGCGGCGCCGGCCGCGACATCACCGAATACAAGCGCGCCGAGGAGGAATTGCGGCTGGCCAAGGAGGCGGCCGAGGCCGCGAACCAGGCCAAGTCCGAATTCCTGGCGGTGATGAGCCATGAGATCCGCACGCCCATGAACGGCATTCTGGGGATGGCCCGGCTCCTGCTTCACGAGCCGTTGCTGCCGGACGTGCGCAGCCGGGTCGAGACCATCCATCAGTCGGGAGACGCGCTGCTGGCCATCCTCAACGACATCCTCGACTTTTCCAAACTGGAAGCCCGACGGATGACCTTCGAGGCGGTGAACTTCGATCTGGCCCAGGTGCTGGAGGCCACCACCCGGCTGCTGGCCACCCGGGCCGGTGAGAAGGGGCTGGCGCTAACCGCCGGGATGGCGCCCGAGGTGCCGCGCTGGCTGGTCGGCGACGCCAACCGGCTGCGTCAGATTCTGCTCAATCTGGTGGGCAACGCCATCAAGTTTACCGAGCGTGGCGGCGTGCAGGTGGCAGTTTCGCCGGTCGACGGCGGCGAAGACGGCGTGACGCTGCGCTTTGACGTCATCGACACCGGCATCGGCATTCCCGAGCCGGTGCGGGCCCGGCTGTTCCAGTCCTTTGCCCAGGCCGACAGTTCCATCGCCCGGCGCTTCGGCGGCAGCGGTCTGGGGCTCGCCATCTGTCGCCAGTTGCTGGAACAGCAGGGCGGCAGCATCGGCGTCGACAGCCGGCCGGGCACGGGCAGCCGCTTCTGGTTCATGCTGCGCTTCGGCCGGGCGTCGGCCGTGCCCGACCGGACGGCGCCGGTGGTGCCGTCGGGTCCGCGGCGCTCGCTGTCCATCCTGGTCGCCGAAGACAATTCCGTTAACCGGATGGTGGCGGTGGGTCTGCTGGAGCGGGACGGCCACCGGGTAACCGCGGTGGGTGACGGCGCCGAGGCGGTGGCGGCGGTGGCCACCGGCGGCTTCGAGGTGGTGCTGATGGACATGCAGATGCCCGGCATGGATGGCCTGGAGGCCACCCGGGCCATCCGGGGTTTGCCCGGACCCGAATCCCGAATCCCGATCATCGCGCTCACCGCCACCGCGATTCAGGGCGAGTGCGAACGGTGTCTGGCCGCCGGCATGGACGACTTCCTGACCAAGCCGATCGTGCCCGACGTCCTGGCGGCGGCCCTCGCCCGGCACGCGGGGAACAAGGTCCGGTCGGGCGCACCGGCACCGGCGCCGGCACCGACGTCGGTCGCCGCGCCGGCACCGGTCATCGCCGGGGCGCCGCCGCCGCCGGCCAATCGCTTCGATGCCACGGTGATCATCGGGCTGGAGCAGCAGCTTGGCGCCGATACCACCCGGGAAATCTGCCGGCTGTTTGCAACCCAACTCGCAGAACGCCGGGACCGCATGATCGAGTTGCAGATGCGCGGCCAGCTTCGCGAAATGGCCGGTCTTGCCCATGCGGTCAAGGGCATGGCGGCCAATCTGGGTTTCATCGCCTTGCAGGCGCTGACCCAGGCCATCGAACGGACGTGCCAGGACCATGACGATGCCGCTGCGGCGATGCTGATCGACCGCCTCGACGGCGTGATCGCCGAGGCCCTCTACGGCCTTGAACACCACCTGCCCGGCGTGCTCGAAACCGACGAACCGACGAACCGGCTCCGGGCCGGGGCGGGGACCTGAAAGGGTTTTGTGGGCTCTGCCCACGCCCGCAAAGGGCCGGTCGGCCCTTTGAACCNNCCCTGCAAAATCAAGACAAGTGCACGACCCTGGCGCACAGGCCCCACCCGGCGACGGCGGATCGCGGTTACGACAGGGTCAAACGCACTTCGACGACGCCCGGTTCACCCGCCACCGTGGTCTGGCCGAACCCCAGATCGTGACACAGGGCG
>PLTC01000134.1 GCA_003165295.1 Rhodospirillales bacterium | reverse complement strand
CGTCTATCGCCGCTCCGAGGCCGAGGCCCCGGCCCGGGTCGAGGAGTTGCGCCACGCCAAGGAAGAAGGCATCGAGTTCTTCTTCCTGCATGCCCCGGTGGAAATCGCGGTCGAAGACAATGGCGACGTCCGCCACATCCGCCTGGAAAAGATGGCGCTGGGAGAGCCCGACGAGCGGGGCCGGCGCAAGCCGATTCCCCAGGGCGAGTTTGTCGAACTGCCCTGCGACACCGTGATCTATGCCCTCGGCACCAACGCCAACCCGATCGTGCCCCAATCGACCCCCGGGCTGGCCCTCAACAAATGGGGCCACATCCTGGCCAGCGAGCAAACCCAGGCCACCAACCTGCCCGGGGTATTTGCCGGCGGCGACATCGTCANNTGATTCTGGCCATGGGCGCCGGCCGTCGCGCCGCCCGGGCGATCGGCGCCTACCTGACCACCGGCAGGCCCTGGCCGGTCACCGCCGACCATGTGGCGGGCTTCGTACCGCCGGTGCCGCTGGCCCCGGGTGCCGCCGACACCGCCGATGCCGGACCGGCGGCCACCGGAACCCTCGGAGGAGAAACTATCGCCCATTGTCCCAAGTGCCACCGGCCGATCGAAGGCGGCGAGGCTTATGTCTGCTGCGCCGGTGCTGCCCTGACCTGGCGCTGCACCGCCTGCGCCAAGGTCAGCGAGGGCTTCGCCTTCCCCTACGGCGGCTGCCCCCAATGCGGCGGCCGGTTGGAGGTGATCGAAGAGCCCGGCGCCCGCCGCCTCGAGGAGACCGCGGCGCTGGCAGCGGTTCGTGCTGCCTTCGAAATTGAACTCGGCGGTCAGGCGTTCTATCGGCGCGCGGCCCAGGATGCGGCCGAGCCTGAGTTGCGGACCCTGTTCGGCAAGCTTGCCGACATGGAGCAGGAGCACATGGATACCCTGTGCCGACGCTATCACACCCAGGTCCCGGCCCCGTCGAACGAGTTCCAGTTGGTCCGGGCCGCGGTGTTCGCCGGCATCGACCACCACCCCGAGGATCCGGCCAACCTGTTCCGCATCGCCATCGCCTTCGAACAGAAGGCCCAGACCTTCTTTGCCGACCGCGGCCGTGCCGCTCCCGATGGTACCGTGGAACGCCAGCTTTACCGCGAACTGGCCGCCGAGGAAGCCGAACACATCGCCCTGCTCACCACTGAATGGCAACGTTGGCAGGACGGCAAATATGGGTTGCTCTGAGCGCGGAAGCAGCACTCCATAAGGGGACACGCCCACACCCGCAAAGGGCCGGTCNNGGGTGCAGGGCAGAGCCCTGAAAAACCAAGCTGTTACTTACCCTAACGCTTGCGCGGCGGGCCGATGCTGTCGAGCGCACGCGACAACAGCGGGCTGAGCGCCGGGCTTTCGCCTTCGGCTTCGGCCAGCCCGCGTTGCGGCCGGTCGCGATCCGCCGCCTCCCGGAAGTAGCGGGTGAGAAAGTCACGAATTGACAAGGCCAGCGCCGCCTTGCCCCTTTGACGGTCGATCACCGCCCCCAGTTCGTCGGCGGTTCGGCCCTGCCGTTGACAAACCTCGTCAAATGCCTGCCACGCCGCCGGCTCCAGGCGAACCGTCACGGTCCGGCCATTGATCGTCAGCACTCTGCCGACCCGCACCAGGCCGGTCGGGGTCTCGTTAGGATTGGCGTTGTCCGGATCGTTCATGAAGCCTTCCGGTATCCACGAGCCTGATTTTCACCGCGCCAACCGATCGCCGGCAGATCACTCCAGGGTCTGATCGTCCTGGGCTTGATCGTCCTGGGGCAAGACCGGTTCGGGATGTTCGCCCGGCGCGAACTATGCACACGATTGTATGCAGTGTTCAACAGGGTTGGCGGAAAAAGGTCGGGCGGGATACGGCAAGTCCTCGCCCGGAGCACGGTCCGGGCGCGTTGGGGCATCACGAATATCCGGTAACAAAGGGATGACGGCGCACCGCTGTCCCAAACCCGGCGCCTGGAAGCGCGGGACCTTGGGAACCGGGACTTTTTTCGTTTTCGCCGGTCAGCGAAGAAGCGGCACTCAGGCGGATCCGACGATCTCGGCCTGGTGGTAGCCCTGGGCGTAGAGCAGACCGGTCAGGTCGGCATGGTCAAGCCGGGTCCGGGCCGCGGCGGCGACGCTGGGCTTGGCATGGAACGCCACCCCCAGGCCGGCAATTTCCAGCATCGGCAAATCGTTGGCGCCATCCCCGACCGCCAGAACGGCGCGAATCGGAATCCGGCGGGCACCGGCGGTACTCATCAGCGCCGCGACCTTGCTGTCGCGGTCAAGGACCGGTTCCAGCGTCCGGCCGGTGAGCCGGCCATCGAGCACCTCCAGTTCGTTGCCCCGCTCCTCGTGAAAACCGACCGCAGCCGCCACCCGTCGGGTAAAGACGCGAAAGCCGCCCGAGACCAGGATGCACCAGGCGCCCGAGGCGCGCATGGTCTGCACCAGCGCCCGCGCGCCGGGCATCAGTTCCATCCCGTCACTGGCCTGCACCACCGCCGATTCGGGCAGCCCCGCCAGCAACGCCACCCGCTCCCGCAAGGCACTCTTAAAGTCCAGCTCGCCATTCATCGCCTGCCGGGTAATTCCGGCAATGCGGGCGCCGAGGCCGACCAGCGCCCCCAGTTCGTCGAGCATTTCCTGACGGATGATCGTCGATTCCATGTCGGCAACCAGCAGCCGCTTCTTGCGATCCCCTTTCGGTTGCGCAATGACATCCACCTGGGCTGCCCGCAGCACCAGTCGGGCCGCGGCGTCGGCCTGATCGGGGACGATACCGTCGAACGGCAGGTCGCAGGCCCGGGCCGGCGCCAGCCAGTCCACCGCACCGCATTCCGCCCCCAGCGCCGAGAGCGCCTCCCTCACCTGGTCAACCGTGGTACACTGAAGTTCGGCGTCGGGCGCGGCGATCAGGGTCAGAACGGCATCCATGGGACGGTATCCGGGAACACGGGGGCGACGGGAGCGGCAAATCGTTATGGGGCGCCGGGCGAGGATTTGTCCATGACTTCCCTGTCGTCCACCGCGTCCCTGTCGTCCGTGGCCGCCGTGGCCGCCCTGGCCGCCGTCACCGCCCCGGACAGGCGATCGGGCGCGGTCCTGGTGATTGCCGGCCCCACCGCTTCGGGCAAGTCCGGCCTGGCCCTGGACCTGGCCCGCCGGCTGGACGGAGAGATCATCAACGCCGACAGCATGCAGGTTTACCGTGACCTGGCGATACTGACCGCCCGGCCCGACCCGACGGCGCTGGCTGCGGCGCCGCACCGGCTTTACGGGGTGCTGCCGGCGGCCGAACCCTGTTCGGTGGCCCGTTGGCGGACCCTGACCCTGGCGGCCATCGCCGCCGTCCAGGCCGCCGGCCGGCTGCCCATCGTGGTCGGCGGCACCGGCCTGTATCTGCGCGCATTGATGGCCGGCCTGGCCGAGATTCCCGAGATTCCCGCCGGGATTCGCGCCGCGGCGCGGGCACGGCTCGAAGCGGTGGGAGCGGCCCGGTTTCATGCCGAACTCGCCCGACGCGACCCCTCAGGCGCCGAACAGCTACGTCCCGGGGACCGCCAGCGGCTGGTGCGGGCGTGGGAAGTGCTGGACGCCACCGGCCGACCGCTGGCCGACTGGCACCGCCGGACCGCCGGACAGTCGCCACCCGGCCTGGAGTTTTCCGTACTCGTGCTGGATCCGCCGCGACCAGCCCTTTACGACGCCTGTAACGGCCGGTTCCTGGCCATGGTCGCGGCCGGCGCCCTCGACGAGGTGCGCCGGCTCGACGCCCTCGGCCTGCCGCCCGACCGGCCCGCGCTCAAGGCATTGGGGGTGCCCGAGTTGCGCCGCCACCTGGCCGGCGAATTCGACCTGCCCACCGCCGCAGCCCTGGCCCAACAGGCCACCCGCAATTATGCCAAGCGTCAGGTGACATGGTTCCGTCACCAGCTCGTCGGCCGGAGCGAGTGGCCCCTCGCCGTCCTTCCGACTCCCCCGCACCGGTCACAGGCCGGCGAAGCGACGACGGAGCTGTCGGGCAAAGCGAACCGGTGACGGCGCCAGGTCCAGCATCTGGGCCAGCTCGCCGGTCTTGGCCATTGACCGGCCGACTCCGGTGGTCACCTTGAGCGAGCGTTCGAGAAAGTCCCAGCTCGCCGCGTGATCTTCCGACTCGTCACCCAACCAATGCAGCGCCGTCGCGCTCACGACCCCGGCCAGCATCGCCCGCTTGGTGTAGTAGCTGAAGTCGGTTGCCCGATCCCCCACCGTGTGCCAGATTTCGTCAACCGTCCGATACAGAAGCCGCACCGCCAGCGGCGTATGAACCGGCAGCGCCAGCCAGGCAAGCCAACTGCGTACCGCCTCGCGGTGCTCCTCCAGCGCCGCCAGCCGCAGACGCACCGCCAACGCCACCCGCGCGCTGACGCCCAGCGCCACGGTATCCTCGGCGCCGTAAGCTGCAACCATAGCGCGATCTGCCCAGTCCGAGAAGTGGGCAGCCACATCGGCAACCCCCTCGGGAAAGGCATGCAGCACCATCTCCGGCCCGAGGCCGATGCCCGCTGCGGCGCTCCGCACCGCGTGGTCGGTCCAGCCGTCGAACAGAACGTTCGACAGGGTCGCCGTCAACAGCTTATCCTTGAGTTCGGTGATTTCCATTCCGTGCCCCGCTTCTTTTCAAGCGTTATTGTCCGAATCGATATAGTCAGAGAACCGGAAGCTGTCGACCTCGTCCTCATGCACCAGCAGCCTCAGGTCGTGCATGCGATCGATGTAGAGGAAGCCGTCGAGATGGTCGCATTCATGCTGGATCACCCGGGCCAGAAAGCCGGTGGCCTCGCCTTCGACCCGGCTGCCGTCCGGCCTCAGGCCACAATAGCCGATATGGGTATGGCGCGGAACCAGCCCGCGAAACGCCGGCACCGACAGGCACCCCTCCCAACCCAACACCATATGGTCGGTCAACGGGGTGATCTCGGGATTGATCAGCACGGTATCGGGAACCACGACGTCGCCGTCGCCGACCCGGTCGGCCGGAACACGATAGAGGATCAGCCGCAGGTCGACCAGCACCTGCGGCGCCGCCAGCCCGACGCCGGGCGCGTCGTGCATGGTGTCGCTCATATCGCCGATCAACTGCCGGAGGTCCGGCAGTGCGGCATCGGAAACCGGTCGGGCGTTCTGACGCAACACCGGGTGCCCCATACGGGCAATCTTGAGAATGGCCATGACGGTCTTTTACATGATCGATAATCGCGGCACTGGCAACCGTCCACGCATCAAAAGACCCGTCATCCCGGGCAAAATCCGGTTCCGACCCGACCTCTCCCGTTCCATGGCTCTTTTCAACCGGCGTCCGATTGTGTTAGACAGACCATCTGCCTGGCGGTCGCCATGGTAGCGGTTGCCTGTGCCGGGACACAGCCAGAGGGATGACGATATACCGTGCAAGTTCTGGTTAGAGACAACAACGTCGATCAAGCCCTGCGCGCCCTGAAAAAGAAGATGCAGCGCGAGGGTATTTTCCGGGAAATGAAACTTCGCCGGAATTATGAAAAGCCCTCGGAGAAGCGTGCGCGTGAGAAAGCCGAAGCAGTTCGGCGGACGCGCAAGCTGCTGCGCAAGCGCATGGAGCGCGAAGGCTTCTAGTCCCGGTGCGAAGAGCGCGGATTCGATCGGGAAGCCGCGCCGGTCGCCCGGTGCACCTGACGTTCAGGTGCGTGATTAAGGCTTCGTCGTCAGCACCGTGTAAGCCGCCGCCGCCGTTGCGCTGTGATCCGGTATTCTGATCACGCCGCGGCTGCCGTGGCCAAGCATGGCTGCGCGAAACAGACTCAGGAACTCGCGCTCGGTCATGGTGACGGCCGGCTCCTCCGAGGTGAGCGGCATCGGCGCCGCGACGGCAAGAATCATCTCCTCGCCATAGGGAGCGCCAATGGCCAGCCTGGGCGTTCCGGCATTGCCATCGCCGATGGCCAGCCGGGTGTCCGGCCGCAGGGGCCGGCCCTGGGTGCTGGCCGGCGTATACAGGAAGACCGCATCCCCGCCGGCCTGAAGATAAATCACGTAAAGATAAGCCGGAAACGACGGTATCGTCACGTCGAGCACCAGCGCGGTCCCGCCCGTCAGCACCGGCCGCCCCGCCGATGACGCACGGACATGCACGGTCAGCCCGGCGGGATGCTCCAGCGCCGGGGCAAAGGTTCCCCGGACCTCGCATTGGGGCCAGGGCATGACCGCCACATCAAGCCCCACCCCTGCCCCCACCTCCCGGCGCAGCCAGCGGGCCAGCCGGTCCCGGTCGGCAGCCTCGCCCACCACCCCATCCACAGTCAGGCGGTCACCGGCCTGACGCTCGACCTTTAGTACCGAGCAGGGAACGTCGGCCAGCACGGCGTTGATCCGGGACAGCCCGGCCGCCGGAGCAGCAGGAGCCGGAGTCGGTGCCGGCGTTGGAACCGGAGCCGGCACCGGCTCCGGAGTCATCGACACCGGCCGGTTTGCCACCTGCATGACAAAGGCCGCGTGCGTTCGCGCCCTGAAGGTGCCGTAATCGACCCAGCCGAGTCCGCGATCTCCCCAGTTCCGGCCCCACGAGTTGAACAACCGGAAAGCCTCCCGGTTGTCGTCGTAGCCAACCACCACCATGGCATGGCCGCTGCCGTCCGTATCGGTGTCTTCGAACACCTGATCACCACGCAACCGATGAAAGGCCCGGTTCACCACCATGCCGATCACCACCGGATTGCCGGCATAAAGCTGGCCTTTGATGTCGTCGACCCGCGAACTGTCCACACGCTTCCAGTCGGCAATCCTGAACGGCCGCGCGTCATCGGCAAGCCGGGGTTCGGGCAGGCGCGAGCAGTCATGGGGATCGTAGGGAAAGCGTGACCAGGGAACCGTGCCCACCTGTTTCATCAGGTTGAGAGCGTCGGAAATCGACGTCCCGACGTCGCAACCGGCGCTATGGCTCTTGATCTGATTGTAAATGAACGCCGGACTGAACAGCGGAGCGGTCGCCACGCCGCCACGCCGCCGGTTCTCATAGTAGCCGCGCAGACCGTAGCTGGTGGCCCAGGCGACACAGGAACTCTGTTCCCCTTGCGACCCCACCGGCGGCAAAAACGCCGAGAGGTCGACGGCGGGCGGCAGAAAGGCGCGGTAGGTCCCGACCACCGGGAAGCTGCGGTACACCGTCTCGGGTTCGAAGACCAGGCCGGTGGCGAACGAGTCGTTTTCGTCTTCGGCGGACCCGGCGCGGGCCGGGGCGGGGGCCGCGGTCAGCGCCAGCAGCATGAGGACGATGGACAGTCGCAACATGGCTTTCAGGTCTCTCCTCCGGGATGACGCCAGCCCTATAATGATCCGGGAGCGGAGACGGAGCAACTGCACTGTGAACCGCTGCCCTGTGAGCCACAAAGCCGGTATGATGGGGCAAATCCGAAGGGGGGAGCGAAGGGCGATGGTCGAGGGCATGCGGGCATTGATCATGGGAACGATGCTGGCCACGCTGGCCGCGGTGACCGGGGGACAACCGGCCGCCGCCGAGAGCGCCCGTGGGGTTCAGATCATGCCGGCCACCGCCGCAGCGACCGCGCCACCGGCCGCAGTGCCGGCCGAACGCCGGGTCGCGCTGGTGATCGGCAACGGCGCCTACCGCAACGCGCCGCCGCTCACCAACCCGCCCAACGATGCCCGCACCGTGGCCACCGCCCTGACCGGGGCGGGCTTCGAACTGGTTGGCGGCAAAGCCCTGATCGACCTTGACCGCGCCGGCACCGAAAATGCGATTCGCAGCTTCGGCCAGCAGTTGCGCGGCGGCGCGATCGGGCTGTTCTATTATGCCGGCCACGGACTCCAGATTTCCGGTACCAACTATCTGGTGCCGGTGTCCGCCCAACTGGCCAGCGAGGCCGACGTCAAATACGAGCTGGTGGACGTCAATTTCGTGCTCGATGAAATGGTGCAGGCGGGCAACCGGCTGAACATGATTCTGCTCGACGCCTGCCGGAACAACCCCTTCGGCGGTCGCGGTCTGAGATCGGTCTCGGGCGGTCTGGCCCAGATGCAGGCGCCCAGCGGCACCGTGATCAGCTATGCGACCCAGCCCGGTAATGTTGCCGCCGACGGCAGCGGCGGCAACAGCCCCTACACCGCGGCACTGGCTGAAACCATTCGCCAGCCGGGACGCTCCGTGTTCGAAGTCTTTAACGACGTCGGCATCGCCGTGAAAAAGAAGACCGGCGGCGCGCAACAGCCCTGGCTGTCAACCTCGCCCATCGAAGGCCAGTTTTACTTTGAGCCGGCCAGCACCGAGGCCGCCGAGTCGGTCCCGGCGCCCACCGCCGCGCCTCCGCCGTCGTCCGCCGATAAGGAGGCGCTCTACTGGGAATCCATCAAAGATTCCCATAACCCCGCCTTCTACCGTGCCTATCTGGAGCAGTTTCCGACCGGGGTCTTTGCCGGGCTGGCCCGGGCCAAGCTGGCCTCGATCACGCCAGCCGCGCCGGCCCTGGCCCCGACGCCCGCACCGGCGTTCGATCCCGAAACCGTTCCGTACCTGACGGAGCAGCAGAAGGCCGGGCTCCGGGAATACCAGACCGGGGCCTCACCCAAGGCGCTGGCCATCAGCAAACGCGGTCACTTCGCCTATCTGACCAATGGCAATGGCGAGTTGACCGAAGACGACGCCCGCCGGCGGGTTCTGGAACGGTGCCAGTTTCTCGCCGGCACCTCCTGCATGCTCTATTCGGTCAGTGGCCTCGTGCTCCAACCCGATACCCGGTCGCTGGCGCCGACGCCGGTGACCATCCGCAGCAGCGGTCGCTTCGACCCCGCCGCGGTGCCGTTTGTCGCCCAGACCGTCCGCAACACCAAGATGCCGGTCTTTGCCGCCGCCCGGACTCACAAGGCCCTGGCGATTCATCCCTCGGGGGCCTGGGCCACTGCCACCGGCCGCGAATCGGTGGAGGCCGCAACCACCGTGGCCTTGCAAAACTGCGCCCAGTTCAAGGAAAAAGGATGCATGATCTACGCGGTCGACGACGAGATCGTTCTCGCCGGCCCCGAAGACGGCGCCGCCCGAAGGCAATGATCCCCGCGGGCGGGCCATCTGCCCGCGAAGCCGGTCAAAACATCCCCAGACTGCCAAGCACCCGATAACCGACCAGCATCATCATGACGATCAGGTAACCGCGCAGGGCCAGCAACGACCACCTGACGGTGGGGGTCAGCGCCATCCGGCCAAGCCGGTCCGGATCGCATTTGAGTTCGGGAACATCGTCAAGAGGGTGGATCACCCGGGGGCCGGACAGTACCTGTTCGAGGCTGGTCATGGCTCGTCTCCTATCCGTATCGGTGGCTGTCGCGGGTTCAAGGGAGGGGGGAGGGAAACAGGTCGGGTGCCAGCACCTGCGCCGCCAGAATCAGCGACAGGGCGAACAGCACCGCGATCACCGTCCAGTTGACGACATTGTTCCAGGGTTTGTTGACGAACGCCTCTCCCAGCAATTCGCGATCGTTGAGCAACAACTGAAGGAAGATGATCGCCGAGGGCAGCATGATTCCGGCCAGCACCTGGACCGAAACGATGATCGCCTGGAGCGGCGCGCCCGGGACCAGCACCAACGCCGCCGCCAGCGCCACACAGGCGGCGTAACTGGCATAAAAGCCCGGTGCCTCGCTCATCTTCATCTGGAGACTGTGACTCCAGCAGGCGACCTCGCCCCAGGCCCAGGCGCTGGACAGCGATACCGCGGTCGCACCAAGCACCGCGCAATTGACCATCATCAGCAGAATCAGAGTCTTGCCGGCAGTCCCGATGGTCGGAACCAGCGCCTCGGCCATCTGCGCCGGGTCGGTATAGTCGAGTCCGGCCTGATGCACGGCATTGCCGACCAGCATCATGGCCACGCCCAGCCCGACCACCATGCAGGCGCCGAGCAACGTGTCGATGCGTGCCCATTTCAGGTCAGAAAAGCGCAGGCGCTTGTCGGCGACGCAACTCTGCTGAAAGAACAACTGCCAGGGAGCAATGGTGGTTCCAACAATGGCAATCACCAGGAACACCAGATCCGGGGTGACCCCGCCGACCGGAACCCCCGGTACGATCAGGTCATGGGCCACGGTCGCGGTATCGGGCGCGGTCAGCACCGCCAGCACGAACCACGCGACATCCAGGCCACACAAGACCAGGGTCATCCGCTCCCAGCGCCGATAGCTGCCGGTGCCCACCAGCCCGACCAGCGCCGCCGCCGCCAGGGGCACCGCAATCAGCGGCGACACCCCGAGCTTGTCAGCGGCCAGCGCCACCGCCGCGAACTCGGTCACGAGGGTCAGGAAATTGACCAGCAGCAGGTCAAACAGCGAGAACCGCCCCCACCACTTGCCGAAGCGTCGGTAAATCATCGCGGCGTGGCCGCGTCCGGTGGCAATGCCGAGCCGCGCCACCATCTCCTGAATGAAATAGGTCACCGGTAACAGCAACAAAAGCACCCACAGCAGCCTGGTACCATACTGGGCACCGGCCTGGGTATAGGTCGAAATCGCTCCGGCGTCGTTGTCAGCGACCATCACGATCAGACCGGGACCCGCCACCACCAGGAAGCTCAACAGGCGGTGGGTCCAGCGCGCGCCAAATGTGCGTCCGCCGGGCTCGGTTGCTGGGGGCATCGCCGTCTCCTTCGGTCTCGGCCTGGCCGATCCGACGGAGAGCGGAGTCTCCGCCTAACCGGCCCGGCCCGGCGCCCTATCGGCGCCGCGGGCTGCGCGGGATGTCCCGAACCCAGTGGTCCGGAAGCGTCCAGGATGGTTGTTCATGGTCAGGGAGTCTCTTAGGAAACCGGCACCGGGCCAGCCGCCGGCTATTCCGGCGCCGCCAGCGCACGCAATGCCGGGCTGCGTTCCCACCAGCCGACCGGTCGACGCCCAAAGTTGCGCCGCCGGCAGCCTCCCGGCAGGGTCCCGGTCAGGGCGAGGCCGGCATGGAGGGAAATGGCCGAATGAACCGGCCGCACGGCCGGCCCGACATCGGAAGAAGCAGTTTGAAACAGGGCTGCCATCAACGGAGCCTCCTTGGCTTACGGTGTTGTGTCCGAGCCCAGGAAGCGTCCGACCGCCCGACGGTCAGCGAGCGAGCGCCAACCCCCGTTTCGCAGTCACACACCCATCCAGGTCCGGCTTGACCGCCACAGGCACAGACCGTCGGATGCGACGACTGTGGTCCCCGGCGGGCTGGCTGCCAGATCGCGGGTTCATGTGATCCTTCAACGCTGTTGCAGGCCCCGGTCCCTCGGGGATCGGGTGCGCGGCTCCGGGCGAACCCCGTCCGGGAACGGGTCTCGAGGCGCCACCTGTGGTGCTATATACTGTGCGGCGACCGCCAATCAAGCACGGTGTGGCGAGAGTCCAAACAACGAACCTGCCCCGGCACCGGGACCGATCGCCGCTCCGGGCAGAGCCTTGGGGAGATCTGGCACCGGCCGCCGGCCAGCCGGACCGGAAAGGCCAATATTGGCATTCGGAATGCAATCTTTTCCTTTAATCGATGGCATTTATTTCGCGGTGCGACATTTTGTCCTTCTGTCTGGACTTACAGGTAGCGGTTCATTTCGGCGTCGGTTAGGGTCCGCCCCAATAGAAATAGTTGGCAGACCTGGAGGCATCGAGATGGGGCTCTTCAACTGGGGGCGCAAGGCAACGGTCCCGGATCAGGTTTATTCGGTAATGAACGACGATCACGTCGCGCTTTACCGGATCGTTGCGGCTTTGCGCGACGGTATCGCGGTCGAGGCCAAGGGCGAAACCGAGCGCGGCTTCCAACGGCTCAACCTTCTCGGCACGGTCAAGACATTGATCGACAAGGCCCGCGAACATTTCGAGCGTGAAGAGTCGCTGATGGTCCAGTACGACTATCCCGAGACCAAAGCACACCGGAGCGAACACCTGATGCTGCTGCGCAGCGTCGAAACCTATCACGCCAGTCTGGCGTCCGGGGGACGGCCGATCACCGATGAGGTTGTGAAGTACCTCAAGACCTGGCTTACCAACCACATCCGAACCACCGACCGCCGACTCGACCGCTTCCTGGTCGCCACCGCCCGCAAGGCCGCGCCCGCGAGTCGCGGCGGGCTCAACCAGGGCGGCGAGGCCAGTTGGACCGCAGGCAATACCCTGCTGTGGGCGACCCTTCAGGATGCCGTGTCCCACGAAACGGTCCGGCAGCACCGCCAGCAAAACGTCGATACCCTCCAGGAAATGCAGTCCCGGCAGCAGCGGGAAAAAGACCGGCAACTGAAGGCCAGCGGCCGGCGAAAAGCGGCCACCGCCGCCCGTCAGGTCCGCGCCGTCTTCTTCGAATAGGCGCAGGAGCCGACGGGGCCGGGGCCTGCCCCCTCCCTGGCCCGCACCGGCGCCTTTTGGCCGTTACTTTCCGTTCATTGCCCCGGACAGTCCCTGGATGGACTGCTGGTACGCGGCCTTTTCCTGCGGTGTCAGCTTGTTCCACCAATCGGTGGCGGCGCCGATCAATGCCGGCACCTGGCTCTGGGCCTGAGCCGAAGCCGTCGCACGCTGCTCGGGCGTCATTGCATTATACTGTTTCAATCCGGCGGCGGCCGCGGCGGCCAGCGCGTCGGGGCTGGTGTTTTGCAGCTGCTGAAGCACCTCATTCGGTTGTTGTTGGGCCAGGGCGGGACCAGCCAGCACCAGACCGGTGGCGATGACCATAAAGAAGTGTCGCACCATCTTATCACCTCGTCTTGATTGTCCTGGTCTGCTTTCAAACAAACCAGCGTTGTCCCGCGTGAGTCAAACCGAGCCGGTTACGCAGCCTGTACAGCCGTTCCGATGAGGTTAGCATATGGAACAGTCTCTGGCTAACCCGAACCGGCACCCCTGACACAACACCCAACCTCTCTGGAATTGGGCCGTGATCCAAAGCTTTGGACGGCGAGACTTGAACGTTACGGCGGGGGCGCCCGGGTTGTCGGCCGACCACCGCCCTCAAAGCACCCGGCCAGGGCACTTTTCCATCACCTTCGGTCAGAAAATACCCTAGTATGATTCGCCGGCCTGGGACCTCGCCCCGCCAACTCCCGGGTACCGGGAGTTCCCCTCCTGCCCTGTCGCAAATCGATGCTTCTTACTCTGCCAAACCTGCTGACGCTGGCCCGCATCGCGGCGATTCCGCCCGCGATTGCCCTGTTCTTCGTGCCGGCCGGTTGGGCCGATTGGACCTTGTTGGGGCTGTTCGGGGCCGCCGCGGTCACCGACTGGCTCGACGGCTATCTGGCCCGGCTGCGGGCGGAGGAGTCGCCGTTCGGCCGCTTTCTCGATCCCATCGCCGACAAGTTGCTGGTCCTCGCACTCCTGTTCATGCTGGCCGCCACCGCGCGGCTGCCCGGGTTGTCGGTGGTGCCGGCGGTTGTGATTTTGTTGCGTGAAGTGCTGATCTCGGGTCTGCGCGAATTCCTCGCCGGCCTCTCGGTGACGCTCCCGGTCAGCCGGCTGGCCAAGTACAAGACGGCGGTTCAGATGGCCGCCATTGCCCTGCTGATCATCGGGCGTCACGGCACCCCCGCCTGGCCGCTTGATCAGATGGGCGCGGTCGCCTTGTGGCTGGCGGGATTGCTGACCGTACTCAGTGGCTGGGACTATCTGGCCGTCGGCTGTCGCCACCTGGCCCTTGCGGCCAAGCCGCCGGCGGTGCCCTGAGGCGACGCCAAAAAAGGCACCAACCGTGGAAGCTGTGTCCTTCCGATTCGCCCAGGTCCGGGTGCCGCCTGAGGGCGGACCCGGGGGCCAAGGACAGCGCCACTGGCCCCCGACCGTCCCTGAACACCCCGATTCCGAATCAGGCGCGCCGCTAACGGACGATCACGACGCCTTAAGACGCGCAAAGCGCGCCGAACTGCGGCCAAGGCCGATGGCTTTGGCGAATTCCGACCGCTGGGCGGCGTAATTCGGCGCCACCATCGGATAGTCGGGCGGCAGACCCCAGCGGGTCCGGTACTCATCCGGTGACATGTTATAGGTCGAACGGAGATGCCGCTTCAGCATCTTCAGTTTCTTTCCATCCTCCAGGCAGATGATGTACTCGGCGGTGACGGACTTGCGCACCGGCACCGCAGGCTTCAGCGGCTCGACCGGACTCTCGCCGGGACCGCTGTTGAGTCCGGCCAAAGACGAGAAAACCGTGTTGATCACGTCGGGAATCTGCTGGGCAGGCAGCACGTTCCTGCTGACATAGGCCGACACTACGTCGGCGGTCATCCTGAGCACGGCACTCTCGGGGAGATCGTCGTTTAGCGGATCACTCATGGGGGATGTCCGGTCTTTAATTATCGGGATGCTTGTGGATTGGCATAAGCAATTTTGGCTGTCAATAAATTTCGCCTCACTCCAGACAATTTACTGTGCATCGTGAGACGTCGGTGCGGTCGTGCAAGATCGGGGAACATCCTCGACTCCGACCTTGCTGGTGACTGCCGGCCATTACCGCGCATGTTGTCGGGCGGAAACCGGTACTGACGGCGGCCCGGCCGACCGGTAACTCGATGGGAAGTCCGTCAGGATTCGGCCTGACGGTCCGCCCGGTTTCCGGCCGCCACCGCGACCGGTCCCCCTGCGGCCGCCGATTCCGACGCTGGCGGCACTTTTTTTTCTGTCAGGATTTCAGCGATTTGTGCCAGAGTGGGGCAGCCCGCCGATATATGGTATGATGAAGTGACCTTTCGAGCCGCCCCCGCCTGCCGGAACCGCGCACGAAGGGAAAATGTTATCGGGAACGGTCACCGTTGCCGGCGGGATGGTCCGGTTGTTCGCGAAGAGTTGAAAATCGACGGTTCCAAATCGAGGTTGCTGATCCATGTCGTCAACGATCGTCGCCATCGCCGCTGATCATGCCGGTTTTGCGCTTAAGGGCGAACTGGCTGCCGTATTGGCTGAACAGGGCTATCAGTCCCTTGATCTCGGCACCCATGGCCCGGAGTCGGTGGACTATCCCGACATCGCCGAACGCCTTGCCCTCGCCTTGCGGGACGGCCGGGCCGGGCGCGGAGTCCTGATCTGCGGCACCGGGATCGGAATCGGGATTGCCGCGAATCGGTTTCCGGGCATTCGGGCCGCCACCTGCGCCAATGCCACCATGGCGCGGCTGGCTCGCGCCCACAATGATGCCAATGTGCTGTCCCTGGGGGCGCGGGTGATGGGCTTCGAGGCGGCGCGCGATTGTCTGCTCACCTTTTTGACCACGCCCTTCGACGGCGGTGACCGGCACCAGCGGCGCATCGACAAGCTCGGCTGAACGCCAACCGGTTTTCCCGGCCCCGCCCCACCTCACCGGCCAGCCCCATAGTACAGGATTCAGACGTCATGACTGTTGCAGCTTCCGACGGGACCCCGCCTTCGCCGCCGACCGGCGCCGCCAGCCGGTTCTTCGGGGCGACGCTGGGTGAAAGCGACCCCGAACTGGCGGCGGCGATCGGCCGTGAGTTGGCCCGCCAGCAAGACCAGATCGAATTGATCGCCTCGGAAAACATCGTCTCGAGGGCGGTGTTGGAGGCCCAGGGCTCGGTTCTGACCAACAAGTACGCGGAGGGCTATCCCGGCAAACGCTATTATGGCGGCTGCGAGCATGTGGATGTGGCCGAGCAACTGGCCATAGACCGCGCCTGCCGGCTGTTTCGCTGTGGCTACGCCAATGTTCAGCCCAATTCGGGCTCCCAGGCCAACCAGGCGGTGCTGTTGGCGCTGCTCCAGCCCGGCGATTGCCTGCTCGGCATGTCGCTGGCCGCCGGCGGTCACCTGACCCATGGCGCGCCGCCCAATCTGTCGGGCAAGTGGTTCAAGGCGGTTCAGTACGGCGTGCGCCGGGACGACGCGCGCATTGATTACGACGAGGTGGCACGCCTCGCCGAAGAGCATCGGCCCAGGCTGATCATTGCCGGCGGTTCGGCCTACCCCCGGATCATCGACTTCGCGCAATTGCGTCGGATCGCCGACCGCGTCGGCGCCGTCCTGATGGCCGATATTGCCCATTACGCCGGGTTGGTGGCGACCGGTCTTTACCCCGACCCCTTCCCCCATGCCCATATCGTCACCACCACCACCCACAAGACCCTGCGCGGGCCGCGCGGTGGCCTGATTCTGGCCAACGACCCGGAATTGGGCAAGAAGATCAATTCGGCCATCTTCCCCGGCCTTCAGGGCGGACCGCTGATGCATGTGATTGCGGCCAAGGCCGCGGCCTTTGGCGAGGCTTTGCGGCCGGACTTCACCACCTATGCTCAGGCGGTCCTGGACAACGCCCGGGCGCTCGCGGCGGTCCTGAAGACCGGGGGCCTCGACATCGTCTCGGGCGGCACCGA
>PLTC01000072.1 GCA_003165295.1 Rhodospirillales bacterium | reverse complement strand
TGTCCGGGATTCCGGGGCCACCTCATGCTGAGGCGGTGGGCGACGATCAGACAGGTGCAGCCGCGGCGGCGGAGTGCGTCGTCGATCAGTTGTTCGACCAGCGGGTCGAGGGCCGAGGTGGCCTCGTCGAGCACCAGGACGCTCGGCCGGTTGACCAGAGCCCGGGCGATTTCCAACCGCTGGCGCTGGCCGCCGGAAAAATTGGTGCCGCCTTCGCAGACTTCGGCATCCAGACGGCCGGGCCGGATGACGATGGCGTCGAGCAAGGCCGCGTCCCGCAGGGCTTGTGTAATGTCCGCATCGGTCAGGGTCGGAGCCCACAGGCTGACGTTATCCCTCACGCTGCCCTTGAATAAAAACAGCTCCTGATCGACCGAGGCCACCGAGGCCACGAAGTGCTGATAGGGAATGGTCTCCAGCGGGAGGCCATCGAACCGTATCTCCCCGGCCCAGGGCCGGTACAGACCGGTAATCAGCTTGGCGACGGTCGATTTGCCGCTACCCGAGCCGCCGACCAGCGCCACCCGCTGGCCCGGACGCAGGGTCAGGTCGATGCCGTCAAGCAAGGGCGGCTCCAGGCGACTGTAGCCGAACACCAGGCCACGCACTTCGACCAGGCCCGAGAGCTTGGAGGTCGGCGCCGCCCCGGCCGACAGCACGGATGCGGTGCTGGTCAGGCGCCCGTCAAGCGGATGCTTGAACACATCGTCGAGCCGGGCCAGATCGGCGGTGATAGTTTGCAGCGCGCCGCCGAACGCCATCAGTCCGGCGATCGGTGCGTTGAAGCTCCCGAACAGGCTTTGAAAGGCGACGATGTCGCCGACCGTGAGGTCGCCGGACATCACCCGCAAGCCGCCCAGCCCCAGAATGGCGGCATTGGCCAGGGCCGACAGCAGCACCGGAGCGGACTCCAACAGAATCGATCGGCTGGCGTTTTCCTGCTGGGCATTGAGGTAATTGGCCTGGAGCCCGGCCCAGCGCATGAAGAAGTCGGACTCGGTACCGCCGGCCTTCAAGGTTTCCATCAGCGTCAGACCACTGACCGAGGCCGAGGCCAAGGCCGCGCCGCTCTTGAGCAGGCGGCGGCTGCCGTCGCCGCGCACCCGTGCGCCGGCCCGCAGCAGAGCGAGGTTGAACAGGGCCAGACCGACCCCGATCGCGGTCAGGGTAACGTCATACGAGGCCATCATGGCGGCATAGAAAGCAATGCTGACCAGTCCGACGGCGTTGGTGGCCAATTGGCCCGACAGCAATTGCGCCACCTTGTCGTTGGCGCCGAGACGCGCGCTCAGGTCGCCGGCATGGCGTTGGGCGAAGAACGAGACCGGGAGTCTCAGCACATGCCACAGGAACGCCGCCGAGGTGTTGAGCGAGAGCTTGTGTTCCAGTCTGGCCAGCTGGGTCTGCTGTAGCCACACCAATCCGCCGCGCAGGACCGCGGTCAGGCCCATGCCGATCAGCATGGGCGACAGCCAGCCGCGCATCTGTTGGACCAGGACGGTGTCGACGAAAATGCTGCTGAATACCGGGATGACCAAGCCCGGGATCACCAGCGCCAGGGTGGCGACCAGCAGGAAGGACAAGGCCGGACCCGAGCCGCGGAGTCGTTCGATCAAGGGGCCGATCAGGCGCGGCGGCGTGCCGCCCCGGACGAAGCCAGGACCGGGCGTGAACAGTAAGGCCACGCCGGTGAAACCCCGGTCGAACTCTTCAAGGGTAATTCGCCGCGGCCCGTCGACCGGGTCGTTGAGCCAAACCACGCCGCGCCTGGTGTCGATGCCTTCGACCACCAGGAAGTGGTTGAAGTNNAAGTTCCAGAACACGATCGCCGGCATCGGCTGAGTGGCCAGCTCGCGGGGCTCGCAACGATAGCCTTTGGCCTGCAACCCGTAGTCACGGGCCGCCTGGACCACCCGCGAGGCCTTGGAGCCGTCCCGGGAGACGCCGCAGGCCACCCGCATCTCTTCGAGCGCCACCCAGCGTCGGTAGCCGGCCAGCACCATGCACAAGGACGCCGCGCCGCATTCGGTGGCCTCCANNTTGCTGCCGTCGCGCGAGACGCCGCAGGCCGCCCGCAGTTCTTCGAGCGGCACGAAGCGGCCGTGATGCGCCAGGATCATGGCCAGTGCGGCCGCGCCGCATTCGGTGGCCTCCATTTGCAGGATGCTCGGCACACGGTGGCGGCGATTGGCCCGGGATCGCGGCCAGGGAGCGGTGGGGGCGGCCTCGGTCATAGTCCGGTGTTCCGGCGCAGCAGGGGAATCAGCAGGGTGATCGGCGCCTGCCGACGGATCGTGATCTCACCCGAGGCCAGCGTCCCCGAAGACAGTGTGATCGACCGGCCGCGCCGGGATGACCAGCGGTAGCCGCTGACGCTTTGCGGATCCGCCTCCAGCGCGACCCGGACCAGAAACGGTACGCCGCTCCGCTGAAAGCCGCGAATCAGCTCGTCGTTATGCAGGATCGCCTTCATGCCCTCGGTGGTGGTCGGAAGCTCCGAGACCGTCGCGACGGTGCCCGACAACGTCCCGAATTCCTCCCGCGGCACCTGGCTCGGCGACACCAGCACCGCCATCCCCGGCTTGATCCGGTCGCCGTCGGCCGGCGCCGCGAACAGCAGCAGTTCCAGGCGATCCTCGCCGGTTTCGATGGTCAGCAGGTTCTGGCCGGCGGCGATCCGGGCGCCGGGATTGGCTTGAATCTCGGCGACGGTCCCGGTCGCCGCCGCCGTCACCACCGCGGTGGTGTCGTGCAGGGCCTGACTCTCGGCGCTCCGGCGTTGCGCCTCGGCCAGTTGGCGTTGGGCCTCACGCACCCGTTGCTCGGCGGCCAGGCGCGTGTCCAGGGTCTGGATGTCGATCTGGGCCTTCCTGGTCGCGACGGTGGCCAGCTCCTGGTTGGTCTGGTTGACCGACTGGCGGGTCTGGAGCACCACCTGACGGGTTACGACCTTGTCGGCGAACAGCGCCTCCTCGTCGGCCAGCTTGTGGCGCAACACCTCCAGGAGACCGCGCACCGCCGTTTCCTGGACGTCGAGCGCCGCCTTTTCCCGTTGCGACTCTTCATTCTTTACCGCAAGTTCGTGCTCGGCATCGGCTCGGGCTCGGGCCAGCAGGCGCTCACGCTCCTCCACGGAAGCGACGGCATTCCGGTACTGCTCCTCGACCTCGCGATGGTCGATCCGCGCGATCACCTGTCCCGTGGTCACGGGGTCGCCGGTCTTCACCAGAAATTCGGCAAGCACGCCGTTTCCGGCCGCGAGGTTGGCCACGACCTTGCCGGTCTTCCTGAGCAGAATGCCGTCGGCGCGGGCGTAGGTCGGCAGCGTGCCGACGATGCTCCAGGCCAGTCCGGCCAGGATCAGCAGGCACAGCACCAGGAGCGCCAGCCACCCCCGCGCCGAGGTGACCGTCACCATCCGGTCGAGCTGTTCCGGCGACGCCAGCCGATCCAGGGCGGCCTTGCGGAACGGCGAGGACGGGGCGGTAAGGAAGGTCATGGGGATGGCCCGGTCAATTGGGGTCCAGGCCGATGATGCGCCATTTGGCCCGCTGGTAGTCGGCTTCGGGGTCGTAGCGGGTGACGGGCAATCCCAGCGACTCCGCCGACAGCCGGCCGGCGGTGCGCAGAACCTGATAGCTCTGGATCACCGTGTCGCTTTGGGCCAGGGCGATCCGGGCGTCGGTCAGTTGCTGTTCGATCGCGAGCGACTCGAAAACCGTGCGTTCGCCGGCCTCCAGGCCGCGGCGCGCCTGTGCCACCGCCAGAGTCGCGGCCTGGACTTGCCGCTGGTAGGCCGCCGCGGTTTGCCGCGCGCCGTCGAGCCGCTGCCACGCCTGCACGGCCTCGGCCAGGACCTGCCGTTCGACCGCCAGCGCGGCCAGGCGCTTCTGGCTGGCCGTGTCTTTGGCCTGGCGGATGCGGGCATACTCGGCGCCCGACTGGTACAGCGGCACCGACAGCGTCACGCCGACGGTCAGGCTGCGCTGCTTGCTGTCGGGAAAAATCACGTCATGGCTGGTACCGGTGGTGCGGGTGTCCTGGACCGATGCCCGCAGCGCCACGGTCGGCAACAGCTGGCCGGTCAGGCGGTCGACCTCGTCGCTGGCCGCCCGCTCGTCGAAGGTGGCCTGGCGCAGGGCCGGATTGTCGCGGGCAACCAGGGCTTCAAGCTCCTCCTGGCGGGACGGCAAACCCGGCGGCTCGGCGGGCAGTGTCAAGGTTTCCGGCGTCAGCCCCGAGAGCTGGCGAAAACCGGCGCCGGCGCTGGCCAAGCCGCTGCGGGCGCCGGCCTGGCCCGCTTCGGCCAGGGCGAGTTGGGTCTGGACCTGGGCCAGATCCCCGATGGTGCGGTCCCCGACCGCCAGCAGCCGTTGCGAATTGTCCAGGATATGGCGGTACGAGGCGACGCTCTCCTGGCGCAGCGCCAGCACCTGCTGCTGGACCAGCGCGTCCATGTACGCGGCCACAGTGCGCGACAGGACGTCCTGTTCGGTGGCGCGCAAGGCGGCGCGCTGGGTGGCGATCTGGGCCTCGGCACCCCTGAGCGCCGCGAACTCCGAACCGCCGCGCGTCACCGGCTGGGTCAGGCTGAGCCCGACCGAGGTGGTGTTGTGGCTGTAAGCGAATTCGCTCGAACCATCGGTCGCCTGCTCCTTGTTGTTGCGGTCGCGCGACGCCTCAACGCTGACCGTAGGCAGCCACGCGCCCAGCGCCTGGGGGCGCAACTCGTTGGTGGCGCGCAGCTGTTCGCGGGCCGCCGCCAGCTCGGGATTGCCGAGATAGGCGGACGTCAGCGTCTGATCCAGGGTCTTGCGCCCCGACCGGTCCCGCCGCCAGCATCAGCGCCAGCCACGCGCGCCACACCAGGCGCGCCGCGACATTCCGCAAAAATGCCTCCAGACACGTTCGCCATTCTCCAGCCGGCCACCTCACCCGCGATGAACCTTTCGCGGGGCGGCGGCTGGGTCGGTCAGGGTCGGGCGTTCGGCGATCAGGGCTCGCAGACGGGCGATGGCATCGAGGGAGGGCATGTATCCATCCGTCCTGGCGTGGAGATAATGGTTCCAACGCTACAGGCATGGCGGGCCGGGCGGCAAGACGTTCCTGCAAGTGTAAACCGCCATTGATCTTTCCTCGGGGAGCGCGTCCCGGGGTCGTGGGCGATCCCGCAATCAGGAGCGGAAACGTTCCGAATGCGGGATACCCATCACCGGTCCCGGGTTCGACGCCGGAAATCACGGCCCGCGCGATGGCATTTCTCCAGGGAACAACACTATATTTTTAAGGGAATTTTCACAATTTCTGTAGCTGCTGGCGGCAATCGCCGAAACGGTAGCACAACCTAATCCGAGTGTGAAGACCGATAGGAGTATCGCGTCTGTCACACCGCCACCGGCCACGCCGTCGAGTTGGGCGTCGGATAAGTCGCCCGATGCCCGCGCCTTGGCGATGGCCGCCTGGAAATAGGCCCGAAGGTCGGCGGCTTCGATCGTGATGCCGTTTTCGGCGCCGATGGCGGGGTCGCTCAGGCCCTTGAGCGGTTCGGCCAGGATCGGGCGTTCGGCGATCAGGGCTTGCAGGCGGGCGATGGCATCAGGGGTGGACATGGGCGAATCCTTTTCCAGGAGCAGGGAAACCATGTATTAACAGAGGCGTAATGGCGAATTGCCGCCGTATCGGGACGATAGTTACCAGACCATACTATCACGGCGAAACGTTATGCCGAGGATATACGGTCGCCTTGTTATGGTCCGGGGGCATATAAGGTCGTCCTTTCAAGGTCAGCGCCGCAATTCCTCTTGTTGGCGCCGGCAACCGCCGAAACGACCGCGCAGCCGATTCCGAGTGTGAAGATCGAGAAGAGTACCGCATCCGCGACACCGCCGCCGGCCACGCCGTCGAGTTGGGCATCGGACAACTCGCCCGGCGCCTGCGCCTTGGCGAGGGTCGTCTCGAAATGGGCGCGAAGGTCGGCGGCTTTGACCGTGAGACCGTTTTCAGCGCCGATGGCGGCCAGCCGTTCGGCGACCAGCGCGGGGTCGGTCAGGCCCCTGAGCGGATCGGCCAGGGCCGGGCGTTCGGCGATCAGGGCTTGCAGACGGGTGACGGCGTCGGGGGTGGACATGGGATTATCCCTATTTCGGTGAATGGAGCGTCGAAGCAAACAATATCCCTGTTATCATCCCTCAACAAGCCGGCTATTTAGAGTATCAACCCTCATTGATATTTCCTTCTTTGCGGGCTTATGCGATACGATGCTTTCCAGGTTCCGCAATATGAGGTGATAATGCCTGATTATACAGCTTCACACCATGGTGATGGCGGAATGTCTCCCACTATTCATGACCATCGTCGGCTTCGCTGGGGATCTGGCGAAGCACAAAGCCCCGAACAGCAGGACTGAGATTGTCGAGCCGTCCCTCCTCCGGCCACGCCGTCGAGTTGCTCGTCGGACAACGCGCCGGAAGCATGGGCGTTGGCGATGGCCGCCTCGAAATAGGCGAGGAGAGCGGCGGCCTCGATCGTGATGCCATTTTCGCCGGCGATGCCGGCCAGCCTTTCGGCGGCGATGGCGGGGTCGGTCAGGCCCTTGAGTGGGTCGGCCAGGGCCGGACGGGCGGTGATCAGAGCTTGCAGGCGGGCGATGGCTTCGGAAGCGGACATGGGAGGCTCCTGGGATGAGGTGGGTTTCAAGGGGGCGGCCTCAGGTGCCGCGGGGCGTCGGCAACAGCACGTTCGGAACCAGTTCCGGGGCGATCATCCGGGCCAGCAGATAACCGAAGCCGGCGGTGCCCTTGAACAGCCCGGGGTCGCCGGGTACGACCGGAAGGTCGTGGTGCCATAGATGACACTGTCCCTGGTGGTGGAAATGGGCGAGGCGGTGGGCCAGGCCGTCCTGGGCCGCGGCGGTCCAGTCGGCCCGCCCGAGGCTGCGGCCGGCGGTGGCCAGGATGTCCAGGCGGCCGGCGTTGCCGCAGCACAGATCGTCGGTGTTTTGGATGGCGTGGCGGCAGGTGGTCGCCAGCGCCACCTCGAGGTCCCTCCGGAGCCCGGCCTCCAGCCTCCCATCGGCGCCGTCGAGCGCCGAGAGCAGACCAAGCCGGCCCAGCGCGATCCCCGGTGCGCCGTGGCACCAGGCGGCGACGAAGCGCGGCGGGTCGGCGTCGGTACCCTGGTCATCGGAACGCGGGCGGAGGTCGGGCCAGTTGCCCGCCTCGGCCACAAACAGGGTTCGTTCGTAGGCCAGGGCAGCCTCGGCGGCCCGGCACCAGTCCCGGTTCCCGGTCGCGCGATAGAGCGCGGCCAAGGCCAGCGCGAAGCCGGCCGCGCCGTGGGACAAGCCGGTCAGCGGCGGCCCGCCCTTCATCGCCCAGCACAGGGCGTCGCCCCGCCGCCCGGCAGCAGCCAGCATACGGCTGCCGGCATCGATTGCAGCGGTCAGCAAGGTCGGGTCGCCGGTACGGTCATGGAGCACGATCAGGCCGAGCACCAGTCCGGCGGCACCGCCCAGGACGTCGTGAGCCCGGTCGTGTTCGGCCGCCGCCGCGGCCAGGCCGGCGATGCCGACGGCGGCGTCGAGCAGGCGGCGGTCATCGAGCAGATCGTGCATCCAGGCGAGAGCGGGCAGCAGGCCACCCAGGCCCCGGGCATAGCCGGCCCCGAGCCCGCTGGCCACCAGCCGGCCATGGTGACCGAGCAGGCTCTCGCACACCGGCCGCACGGCGCGCCGGGCCAGGTCGGCCAGGTGGTCGTCGCCCAGCACCCGCGCCGCGGCGGCCAGGAACAGGGCGAGGCCCGGCGCGCCGTCGTAGAGTCCCAGGCCGGCCGGCGCCACGATCATGGCGCCGCCGGCGCCGTCCTGGGTCAGGCCCAGCCACTGGGCCGTGCCGTCGGGGCGGATGATCACCTCTCCGGCGATCCGGTCGGCCACCGTCCGTTACGCCTGACGGGGTGTTGGCGGGGCCTCGGTGGTGGGCCTGGCCACCGCCGGCGGGCGGTGAAGGGCGGCTGCGATCAGGGTGGCCTCGTAATCGACCTGGGCTTGGTCATAGGCCCGAAACCGCCCGGCCATCGCCTCGAACGGCGTTTCCGCGAACAGCCGTGCCAGTGGCCGGCCCTGGCAATCGCCGGTATGGCGGTCGTCGCCGGCGAAGGCGAAGCGCGGAACGTCCAGGCGTTCCAGGTCGCGGCTCTCGGCCTCGGCGATCTTGCGGTAGCCGGCAGGCAAGGACGCCAGGGGGCGGCGCAGGGCCTCGAACAGGATCGAGAAGGTGATGCCGTCCGCCATGCCCTCGGGTCCGCGGGCGGCCTCCAGCAACTGCCCGTAGTTCCAGGTGCTGCGGGTCATGTGACGACCACGCGCCCGGCGCAGGGCGGCGAAGGGCGACCCGGCCGCCGTCAGCAACCAGTCGCGCCGGTGCAGCAGCAGGCTCCAGGTTTCACGGTAACCGGCGGCCAGGGCCGAGACATGGCCGGTGGGGTCGAGCAGGCGGTCTTCCAGGCGGGGCAGGTGGGCGGTGGACCGCGGCGAGGCCTTGCGGGTACGCAGCACCCAGTCGGTGCCGGCGTTGAGGTAGGTGGTTTCCTCCAGCCCGTCGGGCCCGCAACTCGGGCCGAGCGCCCCCAGATTGACCGCGCGCCGGCCGGATTCGGCGAAGGTGTAGAGCGGCAGCAGACCGGCGGTCAGCACCGAGGGCATGGTGATCGCGGGCAGGTCCGGGCGGTCGGCCAGCGCGTCCGGTGGCGGGTGGAGCAGGCATTCGGTGTCGATCAGCACCGGGCAGGCTCCGGCGGCGATCAGGTTTTCACTGTGAAGGTCGGAGCCGTTGAGCGCACGATAGAGCGCGAACAGGCTGCCGGCGCGCCAGTAGAAGGCGTCGGCCGCCGCGGCGTCCGCCACCGGGCCGCCGTCGATCCATTCCATCCAACCGTAGCCGTCCCGGTCGAGCACCTGCGGGCTGCGATGGTCGTAGCGCAGTCCCTGGCCGTTCACCCAGTCGAGAATCGTCGAGAACGCCGCCTCCATGTCGATCGGCCGCGGCTTGTAGGCCAGCGCCCGCCCGTCGGCGAAGACCACGCGGGCAACCGTCCGGCCGCCGGCATGGGCATCGGACAGGCCGGGCTCGATGGCCGCGACCGGGGGCAGCGGGCCCGCGCCCCAGAGTCCGGGCCAGCGCCGGACGGTCGCCGGCGAACTGGAGCAGCAACTCGGCGCTTGCCTCGACCCACAAATCGACGATCACGGCAAGGCTCCGGGCCAGCACCGGAAAGCGTTGGAACAGGCCGCGGTAACCATCGGCCAGCGTTCGCCGGACGAAGGCATGATAGGCCTCGCGCGGGGCCAGTGGCCCGGCCGCCGCGCCGAGCAGCGCCGCCAGCGGGTGACCACGCGGGTCTGGTCGAACGCGGCGTAAAGGCAAGGCGAGGCCAGCCACGACAGGCGTCGGCGCAGGGACTGCTCCAGCCCGGTCCGCACACACGGAGTCAACACGTCCTCGAGGTTCGCCCGGCGATCCGTCAGTCGGGCGTCCAGCAGGGCGCGGGCGGTCGCGACGCACGGCTCAAGGATCTCGGCGAAGGGGGCGCGCTCGGCGTCGGCGACCGGCGGCGGGGACCCGGTGGCGGTCATGATCCGGCGCAGGGTCGGCAGCCAGGCCGGCGGTTCGGCCGGAGCCCGCCGATGACGGACGGCCCCCGGCCACAATCCGTCCCGGCGCAGCGACCGGCGCATCCGCCGGTCGTCACCGTCGGCCAGATGCCGGCGCCACAGGGCGTAGCGGCGACCGGCCTCGGAGTCGGTCCCGATTTCGCCGGGACGCCTGATCCCGGGACCGGCCCTCAAGCCCTGGCACCGGCCGACGATGGCCTCTTCATCCCGGTTCATGAGTGCCACCCAAGATTGTTCGTGCGCAGGATTATTCGTGCGCCACAGAAGGGATGATGCTGAGCGACTTCCGGCCCGGTATCAAGGCGGGGCTTGGTTTGGTCAACCGGCGTTGAGCTTTTCGGCGCTCCGCCAAAGCCCGCTATCGATGGGCGAGTTCCCGCTGTCCGGGCGGCGGCCACCGCTCTATAAGTCGTCGGCGACGGGGGTGCGGTGGGAGGAGTGGCGCGGGACTGGCGTGGCAGGGTGTGTTCGCAGGCGCCCGGGTCATCGTCCTTGGTATCGCCTCCCTGCTCGCGCCAGTACCGGTCCAAGCGGAGGTCGTGCCCACGGTGAGTCTGACCGACGATACCGTGGTCGATCTGGGTGCGCAGGCGCAAATCCTTGACGGCGACCCGGTTTCCGCGGACGACCCGCGCTTTCCGCCGGCCGTCCGTCAGGCGTGGCTGGCCGCCCGCCCGGCGCCGTTGCGCAACCGCTTCTATTCCAGTCGCTGGCTGGTGGTCAAGCTGGCGAACCCGGCCGGCTCCGGGGCCGAGCACTGGGTGTTGCGCATGGACACCGATCCGTTGTACCTGCCGATCCTGGTGGTGCTGGACGACAATCGGGTAATGTCGGTCAGCCGGCGTGACGACGCCACGACTGCGCGCCTGGAAACCGGGTCGGCCTTTGCAATCGGGCAACGCTTTGCGATCACTATTCCCTCCGGTGACACCCGCACCGTGGCGCTCCGGGTGTCGGCGGTCGGCTATGGGTCGCTCGCAGCCAATCTGCTGACCGCCGCCGCTTACCTTCGATGGGCGGTGTGGCATCAGGCGGTGGTCATGGTCGCCCTCACTCTGATTGCCGCGCTCGGTCTCTACAACCTGTCGCTTGGCATCGGCCTGCGCTCGGCAACCCACCTCTGGTATGCGGCCCTTGCCGCCGCGTGCGTCGTCTATTGGACGACGCTGCTGGGCATCGCCGCCGACCTGTTCGGCGTCACCGACCCTGATCGCGTCCTCTGCAAGCTGTCGTCCTCGGCGGCGTTTGCCGTGCCGCCATTCTTCGTCCGGGCGTTGCTCGGCACCTCCGCCTTCGCACCGCGCATCGACCGCGTGCTGTGGTGGTGCGGCGTTTCGGGCCTGGCGATCCTGTCGGTCACGCCGCTGCTGTCGGTCTGGCCCGAGGGGCAGCAGGCCTGGGTTCGCGGGCCGGAATACCAGTACCTGCCGGCAATCGTGGAAGCGGCACTGTTTATCGTCGTCGGCGTGACGGCGGTTCGACGCGGCATTCCCGGTGCCGGCTGGTTCCTCGCCGGCTGGCTGCCTTATCTGGTGGCATCGCTGCTGACGATCATGGCGTCCTACGGCGTTTGGCGGTTCTCGGGTACCTGGCTGATGGTTGCCCTGCTGGGCATCACCTGGGAGGCGGTGATGTTCTCCCAGGCATTGACCGGGCGTCTCCAGGTTGTCCACAATGTCCTGTCGACGGCAGGGGCTCAGCGGAAGGTCCAGGAGAGTCTGTTGGCCAGCATCTCCCACGAGTTCCGCACGCCGCTTCACGCCATTTTAGGTATGACCCGGACCTTGGAGCGCGAGCCCTTGCCCCAGCGCACGATGACGCGGGTTCATGCCATCCGACGGGCCGGCGAGGGTCTGCTCACCCTGGTCTCGGATCTGCTCGATCGGGCGGCCCTACGTACCGGGCGGCTGCAACTTCACAGCGCCGCCATCTCGCTCTCAGCCATCGCCGAAGAGGTCGGCGATTTGGTTGCGTACCAGGCGGCGGCCAAGGGCCTGGTCTTCCGGGTCGCCGCTTCGGCTTCGGCTCTTCCTCTGTTTTGGGCCGATGGCCAACGGCTCAAAACAGGTCTTGCTCAACCTTGCCGACAACGGCATCAAGTATACCCTTGCCGGCGAGGTCGTTCTGGCCATTGAAGCCGATCGGCCGGAGGAGTCCGGCCGGTTATGGACCACCCGCTTTTCGGTTACCGATACCGGGAGCGGTGTTGCGCCGGATCAGCGCGAGCGGCTCTTTGCCCGTTTCGAGCGCGGTGACGATACTGCGGCGCGGGCGGCGCCGGGCGTCGGGTTGGGGCTGGCCATTGCCCGTGATCTGGTTCAGGCTATGGGAGGGCAATTGACCGTGACCGATGCGCCCGCCGGACCCGGTAGCCGGTTTCAGTTCGCTCTGACCTTGCCCGAGTTCGCCGAACCGAAAGACGACCTGCGCCGGTGTTTCACGCTTCTGGTGGTCGATGATCAGTTGATCAGTCGGGAAGCCGCCGTCGATCGGTTGCGCGCCGAAGGCCATGACGTGATCGCCAGCCCGCCGGAGGACGCCCTTTCGGTCCTGTCGGGCCGACATTTCGATGGCGTAGTGGTCGACGTCAATATGCCCGGTCTTGACGGCGCGACACTGGTCCGGCGAATCCGGGAGTTGCCCGATGCGGCCAAAGCCGCCAGCGCAGTCATCGTCCTGACGGCCGGCGCCGACATGGCCACCCACCAGCGCATGACCCGTCTTGGCGTCGTGGGATTCCTTGAGAAGCCGTTGCGGCCCGGTCAAATTCATCGGCTGCTGTCGGATCGGCTGCCGTCGGACCGGTCGTTGCCCGCCGACCGCGGCCACCCCGGACGACCCCATGTCAATCCCCATTGATCATCAAGGGGTCTCGATTGACCTTCGAGGCGAACCCGATGATACCTTCCTGCGGCTTGCCGAAAGGAGGAGGGGAGCGTGCTCGACATTCTGATGATCGTATCTGACGTTGCCCCGCTTCGGCGCCTCTTGCCCGACGTCGGGTATCGCATCTTCCCGGTCAGCCACGCCGAAGCCGCCCTGAACATGCTGGAAGCGCGCCGGTTCGACCTGATCATGGTCGCCCTGCAACCGGTCCAGGCCGCGGTGATCGTGATCGACCGGATCAGGACATGGCCCGATGCCGAGACGGCGGTGGTTCCGGTGATCGCTCTGGCGACAACGGTCGATCCTGACGAGATCGGCAGCCTGCTCGCTGCCGGTGCGGATCAGGCGCTGCCACCGCCGGTGTCCCGGACGGCCATCGCCGCCGCCCTGATCTCGTGCGCGCCGGCCCCTGTTCCCGCGCCGGAAACCGGACCCGACCTGACCGACCTGCCGGTCGTGTCGGTCCATCTGCGCTGGCTGTTGGTCATTTACCGGGACTCGTTGCAGACACAACTCCGCACCTTGGAAAGCCAACCTCTCACACCCGACACTTGGCGCGACATTGCCCACCGTCTCAAGGGCAGCGCCGGAAATTTCGGTTTGGCTCTTCCTGGATTCCGGGGTG
>PLTC01000084.1 GCA_003165295.1 Rhodospirillales bacterium | reverse complement strand
ATGCTTGCTCCCGTCCGCAAAGGCGAGCATGTCATCGGCCTGATTTTGGTTCAAAACCACCGGCTTGGCAGCTATTCGGAGCGTGATCTTGAGATGCTCCAGACCCTGGCCGATCAATGCGCCGGCGCGCTCGAACGTGTCCGCGCCGAACAGGCCCTGCGCGAAACCCAACAGCGCTTCCGTGACCTTTTTGAAAATTCGCCCGACGCGATTTTTGTTGATGATCTGGACGGCACGGTGCTGGACGTGAATTTTGCCGCGTGCGTGCTGCATGGTTTGACGCGCGAGCAATTGATCGGCAAGAGCGCGGTTGACGATCTGGTGCCTCCGGCGCGGCGCGAGACGGCCCGAAGCGATTTCCAAAAACTGGTGTCGGGCAAATTGTCATGGGTCGAGGGCGAAAGCCTGACTTCCGATGGCCGGTTCACGCCCGTGGAAGTGCGTGCCGGGCGCATCGAATACGGCGGCAAACCCGCCATGCTGCTGCACGTCCGCGACATCACCGACCGGCAGGAGGCGTCGTCGGCCTTGCATAGCTCGGAGATGCTTTTCCGATCCGTCTGGGAAAATTCGGTGGATGGCATGAGGCTGGCCGACGAAAACGGCGTCATTATTGCCGTCAACGATGCCTACTGCAAACTTGTCGGCTTGGATCCGCAGTCGCTGGAAGGCAAGCCCTTCACGGTCGTTTATGCCGAGTCTGAAGACCGGGAGACCATGCTCAAGCTCATGCGCGAACATTTCGCCACGCGCGACGCGCATCAGAAATGGGAGGAGCAATTCATGCTCCACGATGGCCGCGGCGTGTCATTGGAGATTTCCGAATCGTTCATTGAAGTCCGGGGGCGGCCGCTGCTGATGTTGAGTCTGTTCCGCGACGTGACGAGCCAGAAGCGGCTGGAGGAGCAGCTCCGCCAGTCGCAAAAGATGGAGGCCATCGGCCAGCTCGCCGGCGGCGTGGCCCACGAGATCAACAACCTGCTCCAGCCGATCCTGACCTATACCGATCTGGTCCTGGCCACCTGCGATCCGGTAACGGCCCGGCGCCTGAACCGGGTGGTGGCAAGCGCGGAAAAGGCACGGGACATCGTGGGCGGCATCCTGCGCTTTTCCCGCGGCGAAGCCTCGTGCCCAACGGTGGCCGCACTGCAACCGGCGCTGGTCGAAGCCCTGGAGTTCGTTCGTGGGTTGTTGCCGGTGTCGGTGGTGGTGGTGGCTCACGGCCTCGACCGTGACCTTGGACGGGGCCGGATCGCCGGCGTCGAACTGACCCAGGTTCTGACCAACCTGCTGACCAACGCCGCACAGGCGATGCAGGGGCGCGGTACCGTCAGCGTCGAAGCCGAACTGTGCCGGATCGAGCCGGCGCAGGCGGTATCCCTCGCCATCGCCCCCGGCCGCGTCTGCCGGGTCACGGTCAGCGATACCGGACCCGGCATGGACGAGGCGGTGCTCGCCCACGTCTTCGACCCGTTCTTTACCACCAAGCCCGTAGGCCAGGGCACCGGCCTGGGCCTGTCGGTGGTCTACGGCATCGTCCAGAACTGGCACGGAGCGATTTCCGTCAGCAGCCCGTCGGGACAGGGTGCCCGCTTTACCTTTTACATCCCGTGCGTCGAAGAAGAAGAAACGGCTCCCGGCCGCTAAAGCCGGAAGGGCATCCCTGCCCTTCCGGCCACCGCCTGACTACTCCTGAGCCGCGGTCCTGGCGTAACCCAGTGCCCGCAGTGCCTCGGCGATTTCCGGCAGGATTGCCGGATCATCAATGGTTGCCGGCGCCTTGAACGGCGAACTGTCGGCGATCTTCTGCATGGTGCCGCGGAGAATCTTGCCCGAGCGGGTCTTGGGCAGCCGCTGCACCACCACCGCGCGCTTGAAATCGGCGACCGGGCCGATCTGGTCGCGGACCGACTGAACCACCTCCTTGACGATCTCCTCATCCGAACGCCTGACGCCGGCCTTCAGCACCAGGAAACCGAGCGGCACCTGGCCCTTGAGCTGATCTGCGACACCGATCACCGCGCATTCGGCCACGTCCTTGTGGGACGACAGCACCTCCTCCATGGCGCCGGTGGACAGCCGGTGGCCGGCAACATTGATGATGTCGTCGGTCCGGGCCATGATGCTGATATAGCCGTCGTCGTCGATGAAGCCGGCGTCCCCGGTCTGGTAATAGCCGGGATACTCGGTCATGTACGACTTGACGAAACGGTCGTCGGCGTTCCACAGGGTGGGCAGCGAGCCCGGGGGCAGCGGCAGCCTGATCACGATGGCGCCGATGTCGCCGTGCGGCACCTCCTGGTTCTCGGCATTGACGATGCGGACATCCCAGCCCGGCAGCGGCTTGGTCGCCGAGCCGTACTTGATCGGGAACAGTTGGATGCCGAGCGGATTGCCCGAAATCGCCCAACCGGTTTCGGTCTGCCACCAGTGGTCGATCACCGGCACCTTGAGCTTGTCCTCGGCCCAATGCAGCGTGTCGGGGTCCGAACGCTCGCCGGCCAGGAACAGGGCGCGGAAGCCGCCCAGATCGTACTTGGCAAGCTGGACACCCTCGGGGTCCTCGCGCTTGATCGCCCGAAAGGCGGTGGGCGCAGTGAACAGCGTCGCCACCTTATGCTCGCTGATCACCCGCCAGAAGGCGCCGGCATCCGGCGTGCCCACCGGTTTGCCCTCGTAAAGCAGAGAGGTGCAACCGTAGAACAGCGGCGCGTAGCAGATATAGGAATGGCCAACCACCCAACCCACGTCGGAAGCCGCCCAGAACACCTCTCCCGGCTGCATATTGTACATATAACGCATGGTCCAGGTCAGCGCCACGGCATGGCCGCCATTATCGCGGACAATGCCCTTGGGCTGACCGGTGGTGCCCGAGGTATAGAGAATATACAGCGGATCGGTGGCGGCGACCGAAACACACGCCGCCGGCTCAGCCGCCGCGGTGCCGGTGGCCCAGTCCACATCGCGCCCCGGAATCATGGTCGCGGTTTCCTGCGGCCGCTGGAAGATCACCGTGTGCGCGGGCCTGTGGGCCGACATCTCGATCGCCGAGTCGAGCATCGGCTTGTACGGCAGGACCTTCTTGCCTTCAATGCCGCACGACGCCGAAACAATGACCTTGGGTTTGGCGTCGTTGATCCGGGTCGACAATTCGCTGGGGGCGAAGCCGCCGAACACCACCGAATGGACGGCCCCGATTCGGGCACATCCCAGCATCGCTTCGACCGCCTGCGGGATCATCGGCATGTAGATGATCACCCGGTCGCCCTTCTCCACCCCCAGTTCACTCAGCAGACCGGCAAAGCGACTGACCCGGTCGAGCAACTGGCGATAAGTGATGGTTTCGCCGGAACTGGTAACTGGACTGTCATAAATGATCGCCGCCTGATCACCGCGCCCACCCTCGACATGACGGTCGATCGCATTGTAACAGGTATTGAGCATTCCGCCCGTGAACCAACGGTAAAACGGCGGACGGCTCCGGTCAAGAACAGCCTCCCAGGTTTTGTCCCAATGCACCCCGGCCGCAGCATCACCCCAGAAACCATCGGGATCAGTGATGGAACGCGCGAACATTTGTTCATAAAGATCGGTCATGGCGTACCCTTCTTGAGCTCCCCGGAACGAATTCGTTGGCTGATCGCGGCGTTTGGCCCGCGTCAGGCAAGTGTGCGACAAACCGGTGACCCATTGCAAATCCTGATTCGTTGTGCGCCGCCCGCTTGGGGTCACCTCCGGCCCGCGACATCATGACCGGTTTGCGGTGCGCTGCCACCCGTATAAGATGATCCGTAACGAACCAACCAAAAATTAAGTTGAAGAATACGTTACCGGGGCGTGAACCCTGAGCCTGCCGTCGCAGACAGGCCGAACCGCCCCCACGGAGGACCCGCCGATCATGACCGTTCCAACCCTGACCCTGGGTGGTCGTATTCTTTTGATCGTGGCCGCAGCCGTGATTGGAATGGTCGCGGTCGCAACCATCAGTCTGAACCGGCTCCACGCCAGCCTGTTGCAGGACCGCCAGAACCAGGCCCGACAACTGGTGGAAACCGCCTATGGCATTCTGGCCGGTCTCGAGGCTCAGGCCCGGTCCGGCACCCTCACCGCCGAAGACGCGCAAAGACGGGCACTGGCCACCCTGGCGCCGCTTCGCGACGGCAACGACGACTATTTCTTTGTGACCGACCAGCATCCGGTGATGCTGCTGCACCCCACCGTCGGGCTGATCGGCAGGGACCTGACCGGCACCCGGGACCCTGGCGGCAAGCCCCTGTTCGTGGAGATGGTCAGGATCGTCCAGACCCGGGGCGCCGGCTTCGTGGACTATCTGTGGCCCAAGCCGGGCCACGATCAGCCGGTCCCGAAAATCAGCTTTGTCAAAGGCTTTCAGCCGTGGGGGTGGCTGGTCGGAACCGGTCTCTACCTGGACGACGTCGACACCCTCTTTCGTGATCAGTCGCTGCTGATCGGGGGGATCGTGCTGGCCGTCATGCTTGTGGTGGCGGGCCTGTCACTGCTGGTCGCCCGCAGCATCGTCCGGCCGGTTCACGAGATGGTCAAGGTCATGGCCGGGCTGGCCGAGGGCGATCTGGAGGTGGCGATCCCCGCGCCGCGACGCACCGACGAGCTGGGGGCCATGAGCCGGGCGCTGTCGGTCTTCAAAGGCAACGCCGTCAGGATGCACCACCTGGCGCTGGAGCAGGAACGGGTCAGGCGCGACGCCGCCGAGGCCGGGCGCCTCGCCCGCCACCGACTGGCCGACGGCTTCGAGGCCAATGCCCGAGCCCTTATCGATCTGGTCCGCACCCATTCGCTGCGGATCGCGGCCACCGCCGGCAAGATGGGCAAAAGGACCGGCCCCTCGTCCGACCGCTCGATGAACGCCGCCGCCGTGTCCCGGCGGACCGTGGCCAGCATCAAGGCCCTGACCGAAGACACGCAGAAGTTAAGCGAGTCCTTTGCCACGGTGTGCCGCCGGGTCGCGGAGTCGAGCACCATCTCCCATCAGGCCGTGACCCAGGCGGAGACCACCAACCGCCAGGTGGGCGGGCTGTCGGAGTCGGCGGAGCGCATCGGTCAGGTGGTGGGGCTGATTTCCAGCATCGCCAGCCAGACCAATTTGCTGGCGCTCAACGCGACCATCGAGGCCGCCCGTGCCGGAGAGGCCGGCAAAGGCTTTGCCGTGGTCGCCCACGAGGTCAAGACCCTGGCCGGACAGACCGCCCGCGCCACCGAAGACATCTCGGTCCAGGTCGCGGCCATCCAGCAGGCGACCAGGAACGCCGCCGAAGCCATCGGCCAGATTTCCCGGATCATCGCCAGCATGTCGGACATTGCCGCCGACGTGGCCGGTTCGGTGGCGCGGCAGGATGGCGCCACCACCGACATCCTGAACCGGGTGCAGGACATCGCCCGCGACGCCGAGGTCTTCACCACCCGCTTCAGCACCGTGGCCCGCGCCTCGGCCTCGTCCTACGCCTCGGCCATCCGGGTGATCTGGACCGCCAATGACCTCTCAAAGCCCGCCGACGCCCTAGTCCACGAACTCGGCACCCTGATGCGGGCGTTGCGGGCGTAGAGCAGGGTCAGATGACGGGCCGCGCCGGGTCAGCGGCACCGAGAACGCCGCCCGCACCGCCGCACCGGTCACCGCACCGGATCCCGAAGCCCCCGCAGCGCAGAGTCCGGCGGGTTCAGTTTACCGGGTTCGGTTCCCTTGCCGGTGCCGTCGCCGACCGGCCGGCGACGACGGCATCCGGCCCCTCCGGCAAAAACACCGTGACCGTGGTTCCGGCCCCCACTTCGCTTTGGATGCTCAGGCGACCGCCATGCAGCCGGACCAGACCCTGGACAATCGACAAACCAAGGCCGGTCCCGCCGTGGCTTCGGGCATATTGGCTTTCCATCTGTTCGAACGGTCTGACCAACCGGTCGACCTGATCGGCCGGAATGCCGATGCCGGTATCGGCGACCTGAAGTTCAACCCCACCTGCAACCGGAACCATTCTCGCCCGCACGCAGCCGCCGGCTTTGGTGAACTTCATCGCATTGGACAGCAGATTGAGCAGAATTCGCCTGACCGCCTTGGGATCGACCCAGATCTGGCCGGCGTCACACCGGATATCCAGACGAACCCCGAGTTTGCGGGCTTCCTCCACAATCAGGCAGTAAACAGAGTCGAGAAGCGACCGGGCTTCCACCGGACACCGCGAAATTTCCATCGCGCCGGCCTCCATTTTCGAAACATCCAGAATATCGTTAATAATATCGAGCAGATGGGCCCCGGAATAAGAAATATAATCCAGGTACTCGTTACAATTTGGGAGCCGGTCCGGACACCTTGTCTCAATCTTGAGCATCTCCGAAAACCCCAGGATGGCATTCAATGGCGTGCGCAACTCGTGACTCATGACCGCCAGAAAGGAAGATTTTGCCTTGTTGGCATTTTCTGCGGCACGCCGGGCACGTTCCAGTTCGGCTTCGTTCCGCTTGCGGTCCGTGATGTCCCAGATGACGCCCACCAGACCGCTGACCCGGCCATCGCTGCGGCACAACACGGCGCGATGAAGAACCACGTCATGGGCCGCGCCGTCGGCCGAACGCACCGTGGTTTCGCAAATCTGCGGGCTGCCCACGGGCAACGCGGTGTCGTTAAGGTTGACGTGAATCTCCCCGAATTCCTTCGGCAGAAAGTCATATCCGGCCTGTCGGGCCGAATGGTTGAGGGTAAGCCCGAAGAACCGCTCGAAAGCCGGGTTGCAGCCGCTCGTGCGGCTACTCTCATCCTTGTAAAAAACCGGCGCCGGGATAGTCTCCAGGAGCCGTTCGATGAAGACGACCTGCTCACGAAGCGACTCTTCCGCCCGCTGGCGCTCCGCCACCTCCCGACGCAATCGCTGATTGGCCACCTCAAGATCGCGGGTGCGCTCACAGATACGCGCCTCCAACTCGGCGTTGAGTTGCTCCAGCGCCTGTTGCGCCTGCTGCCGCTCGCCGGTTTCGCGGGTCAGCGCGGAAATCACCCGTTCCAGATCAAGACGCGACGGGATGGCCAGTGCCCTGGGCATCAGCGGCCACAGCACCGCCGCGGTCACGACCGAAACCACGGCGGTTACGGCCTTGACCAGCGCCTCAATGCCGTAGTCCGGAACCCACATGGTCCAGATGCTCAGAACATGAGTCGTTCCGCAGGCCACGATGAAGGCCCCGAACAGGACCACGACCCAGCGGAAACTCAGATCGCGCCGATAGATGGAAAAGTAAACCAACGCGGCAGGGATCGAAAAATAGGAAAGGGCGATGGCGCCATCGGCCGCCACCTCTGTCCAGAACACATCAGGCCGCCAGGTCAGACAAAACCCGTGGGGCGTAAAGCCATCGTTGGACAGGAGGTTCCCGAAGACATCGAACATGACGGACCTCTCCGCGGGCATCTTTGCATGGCCGCAGTTCCCATTTGGGCCACCCGGGAATAACTGGCAGCAATCGTCAGCCCGGACAAGCGCAATCCGGGACGTACACCTTCCGGGGGATACCGTCTCAATCTGACCGTTCAGACCAACCCGGTGCTCACCTACGCCATAAGACCTGCTTCCGGTCCGTTCCGACCATACATTGCGGGCACGAAAATTATTCGCGCCATACCTCCGGCACACGGCCGCCGGTTTCGACCGCAAATCCCGGACATGGAGTCGTTCAGTAGTAAAATTTCGCGCATAGCTGATAATCAAGAGGGAAATTGCGTCGTGCGGGGCTTCACGGTAACGTTCCGTCCTGATCCCGACAGCCGCGCGGAACCGCCGTTGCCGCAACCTGTCGGGCAGCGAAGCCATTGACTTTATTGCACTGCAATAACGACGTCGGACGTCTTGTTGGCCGTTGCCCGGGGCTGTCGTTGCGAGTATGAAAACAGCCGATACGGTCCCGGCGGGGGCCGCCGGACAGATCGGTTCCGGTGGCGTCACCGGCTGTAAAAGCAAATCTGTAACGGTCTTGAACCTCCAAAACACATTCGGGAGAAAACTCCATGGCACGCCTGGCATTGGTTACTGGTGGCGCCCGCGGTCTTGGCGCGGCGATCTCCATCGCTCTGAAGAACGCAGGCTATCGCGTCGTCGCCGTCGACGTGAACGAACAAACGGGCAAGGAATTCACCGAAGCGTCCGGGATCCCCGTCTACCTGGTCGACGTGAGCGACTTTAACGCCACCAAGGAAGGCATTGCCAAGATCGTCGCTGACCACGGCCCGATCGAGATCGTGGTCAACAATGCCGGCATTACCCGGGACGCCTTTTTGCACAAGATGACCGTCGAGCAGTGGGACGCGGTGATCAAGGTCAACCTCAGCTCGATGTTCAACGTGACCCGCCAGGTGATCGAGAGCATGCGGGCGAGCGGCTTTGGCCGGATCATCAATATCAGCTCGGTCAACGGTCAGGTCGGCCAGTTCGGTCAGGCCAACTACTCTGCGGCCAAGGCCGGTGTGCTGGGTTTCACCCGCGCCGTGGCGCAAGAGGGTGCAGCCAAGGGCATCACCGTCAACGCCATCTGCCCCGGCTACATCAACACCGAGATGGTGGCAAAGATCGACGCCAAGGTGCTCGCCTCCATCGTCGCCAAGATCCCGACCGGCCGTCTGGGCGAACCCAAGGAAATCGCCCGTACCGTGGTGTTCCTGGCTGCCGATGAGGCCCAGTTCGTCAACGGCGCGACCTTCTCGATTAACGGCGCCCAGTTCACCACCTGATCGTCACTTCCTGCTCCTTAACCCGGGGGGGCCTGCACCAGCACGCCCCCCCGAGTCGTGACCCCGTCTCCACCCGGGATTGGGGTTGCGCGTGTTTCGGGAGTCCCACTTTCCCGGCGCCGCGCCGGTCAGGCGGTCGGAACCCCCGGCGTTCCCGAGTCTGTCGGCAAGGATGGCCTTGATCCGCAACGACCGGGAAGCCCCTTGCCGGATTTCCATATTGATCGGAACCGCGTTCAGAGACATGATCGAAGGATGGTTCTGAGAGCCGGACCCCGCGATCGTATGCCGTCGCCGCTTCGCGACGGGCTCCAGGCCGCCGGTCGCCGATCCGGCCAACTGCGGGAGAGATGGGATGAACGTGGCCGGTCACACCAACGAGCCCCTGATTCAAAAGATCGCGGCCAATGCCGGACAACTCAGCCTGGGCCTTGCCGAGGTCATTGATGTTGTCCAGGAGCTGACCGAGCATGTGCATGACCAGACCGACGACTTCATGCGCGTGAGGGACGCCGTCGATAAGGTCGCAGGGATTTCCGGGCGCATTGCCGGCACCGCCTCCGACGCACGGCGGGTGGTGGGCGAGGCCCGGCGCACGGTGGACAGTTCCCAACTCCAGGTCCAGCGATCCCTGACGGAAATCCGCGACCTTGCCGCCACCGTCACCGGCATGGAACAACAGCTTTCGGGGTTGCGCGCGGCGCTGGCCCGGGTCGCCCGGGTGGCCAAGGAAATCGGCGCCATCGCCGGTCAGACCAACCTGCTGGCACTGAACGCCACCATCGAGGCGGCGCGGGCCGGAGAGGCCGGACGCGGTTTTGCCGTGGTTGCGGGAGAGGTCAAGGCACTGTCGCGCAAGACCGCCGAGGCCACCTCCGAGATCGACGCCACCCTCCGGGTGCTGACCGAACAGGCCCAGAAGCTGATCGCCGAAAGCGCGGCCGGCACCGCCAAGGCGGCGTTGGTCGCCGAGAGCACCGACGCCATCGCCGCGGTGATCGAAACCGTCGGCGCCACCATGGCCCGGGTTGACGCCCAGGCCGACGGCATCAGCCAGGATGCCGGCGCCATCGACAGCAGCGTCGCCGCCATCGCCGGCCGCCTGACCGACATGGTGGCCTCGGTCACCCAGACCGACCAGAAGCTCACCGGCGCCGGGGAACGCATCCTGCTGGTCCGGGACCTGGGGGAAAGCCTGCTGGGGTCCACCGCCGAGTTGGGGATTGAAACCCCCGACACCCCGTTTATCCGGGCCGCCCAGGAAACCGGCGCCAAAATCGCCGCCGCCTTCGAGGCGGCGTTGGCCCGTGGCGAGATTTCCGAGGCCGATCTTTTCGATGACCACTACCGGCAGAGCCCCGGCACCAATCCGCCCCAGTACCTGACCCGCTTCACCGAGTTCTGCGAGCGGGTGCTGCCGCCGATCCAGGACCCGGTCGCCGCCAGCAGCCCCCGTTATCGCGCGGTCTGCGCCGTCGACCGCAACGGCTACCTGCCGACCCACCAACCGGCCTACTCGAAACCCCAGGGCCCCGACCCGGCATGGAACGCCGCCAATTGCCGCAACCGGATCAAGTTCGACGACCGGACCAACGTCGCGGCCTCAACCAACCGCAAGCCGCTTCTGCTCCAAACCTTCCACCGCCAGATGGGGACCACCAGCGTCATGCTCAAAGACGCCAGCGTCCCGATCCTCGTCCGCGGTCGCCACTGGGGCGCATTACGGGTGGTCTTCTCGGACTGAACCGCCGGTCGGCCGGTCAGTGGTGCCAGTCTGCGACACCATAGCGGGCAAGGATGGCCGCCAGTTTCCCGCCGGCCCGGAGACCGATGATCCCCGCGGAAAGGATGGCCGCGTATTGGGGGCCGGAACCGGTCTTGCTGAAGGCAATGTAGACGCTGGCGGGTTCGGTGCCGCCGGCTGTGCGGAGCTTGTTGGCGACTCCGGTCTTGGCCGCCTCATAGGCGATCACCGCGGCGTCGTCGACCACCACGTCGATCCGACCCGCGATCAGTTTGGTCAGATTGAGTTCCAGCGGGCTGTCGCCTGCCACCGCCTGGACGGCGCCACCGTTGGCGGCGATCCACTCGTCCACCGGACTGCCGTAGGTATAGTCCTTGATCACTCCGAGGGTGCGGCCGTTCAGGGATGACAGGTCCTTGAACGTCCAGGAATCGCCGGCCCGCGTGACGAAGACGTTGGCGGAACGCCCCAGCGGCTCGTCATGGAACACCGTCGCCTCGCTCCGGTCCGAATCGGTCGCGCCGACCGCCCCCTGGGCGGTTCCGGTGCGGCGCACGTCGTCAAGGGCACGGGCCCACGGCACCGAACGATAAACCACCTGATGCCCTTTGGCTTCGAACGCCGCCTTGGCAACCTCGATCATGAAGCCGGGCTTGTCCGACCCGGCCTCGCAGGTATAGGGGCACCATTGATCCGCCTCGAGAACGATGGTATCCGCATACGCGGGCGACGCCAAAAGAGCCGCAAAAACGCTGGCGGCCAAGAATGCGCTTCTGAACATTGAACCCTCCAAATCCGACGACACCGACATCGTTGCCACCATGCCCGGCGGCCTCAACATGGATCTGACGGTTGCATGAAACTTCCATGATGCGATCATACTTTCGCATCGAAATCCTGATTCCCGGTCAGGGCACTCTGGTATCACCGAGGCAGGTCGGGACCGCCTCCGGCCCCCCGCCCCTCCCGGCACCCGGCGGGGAAAATGTTCCACCTGGACCTGAGACATGGAGACCGGTTCATGCATCTACGAGGCGCGGCATTGGCCTGCCTGATGGCGGGGTTTTCCACCTCGACCGCCCAAGCCCGGACGGTGTGTACGGCCATCGCCGATGCCGCCACCGGGACAGTGGTGGTGCAGGACGGAGAGTGCCGCGGGCGCGTGACTCCGGCATCGACGTTCAAGATCGCCATCAGTCTGATGGGCTATGATTCCGGCTTCCTGAAGGACGCCCACGCGCCGGCCCTGTCGTTCCGCGAGGGCTACGCCGATTGGGCGGGTCCCGACTGGCGTCAGACCACCGACCCGACCCGGTGGATTCAGTATTCCGTGGTCTGGTTTTCGCAACAGGTGACCCAGTCCCTTGGAGAAGCGCACTTCCAGAAGTATGTAGACGACTTCGACTATGGCAACCGGGATCTCTCGGGCGACCCCGGGCAGCATAATGGCCTGACCCGGGCCTGGCTTGGTTCGTCATTGACGATTTCGCCCTTGGAGGAAGTGACGTTCCTGACCAGGCTGGTTAATCGGCAACTGCCGGTCAGCCCCCATGCCTTCGACATGACGAGCCAGATCACGCAGCTCGCCCCGCTCCCCGACGGCTGGGAGGTTCACGGCAAGACCGGAACTGGCTTTCCTCTGACCCCGGCCGGCGTGCGGGATGCCGCCCATGCTTATGGCTGGTTCGTCGGATGGGCGACCCGCGGCCCCCGGACTTTTGTGTTCGCCCGCCTCATCCAGGACGAAAAGGAAGAGGCCGGCGGCGCCGGACCACGCGCCCGCACCGCCTTTTTGAGCGAACTACCGGCATTCCTGGCAACGCTCGCGCCCTGAGTCCGGTGGCGTGCGGTGACGCATGTGGGCTGTCCACCTTCCGTCGAGTTTATGACGGCGGCTTGTGCCCGCCCGCTTGAAGGCCGCTGCGGATGGTCCTGGGGAAGTGCAGGCCCGGCACCTGGATGACGCTGCCTCCAACGCCGGACGCCCAAGCGTCAGCAAACAGCGGGATGACAGGGGAAGAGATTGGCGGGAAAGTCCCAGGGCGAGAATTCATTAACGACATAGACCACCAGCAATACGCAAGTCATCGGCCGGAAAGCCGTTCTGAAGATCGCTTGCCAGCATGGTGGTTCCATCCCGGACATCGAGCATCACGCCCCCCTGCCCGGGGAGCCCCCGCGGGCTCCCCTGACCGTTCGCCTTTTCCGGTTATCCCCTCCGGCCAACCGCCGGATCAAACGCCCAGCCTGGTCCGGGTCGCGGCATCGGCGACACCGGTTGGCGGCAGGCCCGCGCCCTCCTGGTACTCCCAGACCGAAACCATGGTCCGGGTCCCGAACGTGCCATCGGCCCCGACCCGCAGCGCCCCCTGCAACGCCCGGACCGGATCACTGGAATCCCCCTTGATCAACGCACCGGTCAGCAACCCCAGCCCGGGTCTGTCTCTCAAACCGCGGGCAAACAGTGCCGCCTCGGCCAGCCGGCGCCCGGTCAGATTGGAAGCGGTCGGCTCGCCCGGCCACAGCCGGACCATTTTGGCGATTTGAACCACCACCTCCGGCCATTGGGCGGGACCGGCCTTGATGGCGTCCCGGGTCGCCCTCATCTCGCTGCGCCGTTCGCCGTCCATGCCCGGACCGCGGTTATAAACCACCGAAACCAGGGCACCCAGGCTGTCGGGCGGCAAGTTCACCGAGCCCTGGAACGCCTTGAGAGTCGTGGCGATCTCGTTGGGTAAGGTATAATTCGCGAAAACCGTCTCGGCATCATCCGCATGGATGGTGATCGCCTTGACCGATGGCAGCGCCCGCCGCGCGGCCTGGCCGGTCAGGCCCGCCACCGCCTGAAGTCGGGCCATGTCCCCGGTCGACAGATGGGCCGTCCAGGCGGAAAGGCTGTCAGGATCGACGCCGATATCGCAGCCGTACCCCAGGGTAATGCCACTGTCGCCACCCGGCCATTCGGGATTCGGCGCACAGCCCTCGAAAGATTTGATCAGGTTGATCGCAGTATCGGAAATGGTGGGAGCCACGGGTAAGACCTCCTCGTCGGACAGCAGTACCCGCCATGCGGCAGGTAGCACGGGTCAAGTCATGACTGGAAGAGAAAACGACGTCAATCGGATACCAGCGGGCGAACGGGGGCGCGAACGGGATTTCCTGCTAAACAGACCATCGGCCCTCCAGCACCAGGACCGCCAAAGGCGGCAGGGTCAGGGACAGCGACCACGGGCGGCCGTGCCAGGGCCGGGCTTCGGCATCGACGCCGCCGGCATTGCCGAGATTGCTGCCGCCGTAACAGGCGGCATCGGTGTTGAGTCGCTCCAGATAGCGCCCGCCCGCCGGCACCCCCACCCGGTAGCCGTGGTGGGGTTGGGGCGTGAAATTGCCGACACACACCAGGAACCGGTCCTGGTCCTCCGCTGCCACCGGCCAGCGCAGCCAGGCCAGGACGCTGTTGGTGGTGTCGTTGGCCTCGATCCATTCAAAGCCGCCAGGATCGCAGTCGCCCTGATGCAGCGCCGGCTCGGTACGATACAGCCGGTTAAGATCGCGCACCAGCCCCTGCACGCCTTGATGTTCGGGCAGATCCAACAACGGCCAGTCAAGGCTGGCATCGTGGTTCCACTCGGCCCACTGGCCAAACTCACAGCCCATGAACAGCAGTTTCTTGCCCGGATGACAGAACATATAGCCAAGAAAAGCCCGTAAATTGGCGAATTGCTGCCAGCGGTCGCCGGGCATCCGGCTGATCAACGAGCCCTTGCCATGCACCACCTCGTCATGACTGATCGGCAGGATGAAATTTTCGCTGTACTGGTAAAGCAGTGCAAAGGTCAGGTCGTTGTGGTGCCAGCTACGGAACAGCGTGTCCCGGCCGAAATAGCGCAGGGCGTCATGCATCCAGCCCATGTTCCATTTGAAGCCGAAGCCGAGACCGCCGAGCCAGACCGGACGCGAGACCCCCGGCCAGGCGGTGGACTCCTCGGCAATGGTCATGACTCCGGGATGCCGGGCATAGGCCAGCTCGTTCAGCCGGCGCAGAAAGGCGATGGCCTCGAGATTCTCCTTGCCGCCGTAGCGGTTGGGAATCCACGCACCGTCGCTGCGGCTGTAATCCAGATACAGCATCGAAGCCACGGCATCGACCCGAATGCCGTCAAGATGGTAACGATCCAGCCAGAACAGCGCGCTGCCGAGCAAAAAGTTCGCCACCTCGCGCCGGCCGAAATTGTAGATCAGGGTCTGCCAATCGGGCTGATAGCCCTGGCGCGGGTCGGCATGCTCGTAAAGGCAGGTGCCGTCAAACCGGCTCAGGCCGTTGGGATCGCTGGGAAAATGACCGGGCACCCAGTCGAGCAGCACGCCCAGGCCGGCCCGGTGGCAGGCATCGACGAAGAACCGGAAGTCATCGGGACCACCGTGGCGACTGGTCGGGGCATAAAGCCCGATGGGCTGGTAACCCCAGGAACCATCGAAAGGAAATTCGGTGATCGGCAGCAGTTCCAGATGACTGAATCCCATGTCGACGGCGTAGGGTACCAGTTGTTCGGCCAGTTCCCGATAGCTGAGCGGTCGCCCACCGGCTTCGGCAAGCCGCCGCCACGAGCCCAGGTGGACCTCGTAGATGGAAACCGGCTCCCGATGGTGGTTGGCCACCGCCTGCCGGCCCATCCACGCCCCGTCGCTCCAGGCGAAGCGATCGGGCGCCGACACCACCGATGCGGTGCGGGGCGGCCGTTCGGTTTCCAACGCCATCGGATCGGACTTGAGCGGCAGCAGCGCGCCCGAGGCCCCCTTGATCTCGAACTTGTAGCGGTCGCCGGGAACCACTCCTGGAACAAATATTTCCCAGACCCCGCACTCGTGAAGCTTGCGCATTGGCAGACGGCGACCGTCCCAATCGCAGAAATCACCGACCACACTCACCCGCCGGGCATTGGGCGCCCAGACCGCGAAGGCGGTGCCGGCGACGCCGTCGATCTCCCGAAGATGGGCCCCCAGCCGCTCGTAAGCCTGCAGATGACTGCCTTCGGCCAGCAGATGAACGTCCAGTTCCCCCAGCACCGGCGGGAAGGCATAGGCGTCCTCGAACTCCAGGACGTCCTCATCGAAGGTAACGCGCAGGCGGTAGCGAAAACGGTGACGGCAACCGGCCACCGGCCCGGCGAACACCCCGTCGGGATGGCAACAGGCCAACCGCGCCACCACCGTCGGCACGGTGCCGGGAGCGCACGCCACCACCTCGACGGTGCGCGCGCCGGGCAGCAGCGTCCGCACCACCACCGGCCCATCGGGCGGCTCCTGGTGCATGCCCAACACACTGAACGGGTCGGCGTGTTCGGCGCGCACCAGAGACTCAATCGCCGCCTGGTGGGCGGCATCGGGAACAGACTCGGGTGATGCTGGCATGGGACGACGGTCCTGGAACGGGGCCTGGGGACCCGGAGTATACCGGGTTGCAACCGCGCCGGGGGCGTCAAAATGAAACGGGGATTCGGCGCAGGCCCGGGTGAACCCGGCGACGGCTAAATTTTGTCGGTTGCGTGATCGTCCTTAACTTTTTCTAAAGGCCGGATGGACCCACTTTCGTAGCCGGACGGTCCGGGGGGCGACGGTGGCATGATCTGGCTCAAGGTAATCACTGCGGCGGTGCTCTCCGGATCCCTGTTCGCCTTGGTGGAAGCGGTATTGCCGCCGCGCCCGCCCCAACCCTTCACGATTCAGATTTCGGACTGGCCGGGAGATCAGGTGTTCACGTTGATGGAGCCTTTGCTGCCCGACCCGCGCGTGCCGGTTTCCCTCGACGTCCGCCGCGCGCCGCCCTCCCGCGACCCGGTGGAGGCGTTCCGTGCCGGCCTCGCCGATGCGGTGATGGTCGGCCTTGACCGCCTGCCGGAACTGACCCCCGATGGCATCCGGGTCATCTACGCGGTGGACGAGGTGACGGGCGGCGCCGGGTTGGTGGCGGGTCCGGGGGTGACCACCGCCGCCGGCCTCGCCGGTCGCAGGATCGGGGTGGACTTCGGCACCGCGGCGCTGCCGCTGGCGCTGTCCTTGCTTGACCACGCCGGGATCGCTCCCCAAGATGTAACCATAGTGCCGCTGGCCCCCGACGAACTGACCGCGGCGCTCCGGTCAGGGTGGGTGGCGGCGGCGGTGGCGATCTCTCCGACCCGGCTGGCCCAGGTGCAACGACTTCCCCGAACCACCCTCCTGGCCTCGACCCAAGACCGGACCGGTCTGGTCAGCCATGTTCTGGTGGTCCACGAAAGCCGGCGGCCCGAACAGCGTGACGGCTTGAAGGTCGTGCTCCGCGCCCTTTCGGACGCGGTCGGAAACTGTCGGAAGAACGCCGACCACTGCCTCGCGCAACTGGCCGCGGCCAGCGGCCGGTCGGCAGAGGCGTGGCGCCAGGACTTTGAGTCGGTGCGCCTGCTGGATCTGGCCGACAATCAGGCGTTGCTGGAGGGTGGGCATGACGCCCCGCTCGCCCAACGGCTGGCGGCGGTGCGGGCCTTGACCGGCCGCCATCAGGAGGCGCCACCGCTGCCCCCGACCCAATCATGGCTGGATCCGTCACTGGTTCGCGAGGCGGCACGGCCATGACCGGACGCTGGCGGGTGTCGTGGTTGCACCTGATCGCCTTTGCCGCAGGCGTCACCACCGTTCTCGGCATGGTGGTCTACAGCACCATTGATCAGGTGAACCAGATCGGCGCGGCCTCGGCCCGGACGGTGCTGATGGCGGCCGACGCCGTGGCCGCGGCGGTGGCGCTTGACGCCCGGGCCGGCAACTGGTCGGCGGTCCAGGAACGGGTGCGGGCGATGGCCCCCCAGCCCATGCGGGTCCGCTACCGGGTGGTGGCGGCCGACGGAACCATCCTGGCCGACAGCCAGCAGATTCAGCCGGGCGGCCGGCTGGAGTTACCCCTGGCAACCGCGGCGCTCGCCCAGGGGCGGGCCCTGAACGCCGCGGGCAGCAGTGCCACCGAAATGGTGGCGGCAGAGCCGCTGCCCGGCCCCGGCGGGCCGTCGTCGGTGGCGCTGGTGGTCGAGGCCGGCTGGGAGCGCCAGTATCTTGAGGCGCGGACCGCCATCGAGCACCGGGCGCTGCTGTCGTCCCTGTTGTTGCTGATCCTGGTCCTGGGTGCCTTTGTCACGGTGTGGCGGCTGGGGGCGGAGCCGCTTCACCGTTTGCAGCTGTTGGCCAGGACGGCCGCGGCCGGCGACCCGGCGGCGCGGGCGCCGGCATTCTGGCTGGCCGACCTCCACAGTATCGGCCAGTCCCTGAACCGGCTTTTGGAGCGCACCGCGGCGGAGCGCCGGTCGGCCGCGAGCCAACTCGCCGAGGCGACCGCACGCAACCGTCAGTTGGAAGCCGGGCTGGCCGCCCTGAATGCCAAGGTTGCGACCCTGGAACGGGCACGCGAGGCCGCCGAGGTTGCCAACTCTGCCAAATCCGATTTTCTGGCCCGCATGAGCCACGATCTGCGCACGCCGCTCCACGGCATCATCGGCTTTGCCGAGATGATCCGCGACCAGATGGTCGGCCCCATCGGCCGGGAAATTTATGTGGATTATGCCCATGACATCCACCAGAGCGGGGTGCATTTGCTGCGCCTGATCAACGACGTGCTGGACCTGTCGAAGATCGAGGCCGGTCATTTCGAACTGGCCTCCGATCGCATCGAGGTGGCGGTGGTGATCCGGGAATCGGTCCATGTGGTCGGTCCGCTCGCCCGGCAACGGCAACTGGCCCTGAGTTACGCCGTCGCCCCCGACCTGCCGCCGCTGACCGGCGACGAGCGAACGCTGCGCCAGATGATGTTCAACCTGCTGTCCAATGCCATCAAATTCACCGAGCCGGGCGGCAGCGTCACGGTCACGGCCGGACGGAACGGTGCCGGCGGCCTTGACATCACCGTCGCCGACAGCGGCATGGGCATCGAGGCCGGAGACCTGGAACTGGTGTTCACCGAGTTCGGCCAGGCCGGCAATCCCCGCACCCGTCCGGCCGAAGGCACCGGGCTGGGGCTGGTGATCGTCCGATCGCTGATTGAACTCCACGGCGGCGGGATCACGCTCCACAGCGAACCCGGCGACGGCACCGCCGTAACCCTGTCTTTCCCGCCCGACCGGATCGGAAGCGGCTGATTGCCGAAAACAAGGGGGCTCTGCCCCCTTGACCCCCGCCAGGAGCGTGACGCCCCTGGACCCGCATGACTTAAGTCCTGAGGTCCAGGGGCCGCCGGCCCTTAGTGGGTCCAGGGCAAAGCTCTGATCGGGGGCTTGGGGGCGAAGCCCCCATGGAGATCAATCACAAGGAAACCTACCCGGGGCGTCACTCTTCTTCGGTCGCCTGATTGACCTTATAGAGCTGAAAGTTCTTGCCGTTATAGACCAGACTCAACAGATCGGGTGCCGGGTTGTCGGCCCCGTCGGTATAGAGGACGTAGACATACTCGAACTGTTCGGTCCAGCGGCTCCAATAGAACTCGGGAGGCGCGTTGCGGTCCTGATTGGCAGCCGCGATCAACTGGCTGACCGTGGGCGGATCGCCGTCTTCGGTATCGACCCGTTCGCGATACTCCGGCTTGACCGAAAGAATTTGCTTGCCCGCAACACTGAACGCGGTCGACACCAAGCTCGAACGCTCGATCATGGCCATGCACGCGGCATGGGACAACGGCATGTTGAAGGCGTCGGTGCCGGTGGGATCGTCGGCATTGGCCACCAGGATGGTGCTGCCCGGCTCTATCATCGCCACCGACTGGCGGAAGTCGGCGTAGGTATGGTCGATTTGCTGCCAGACCAGCACGACGCTGACAAACCGGGCACAGGCCACGCCGAGCACGAAGGTATAGAGGAAATACCGCGCCCAACGGTTGTCGTCTTTGAAGGTGACGAAACCGATCATTAGAAAGGCTATGGCAATCGGCAATCGCTGATCCGCAACCCAGGAGCCGAAGAACATCCGGGGCATGACCATGTAGACCACCAGCGCCAAGCCCAGCAGGTACCAGCCGACCGGATTAAGAGCAATCATCCGCGCCCTGGCCGCCCACACCGTGGCCCCGATCACCAGGGCCGCCAGCGTCAGGTCGAACAGGTCGGAGTAGTTCTGAAAGATGTAATAGAGGCCGTCGAGCTTGCCGGTGGAATCCCAGTAATTCTCCGTGGCCAAACCGGTGGTCGGGCTGATCGCCATCAACGGGATCAGCGGCACAAACGGCAGCGCGAAGGCCAGACCGTCCCCGATCAGAGTGGCGCGCCTGAACCGGCCCTCGCTCCGCCGCCTGCTGCGCAGCACCCAGACCTCGTAGCACATCAGGCCCATGCCGTAGACGCCCACGTCAAACAGGTGACAGGTGAACAGCACCAGCACGAAAACGGTGGAAACCGCGGCGCGCACCAGCGCCCGCCGGGGCCGCAGGACAATCCAGGCCGCCAGTCCCCACAACGCCACGCCCAGACCGAACAGATAGTTCATGAACCCGAACAACAAAATGTTATTGTAAAGGAACATAAACGAGACCAAAGGCCATGCCGACCAGCGGCGATGGACCGCATAATGAAGCGCGAAGCTGCCGCTGACCAGCAGGACCAGGGTCAGGATCACGAACATCTGACCGGCCAGATAGATATTCATCCAGCGGGCGAACAGCGGAACCAGTAAATCCATAACCAGATTGGGAATGATCTCCCAATCGATGCCGTAAAATTTGGTTACCAACGGGTCGCGGTCGAGGTTGGTGAGAACGTACATCCGCGCCAGATGATTGATGTAATCTTCCAGCGGCGGCACCTGAACCGAAAACACCGGGGTTACCGCGGCAGCCACCAGCACGAGAAGAACCGGCAGCAACAGCCTTGACGTCGCCAGGGGCGCTGCCAGCACCCCGACTTTAACCATTCCCGCTTTCCGCTGGATCATGAACGCCCCCCCTCGGGCATGACGGACCGCCGTAACAATCGAAAGGCCAGGACAGATCACGCCGCTTTTCTGAATGTCCCACGGACCTGCCCCGGCCAGCCCCGGCTGCCACCGCACAAATCGAGGGCACTCGTGACACCTTGCGACCTAAAGTCCGGCTCGCAACAACCATCACGATTCTCCGGCCCCGGAGCTTCTGACCGTGGCGCAGAAAGCGGTGTGCATACCGTAGGTGGCGTATCTGGATTACCGAGGGCGAAGAGACACCATGACCTGACCCGGCGTCTTGTCACCGGACGCCGCGGGATAATGTGACGCGGTCGTTGGTCTTGTCAAGTTGTGGCTCTGGTCATGTGGCTGTGGTCATTGCCGATGTGCCGGCTACTGTTGTGGCGTGGTCACGGCCCGGGCCGATTCGAGAAAGCCGATATTGACTGTGACAAAGGCGCGACAGCCGCTCCCCCCCGGCAGGCGTCATCCGGACATTGTCTGCCCCAGGCTGTGGCGATCAAAGGTAATGCTCTTGATCATCAGGTACAGGGCCTGTCCCGGGACGATCCCCAACCCGTCCAGCGCCTTGCGGGTGATGCGGGCCACCAGCAAAACCGTGCCGGCCTGGACCTGAACCTCGATCAGCCCACCGTCGGCATTCCCCAGCGCGACCACCCGGCCGGGCAGGACGTTGAGGATGCTCACGTCTTCAGGCGGTCGCAGGGCCAGCGCGATGTCGCGGGCACGGATGCGCACCCGTACCGTCGCGCCCACCGGCAGGGCCAGATTGGGGACCAGCAGGCGACCGCCGCCGAACCCGACCTCGGCCAGGTGCCAGGCGGCATCGACGGCGGTGACGGTGCCGTCAATCACCGTGCCGGCCTCGTAGCGACCGATCAGGTTTTGCAGGTCCAACCGGCTGGTGATCTCGTCCACCGGCCCGGCCGCCGCCACGGTCCCGCCGGCAATCAGCACCAGGGTTGTGGCCAGACGGGTCACTTCCTCGATGGCATGGCTGACATAGACGATGGGCAGGCGCAACTCGTCGCGCAAACGCTCGACATAGGGCAGAATCTCATCCCGGCGGGCCTGATCCAGTGCCGCCAGCGGTTCATCCATCAACAGCAGGCGCGGGCTGGTCAGCAGCGCCCGGCCAATCGCCACCCGTTGCTTTTCGCCCCCCGACAGCGCCGCCGGCCGCCGATCCAGCAACGACGAAAGACCCAGCAGGTCCACCACCGGCGCCAGCGTGACATAACGGTCGGCCGGGCGGGTGAACCAGCGGCCGTAGAGCAGGTTTTGCCTCACCGTCAGATGGGGAAACAGCCGGCCTTCCTGAAAGATGTAACCGATCCGGCGCCGGCCCGGGGCCACGTCGATCCCTCGCCGGTCGTCGAACAGCACGGCACCGCCGGCCACGATACGCCCGCGATCCGGCCGCTCCAGCCCGGCGATCAGGTTGACCAGCGTGCTCTTGCCGGCGCCCGAGTGGCCAAACAGGGCGGTGACGCCGGCCCCGGCGCTGAACCGCGCCCGCAGCCGGAAGTCGCCCAGGGCCTTTTCCACGTCAATTTCCAGCGTCACGGCCTTGAACCCGGCGGCTGATCAGGCGGGACAGCGGACCCGAGGCCACCATGGCGCCCAGCGCCAGCGCCACCGAAACGAGAGTCAGGCGCATGGCCCCGGTCTCGCCCCCCGGAACCTGCGTAAAGGTATAGATGGCGAGCGGCAGGGTCTGGGTCTGGCCCGGAATGTTCGAAACGAAGGTGATGGTGGCGCCGAACTCGCCCAGACTCTTGGCGTAGGCCAGGATGCAGCCGGTGAGAATGCCCGGCAGCACCAGCGGCAGCGTCACCGTCACGAACACCCAGGCACCGTTGGCCCCCAGCGTCCGCGCGGCGTCCTCGAGCCGCCGATCCACCGCGTCCAGGGACAACCGGATCGCCTGGACCAACAACGGAAACCCCATCACCGCCGACGCCACCGCCGCCCCGGTCCAGCGAAAGGCGAACACGATGCCGAACCGATGGTCGAGCCAGGCCCCGATCAGCCCGTGCCGCCCAAGCAACAGCAGCAACAGGTAGCCGGTGACCACCGGCGGCAGGATCAGCGGCAGGTAAACCACGCCATCCACCAGGGTCTTGCCGGGAAACCGGCAGCGCGACAGCACCCACGCGGTCAGCAGCGCCAGCGGCAGGCTGCCCGCCATGCCCCACAGCGCCACCCGCAGGCTGAGCAGAATCGCCGTGACCTCGTCGGGAGTGTAGTCGAACACCGGCCGGCGTCGCGGCTATTTCGGCGTGGCCAGGACCGTGAAGCCGTAATGCTCGAACACGCTCCTCGCGCTCGGCCCACCGAGAAAGCCCAGGAAGGTCACGGCGTTGGGGTTCTCGCTGCCGGCCACGATCGCCCCGGGATAGATCACCGGCGGATAACTGTCGGCGGGAAAGGTGCCGACGATGGCCACCCCCGGATCGACCCCGGCATCGGTCTGGTACACGATGCCGAACGGCGCCTCGCCACGCGACACCAGGGCCAGCGCCTCGCGCACCGAGGCTGCCGGCGCCAACCTGTCCGCCACCGAGGACCACACCCCCAGATGCTCCAGCGCCGCCCGGGCATACTTGCCCGCCGGCACGTGGGCCGGATCGCCCACCGCCAGCCGACCGGTCCCCAACCGTTGGGCCAACGGGAAACCGTTGGTGATGGCCAGCGGCGCCGCCTCGGCCTTGGGCGCGACCAGCACCAGCCGGTTGCCCAGCAGATTGATCCGGGTCTCGGGCTTGATCAGCTTGCGCTGGTCCAGATAGTCCACCCAGTCGACATCCGCCGAAATAAAGACGTCGGCCGGCGCGCCGTTCTCCACCTGCTTTGCCAGCACCGACGAGGCGGCATAGGATGCCGTCACCTTGTGGCCGCTGGCCTTCTGATAGAGCGCGCCGATATCATCCAGCGCATTCTTCAGGCTGGCGGCCGCGAACACCAGCACGTCCTGGGCCGCGGCCGGCGCCGGCACCAGACCGACGGCAACCACCAGCATGGCCGCCAGCAGCGGCGCCCGCCAGGACAGGGGACAGAGGCGACGGGTCATGGAGTATCCTCCTGAATTCCTTGATAAGGTCATCACGGCCCGGGAACGTGGCCGTTCCACTCACCGGCGGCTTCACCAGCCACCGCTATGCTGGCTGAAATATAACGGATGGCACCCGATTGCAACTGCTGAACCGCCGGCGCCGAAGGGGGGATGCCGTCCCCTGGGGGAACGCGGCGGTCCCGGTCCGCTCCGGCCGGAGACCTCGCAGCCTTTCTGCATAATTTCGTTATTTCGTCATATGACGAAATATATGGAGCGTGGTATGCTTGATCAATTCGAACGGGTCGGAAAAGCCATCGGCGACCCCACCCGTGTCCGTATCCTGAAACTGCTGGAACCTGAGGAATTGTGCGTGTGCCAGATCACCGCGGTTCTTGACCTTGCCCCCGCCACCGTCTCGAAGCACCTGTCACTGTTGCGCGAGGCCGGACTGCTGGTCCAGCGCAAGGCTGGACGGTGGGTTTACTATCGTCTCGCCGGGCACTCGCCAAACCCTTACGCTCCGGCGATGCTGACCTTGATCCGAAGCATCCTCGGCGAGGACGATGTGATCGCCGCCGATCGCCGGAAGCTGAACAAGATCAAGGAAATCCCGGTCGAAGCGTTGTGCGCGGGCACAATTCCAACCGACGAACCTAGGCTTTCCCTGACGCCCCGAATACCGGAGTTATAAAATCATGACCACCGTCATCTACCATAACCCTGCGTGCGGAACCTCCCGTAACGTACTGGCGATGATCAGGAATGCGGGAGAAGAGCCGACTGTCATCGAATATCTCAGGACTCCGCCGTCCCGGCCGGAACTGCTGACGCTGCTCCGGCGCATGGGCCTGAGGCCGCGCGAGCTGCTGCGTCGCAAGGGCACGCCCTATGAGGCGCTGGGGCTGGACAGCCCGACGCTGACCGACGACCAGTTGATCGACGCCATGCTGGAGCACCCGATCCTGATCGAGCGGCCGATCGTGATCACCCGCCTGGGGGTGAAATTATGCCGTCCGTCAGAGGCGGTCCTGTCCTTGCTGGAACATCCACAGTTAACGCCCTTCATCAAAGAAGACGGCAGCCCGGCGGTGGCGCCCGCTCAGGTCGAGGTGAAATCATGACCGATACCCCGTCCCCTGAAGAACCGCCCGCCATCGGGCAGTTCGAGCGTTACCTGACCCTGTGGGTTGCCCTGTGCATCGTGGCCGGAATTGCCCTTGGCCATCTCGTCCCTGGCGTATTTACGGCGGTTGCGGCGGCGGAGGTCAGCCACGTCAACCTGCCGGTGGCGGTGCTGGTCTGGCTGATGATCATTCCCATGCTGATCAGAATCGACTTCGGCGCCCTGCACACGGTTGCCGGGCACTGGCGCGGCATCGGCACCACCCTGTTCATCAACTGGGCGGTCAAGCCGTTTTCGATGGCGGCTTTGGGCTGGCTGTTCATCGGCATCCTGTTCCGCCCGTGGTTGCCCGCCGACCAGATCGACAGCTACATCGCCGGGTTGATCCTGCTGGCCGCGGCACCCTGCACCGCCATGGTCTTCGTGTGGTCGAATTTATGCCGCGGTGAGCCGCACTTTACCCTGAGCCAGGTGGCACTGAACGACGTCATCATGGTGTTCGCCTTCGCGCCCATCGTCGGCCTGCTGCTGGGACTGTCGGCCATCACCGTACCATGGGATACCCTGGTGCTGTCGGTGGGGCTTTATATCGTGGTCCCGGTGATCGTCGCCCAAGGCTGGCGGTATACTCTCTTGCGCCGGCACGGCGATGCGGCACTTGCCCGGGTCCTGTCGGCGATTCAACCGCTGTCGCTGGGCGCGCTGCTGGCCACGCTGGTTCTGCTGTTCGGATTCCAGGGCGAGCAGATCGTCGCGCAGCCGCTGGTCATCGGGCTGTTGGCCGTCCCCATCCTCATCCAGGTCTACTTCAACGCCGGGCTGGCCTATCTGATCAACCGTTGGCTGGGGGTCGCCCACTGCGTCGCCGGACCGTCGGCCCTGATCGGGGCCAGCAACTTCTTCGAACTGGCGGTGGCCACCGCCATCAGCCTGTTCGGGCTTCAATCGGGAGCCGCGCTGGCCACCGTCGTCGGCGTCCTGATCGAAGTGCCGGTCATGCTGTCGGTGGTGCGGTTGGTCAATTCGTCGCGGGACTGGTACCAGGGCCGCGCTTGAACCATACGGGACCGGCGCCGTCCGGCTCAACCCCGGAGCGACCGGCCCTTCAGTTTGAACACAAAGGTAATGACCTCGGCCACCGCCCGATAATATTCGGCGGGAACTTCCTGGTCGATCTCGACGGTATCGTACAGGGCGCGGGCCAGGGGCGGGTTCTGCACGATGGGAATCTTGTGTTCTTCGGCAAGTTTGCGGATATTTGCAGCGATGAAGTCCGCGCCCTTGGCCAGGACCACCGGCGCCCGGTTGGAGCCGGGCTCGTACTTCATGGCCACCGCGAAATGAGTCGGGTTGGTCACGACCACGTCGGCCTTGGGCACCGCGGCCATCATGCGCTGGCGGGCACGCTGCACCCGCATACTGCGAATTTTACCCTTGACCAGGGGATCGCCCTCGGTCTGCTTGTATTCGTCCTTGACCTCCTTCTTGGTCATCCGCTGTTGCTTGTAAAACGTAAAGTAAGTGTAAGCGACATCAGCCACCGTAATCACCAGCACCACGATGATAATCGCGGCCATCATACGAAATGCGACATCGTGAACCTCGGTCAGGACATCGGCAAAGTCCATCCCGATAAAGTGCTCAAATCCTACGACCATCGGCTTCAGGATAAAATAAACTACCATACCGATCGCGATCAGTTTGCCAAGATTTTTGCCCATCTCGATCGCTTGTTTGTCGAGCTTAAACATCCGCTTCAGGCCGGTGAGCGGATTCAATTTATTTAAGTCGATCTTAAGCAAAGCCCAGCTAAAACGAAATCCAATTTGTAAGACCGTGGCCAGGATGCCCATGATCATTAGCAGCAGTAAGGGCAACGCGGCATAATAGACCACGTCCATCATCACCTCAGCCAGGACGATTCTCAGTCCCTCCTGGTCGGTGGGAATCTGGTAGCCCTCGGACAGGAAGTGGATCATCTCGTTCTTGATTCTTGAGACAATGGGAGAAGCCAACCAACCGACGATGATCAGAATACCGATCATGGCCAACAGGTGATTGACCTCGCGGCTATTGGCGAATTGTCCCTGCTCGTGGGCCTTGTCGAGCTTTCGGCCGCTTGCCTCTTCGGTTTTAGAGGATTCATCTTCTTCCGACATGCCGTTCTCCTGCCCGAGTCCGGCCGCTCAACCCGGATTCACGAAATCCACGAGGTTGGATTCAAAATGGCGCAGCCAAAAGATCATCATCGCGCCCAAGGTCAGCGAAAACAGGATCAGACCGTAACCGATCTGGGCAGCCATGAACACCGTAAAGACCTGCATCTGCGGCGCCAGCCGGGACATCACTCCCAAGGCCAGCGCGAAGACCAGGCCGGTGGCGATGAAAGGCGCCGACATCTCGACGCCGATGGCGAAGCTTTCCGACACCATATGAACCACCATCCGCCCGAAGTCATCGACCGGCGGTGCGGTTCCGGGCTGAAACAGCTCGTAGCTGTTGATCACCGCCATGATCAGCATATGGTGCATGTTGGTGATGAGGATCAGCAGCAGCGCCAGCCAGGACAGCATCGAACCCGGCAGCGACCCCTGGGAGGCCAGCGCCGGGTTGAACACGAAGGCGTTGGAGAGCCCGGTCTGCATCGCGATGATCATGCCCGCCACTTCCAGGGCACTGAACATCAGGCGCGGCAGCGAACCGATGAAGACGCCGATCATGACTTCGCTGCCGAGCAACAGGAACAGCGCCATCAGCGACACCGGTTCGGGCGGCAACCGGTCTTCGAGGGCCGGGGTCACGATGACGCTGATCACCAGCGCCAGCAGCAGCCGCACCCGAACCGGCACGAACTGGTCCCCGAACAGCGGCATCACCATGAACGCCGAGCCGACCCGGGTAAACACCAGCAGCCAGGCGAACAGATGGCCGGCGATGAGGGTCTGAAGGGTGGCCACAGGCTATGGCGCGCCGATGGCGACGATGCGGTCGGCGATGTGCTGGGTAAACGTCACCAGATGCGAGACCATGAACGGCGCGAGAAAGATGGTCGCGGCGAATCCCAGCAGCATCTTGGGGACGAAGGTCAGGGTCTGTTCCTGAATCTGGGTCAGCGCCTGGAACAGCGAAATCACGATACCGACCACCAGCATGATGGTCAGGATCGGCCCGGAGATGAAGATCATGGCGAGAATCGCTTCCCGGCAGACCTCAATGGCATCGGTTTCGGTCATGGCATTCGTGTCCGCAACGGCACCTCGCCGCTCTGGTCCCGGCCTTGGCGACAAGGGCTCAGATCGGCATTTGCAGAATCTGCTGATAGGCCGTCACCACTTTATCCCGTACCGCGGTCACGGTTTGCAAGGTCATCTCGGCGTTGGTCACCGCCGAGACCACATCGGTCAGGTCGGCCTTGCCCAAGGCCGCCTTGGCCGACATCTGCTCGCCGCTGCGCAAGGTGTCGACGGCCCCCCTGGCCGTCTGTTCGAGGATGGCCCCGAACGACCCGCCACCCTCGCTGTCTTCAAGGGCCGGCGGCCCGGGCTGAACCGCGCGGGCGGCGGCGCTGGCATAGGCGTTAAGGGCAGCACTGACATTGGCGACCATGACGGTGTCTCCGGCGCGGCAGGACCCGGCCGCGCAAACGGTGCAACGATTACTGGAGCAGGCCGATGGTGTGGGACAGCATCGTCTTGGCAGTGTCGATCAGATTAAGATTGGCATCGTAGGACCGTTGGGCCTCCTGAAGGTCCATGTTTTCGACGATCGCGTTGACGTTGGGCGTCAGCACGTAGCCATCGCCATCGGCCACCGGATTGCCCGGTTCGTACCGGCGCTGAAAGTCGCTGCGGTCGACGCCGATGGCCGCGACCCGAACCGTGTCCACGCCAAGATGACGGTCCAGCGCGTTCTTGAAGGTCACGACCTGACGCCGGTAGGGCAGATCCCCCGGTGTTACCGCCGTCGAATCGGCGTTGGCCAAATTCTCGGCAATAACCTTGATCCGGGTTCCCTGTGCCTTCATGCCGGCGGCGGAAACCGCCATCGCTTTGGTAATGTCCATGGTACGCCTCCCTCCGTTCCCGCGGGTCCGCCCGATCACGAACCGCCGCTGCGGATTGCCAGCTTCAGCAGGCTGAGGTTCTTTTTGTAAAGGTTGGTGATCATGGTATAGTCCTGACCGGACTGGGACATTTTCAGCATCTGGTCCTCGACCACCACCGAGTTGCCGTCGGGCTTGGTCTCGTAAGGCGTCTTGTCCTTTTTCGCCTCGCCCACCTCATCGGTGTATCCGGGCGGCAATTGATGGCCCGGATTGGTCAGCACCGGCGCCAGCCGGTGGGCCTCGCCCAGCGCACTCTTGAAGGTAAAGGGCGTGAGGTCGCTGGACTTGTAATTGGGGGTATCGACGTTGGCGACGTTCTGGGCCAGCACCTCGTGACGCTGGTTCAGCCAGTCCATCTTCTTGTTCAGGAGCTTGAACACCCCTAAGGTATTAAGGTCCATGGTTTCCGCCCGTCCCTGACCGGCTCCGCACCCGCCGGAGCCTTGCATCGCCCCGTCGATCCCGAGGTCACGTTACGCTGAACCAAACTCAAAGCAAGAATCGCGCCACTCGGGCCGACAGGCCGACCTGCCCGCCGCCTTTCCCGTCCCGGCAGAGCCTGGGCCGGGGGCGGCGCTTTCTTTCGCGTCCCTGGTGATCATACCCCCGAGACGACCAACCCTCAACAGCCTCCGCGACATGACGGACCGGGCGGACCAGGCCGGGCAGCCGGCGGTCCGCGACCGGAGAGTATCCGGCAGATTCTGCCGGCAAGCGGCTTTTACCGGGTCACCTGTTCCCGTGTGTTCCCCGATACCGGTTCCGTTGTCCCGGGAGCCTGCGGGCCGGCGGCCGCGGCCTCAACCTCGGCCATCGCCCGCCGCACCTCGTCCAGCAGCAGCGTGGCCTGCGGTCCCTTGCCACCGTCACCGCCCCAGCCGTCGAAATGGATCAACTGGTCGAGCGGCAGGCGGGCGCGCCAGCCCGCCGATTCCAATTCCGGGCGGGGCAAAAACCGACTGACGAAGCCCAGGCAAAGATAGGCCACCGGCACCACCCGCCTGGGAATGCCGAGAATATCCTGAAGCCGGCGCGGGTGAAGAATGCTGACCCAGCCCACCCCCAGGCCTTCCGCCCGGGCGGCCAACCACAGATTCTGCACGGCGCACACCGTGCTGTAGAGGTCCATGGTCGGAATATGGGTCCGACCCAGCACCACCGGCCCGGCACGGTCGCGGTCGCAGGTGATGCACAGATTGACCGGCGCCTCGCGAATGCCCTGGAGCCGGAGCCGGCGGTAAGCCTCGCGCCGGGCGCCTTCGAAACGCTGCGCCGCCTCCTCGTTGGCCTCTTCGAAATCCGCATGCACCCGGGCCTTGACCGCCGGGTCGGTGACCACGACGAAGCTCCAGGGCTGCATGAAGCCCACCGACGGGGCGAAGTGCGCCGCGGTCAGCAGCCGGCCGAGCATGGCCTCAGGGACCGGATCCGGCAGGAACTGCCCCCGGACATCGCGACGGTTAAAAATCGTCTTGTAGAGCCCGGCCCGATCGGCAGCCGACAGCCCTGGAGCCTTCGAGTCCGCCATGTTTTCCTTGCCCATCGAGAGTACCGGAGTCCGGGGGCGACGCCCCATATGCGCCGGGAGAGTGCACTTGTCCTGATTTTGCAGGGCTCTGCCCTGCACCCGCAAGGAGGCGCGCCTCCTTGACCTCATGACCTCATGGGTTCAAAGGGCCGCCGGCCCTTTGCGGGCGTGGGCAGAGCCCACAAAATTACGCCCCCCGGGCCCGATCAAAGGCGCTCCGACAACCAGATCGCGGCCCGGGTCCCGGCCTTGATCGCCCCCGAGAGCAGCGGATAGCCCGGGGTCTGCTCGGCTTCGTGGGCCAGCCCGATCTCCCGGTGTTCGATCTCGTCGGCCCGGAACGCCTCGATGGTCGCCTTGAGCGGCGCCTCATCCTCCCCGAGTTGCGCCGCCTGACCGGCGTAGTGCTCGTCGATGACCGTCTCGACCGCCACCGTGCAGGCCATGGCCGCCCGCGCGCCGAGCAGGGCACTGGCGGCGCCGAGAGCGAAGCCGGCCACATGCCACAGGGGTTGAAGCAGCGTCGGTCGGACCCGACGGTCGACGATCATCTGTTCGAACATTTCGACGTGACGAACCTCCTGCTCCAGCATCCGCTGGATCACCGGCGTATTGCGGTGGTTGCGTAACACCGCCAGCTGGCCCTGGTAAATGCGGCGGGCACCGAACTCGCCCGCGTGGTCGACGCGGATCATGCGGTCCAGCAGTGCCTGCCGGTTGAGATTGCCGGGCAGTGCCCCCTGAACGGTGTGGAGAATCGGCGCGGCGGGGTCCGCAGGCGGGGCGTCAGACGGCATCGATTCGACCTCCGGGCTTGAGCACGGCCCGGCGCGCCGCCAGCAGGGCAAACACCGCCAGGACCAAGGTAAGAACCACATTATAGCCGGCAAGGGAAATCCCGAACAGGGACCACGAAACCTCGTCGCACCGCGCCAGCGGCGCCGCCATCAGGCTGGCGCGCAATTCCTCGAGGGTGCCCTCCAACGGCGGTACGCTGCACCCCGAGGTTCCTTCCCACCAGTGATGCTCGACCCCCACCTGAAACACCCCAATACCGGTACCGGCCAGCAGAGTGAGGCCGATCAGCGCCAGCAGCGCCACACGCAACGGCCGGATGCGGCCAAAGGCCAGGGCCAGCAGTGCCAGCGCCGCGACGATGACATACGGCCAGCGTTGATAAAGGCACAGGATGCAGGGCTGGACGCCGATCACATACTGCATGAACAACGCCCCGTTCAGGGCGCCGATGGCCGCCAGCGCCAGCGCCGCCGGCGCCCGCCAGCCGCTGAGAGCGCGTTCGAACCAGAAACCCATGGGTCAGTCCCCCGATCCCGTTCGGATGCCGTCGCCTGCCGTGGCTCCGGCTATAGCAGAACCTTGACCGCCACGATACCGCCGACCAGCAGGATCACGAAAAGACTGGTCAGAAGGGTCAGCCGGCGTTCGATGAAGGCGCGGATCGGCTCCCCGAACGTCCAGAGCAGACCTGCCACCAGAAAGAAACGCATCGAACGGGAGATCACCGCGGCCACGGTAAACCACAGCAGGCTGAACTTGAAGGCACCGGAGGCGATGGTCACCAGTTTGAAGGGAATCGGCGTCGCCCCCTTGATGATGATGATCCACATGCCCCACTGGTCGAACCCGGCACGCAGGGACTCGTAGTGATCCATGGCGTGATAGAAGGTCAGTATCTGCCGGCCCAGGGTCTCGAACAGATAATAGCCGATGGCGTAACCGAGCCAGCCGCCGATCACCGAAGCCAGGGTGCAGACCGCTGCCAGCGTCCAGGCGCGATGGCGGTTGGCCAGAACCATGGGAATCAGCAGAACGTCGGGCGGAATCGGAAACAACGAGCTTTCGATAAAGGAAACGCCGGCCAGCGCCCACACCGCATTCCGGCGCCCGGCCTGACGCATGGTCCAGTCGTAAAGGGGTCGTATCACCGCCCGGTCCTTTTCATGGTGTTCTTCATTGCGTTGTTGATGGTGCTCCGCACCGCGCGTTGTTGATGGTGCTCCGCACCGCGCGTTGTTGATGGTGCTCCGCGCCGCCTGACGAGGACCGTCCGGCGTGTGGTGCCGTGTAGCAGGCCCTGCCGCCGCCCGCAACCACCACCGGACGGCGCTCCGATGGGCCCCGTCCGGTGGGCTCAGTCGGACTCGGGCGGCGGCCCGGCCTCGATCCGCTCCATGTCATCGTCGGAGAAGCCGAAATGATGACCGATCTCGTGAATCAGCACATGACGGACGATCCCGGCCAGGTCCTCGCCCGTATCGCACCAGTAGTCGAGCAGCGGCCGGCGGTAAAGAAAGATCGTGTCAAGGCTGGTTCGGACGTCATAAACGCTCTGGTGGAGCAGGTCGACACCCCGATAGAGGCCCAGCAGATCAAACGGGCTCTCCAGGTCCATTTCCTCTTCGGTTTCCTCATCGGGAAAGTCCACCACATGGACCGCCACGGTGCCCATCCGGGCCAGGAATACCGCCGGCAAGGTGGCCAGCACCTGATCGGCCAGCGCCTCCAGTTCGGCCCCGGTGGGTGCGGTGGTAAAGCGCCGACACCCGTCGTCACCCTTTTGCGCCATGCGTCCCGCCCTCCTTATCTGCTTGATCCTGGCGTCCCCAGACGCCACATGGGCCATGATAACAAGCGGACCGGCCGACCCCGCAAGAGATCAGAGGCGGGACGATCAGGGGGCGGAGTCGTTTCAGGACTGTACCGGAATCGCACCGGAGACGGGTTCCACGGGCAACGGCGCGCCCGAGACAAAAGGAGCGGGAGATGGTGGAGAAACTGGTCGGAGCCAAACGACAGGCGGCCTTGCGGGAGTTGCATGGGTGGACGGAAGTTCCCGATCGCGACGCCATCCGCAAGAGTTATCACTTCGCCGATTTCAATGCCGCCTGGGGATTCATGACGCGGGTCGCTCTGATCGCCGAGAAACTTAGCCATCACCCGGAATGGTTCAACGTTTACAACCGCGTCGAAATAACCCTGACCACCCATGACGCCGAGGGCGTCACCGGCCGCGATCTGGAACTGGCCAAACAGATCGACCGCGTGGCCGTGACCGTCTCGGACCGGTAGGCGTCAAGGGGTGGCTTGGCCCCAAGTGGGCTCTGCCCACACCCGCAAAGGGCCGGTCGGCCCTTTGAACCCGTGACGTTCAGGTCGGGCAGGCGAATCTCCTTCACGGGTGCGGGGCGGTGCCCGGCGTAACACAGGCGGCGCCGTCACGCACCCGAACCGGCGGCCTGCACTTCGAGAAAGGCCGCGACCACCACCGGATCAAAGCGGCTGCCGGCCATCGCCTCGATCATGGTGACGGCCTGATCCCGGGCAATGGCCGGACGGTAGGGCCGTTCCGACACCAGCGCGTCAAAGCTGTCGGCAACGGCGGCAATGCGGGCGGCCAGCGGGATCGCCTTGCCGGCCAGACCGTGGGGGTAGCCAGAACCGTCGAAATTCTCGTGATGGGCGAGTGCGATCTCGGCGCCCAGTTCCAGATAGGTGAGGCCCTGGACCATACCGCAGGCGCGCACCAGCAGGGCGTGGCCGCGCACCGTATGCCGCTGCATGATCCGGCGCTCGTCACCGGTCAGCGGGCCGGGCTTGCGCAGAATGTGGTCGGACACCGTGATGTTGCCGACATCATGGAGCATGGAGGCCAGACCGATCAGTTCCAGGAACGACTGGTCGATGATGTCGCGGAATTGACGGCCGGCATGCAGGGTGCGGGCGATGCGTTCGGCCAGCCCGGCAATGCGCAGACTTTCGGACCGGGTCTCCAGGGACGCGGCGGTGGCAATATCGATATCCACCTGGGCGGTTTCGGCAATGTCGGCCAGGGTGGCGACGGTCGCCTCCTGGGCCTTGAGCAACTGCTCGTAAAGATAGATGTTCTCGAACCCAATTGCGATTTTATCGCAAAACAGCGCGATCAGCCGCTGGTCAAGCTGGTTCAGCGGCCGGTTCGAACTCATGTAGACCACATTCTCGCGGTCCGTCAGGGTCTGGATGTACAGGGCACAGTGGTCTTCGCCAAAGACATTCCGGCGCTGGTTCAGGCAGTCGCTGACCGTGGTGACCACCCCGGCTTCGACCACCGCCGCCAGCGGCTCGTTGATCAGGGACTCGAAGCGGCCGGAGCCGGCCAGCACATAAAGGCCGTTGCGGTCGCGGCGACGGACATCGCCGCGCTTGACGCACAGGATGGCGTCGGGGCCGGCGCCGACGATGACGCTGAGCTGGGTCAGCACCCCAGCCGCGAACAGCTTCATCGACCTTGTCTTGGAAAGCGAGCTTGACGCTTCGATAATCTTTTCCAGACCCCGCCGATTGGCGTCGATGGTGATCAGATCCTCGTAAGAGCGCAAGGCCGCCACGGTACAGGTAAACAGCTGCTGGGCCGTCAGTTGGGTCTTGGCCTTATAGTCATTGATGTCGTATTCGAGGATCACGCTGCGCTCGGGTGCCTGTCCCGGCTGGCCGGTCCGCAGGATAATGCGAACGTGGCGATTGCCCATGACTTCGCGAATGTGATGGACCAGCTTCAACCCGGCATCGTCGGTCTCCATCACCACATCGAGCAGGATCACCGCGATGTCCCGCTCCCGCTCGAGAATCGCGATGGCGTCGGCCGCCGAGTAGGCGCTGAAAAACTGGGTCGTCCGCCCCTTAAACGCGAAGTCGGCCAACACCAACCGCGTAATCGAATGGACCTCGGGCTCGTCATCCACCACCAGCATTTTCCAGCCGGCAGGCGCGATGCTGGGCCGGGGCGCCTCAGGGGCCTCGTCTTCGAAGAGCAAATCGTCGTTATCGGTCATGGGCGGATTGCGCCTTTTCCACGAGGGCCACGGTTCCAGAAGGAGCACGATTCCAGAAAGGCCACGATTCCACAGACCCACCGTCAACAACCGCCGCTTCGACGGCGGTTCCGAGACGGGACCGCCAAGGTATCACCAATGAACAGCGTTAGCACGCCCGGAAGCGGCGATCGGGCTCGCCACCGGCCTCAGTCCTTGTCGGGTCCACGACTCATCCGCCGTTCGGCCTCCCGGTGGATGGCCGCGGTCAGGTCGGGGTAGCGGGCGGCAAGATCGCGGAAGTCGGCAATATCGAGCATCAGCAACTGGCTTGCCGTGGTCGCAACCACCGTGGCGCTGCGCGGCGCGCCGGTGATCAGGGCCAGTTCGCCAAAAAAGTCGCCATCCTTGAGGTGGAAGCTGGTGGCGGGAGTCGCCTGGACCTCGACGTCGCCGTTGACGATAAAATACATGCAATCTCCGACCTCCCCCCGCCGCACCACGACACTGCCGGCACCAACCTCGCGCACCCGCAGGCGCTGGGCGACATCGGCAATCACGGTGACCCCGACATTCTGAAACAACGGCACCCGCGCCACCAGATCCCAGGTCTTGAGGAAGGCGCGCCTGCGCATCTCCTGCGAAAAACCGGTGGCCAGAATACCGGCCCAGAGCGCGAACACGATGATGCCGCACATCATCACCAGTCCCGCCAGCATCCGCCCGGGCAAGGTGACCGGCGTCGCGTCGCCGTAGCCCGTGGTGGTCAGGGTGACGATGGTCCACCACAGCGCCTCGGGCACCGTGCCGAAGGCCGCGGGTTGGGCCGCACCCTCCAGCAGGTGGGCGAGCACCGCGGCACACAGCAGCACCACCAGAAAGGCGAACAGGACGCCCACCAACGGTTCGGCCTCGAGCCGGATCACCCGCCACAGCACCGCCAGACCCTGAGAGTAGCGGGCCAGCTTGAACACCCACAGCACCCCGAACATCTCGGCCTCGGCGGTGGGAACACCGGCCGCCCAGGCCGCCGGCATCAGTATTGCGCCCATCAGGTCCACCAGCCCGCGGCCCGACGTAACCCAGGTCCAGCGCACCCGGGACGCCGATTCGCCCCGGCCGATCCACATGTCCGGGATCACCCACAGCCGGACCAGATATTCGACCACGAATGCCGCCAGCGGCACCGCCACCAGCAAACTCTGCCCCGGCACCACGCCGGTATCGGACGCCAGAATCACCCCGAGCAGACCCACGGCGATGAAGGCAATGTTGATGGCGCGGGTAAGGCGCGACCCGAACCGTCGGGACGTGGGATCCAGCAACCCGGCAACGCCCCGCCGCACGCTGGCCTGGGCCGAAAGGCTCGTTTCCAAATTCATCTCACCTCCCGGAACGGTTCGTGTACCGGCAACCGATCCTCCCTTTCGCCGGCCGGGACCTTAGCGTGGCCAAACGGCGATGCCAACCGGTGGCCCCTCGTGGAAAAACCGCTCCAGGAGGGTGCCCGGGCGGCAACACCGGGCGGCGCCATCGTCCCCTGCCCCCGGTTGCCCTGACCGGCTTCCGGCCGGCGCTGGCAATCGCCCCGGATGCTGTGTTAAGAAAGCGGTATCACTGTTTCCCATGGGAGATTCCACAATGCGCATCCTGGCCTTGGTTTTCGTCCTGCTTCTTGGCATGCCGGTGGTCACGGCACAGACCGCCCTGGCCCAGTCGGGGGCCGACGCCCAACAGCCCCAGGCGAATGTTGACGATGTCCGTACCCAGGCGCGCGGTGCGCTCAATACGGCGCGCCAGTTTCTCGGCGGCCTGTTCGCCGATGCCAAGGAAGCCAGCGGCCTGAACGACGAACAGCTGTTCGGGGTCGGGGTCGGCATTCTCGCGGGCCTGCTGGTCGCCGACATCGTCGGCTCGGGCGGGGCCGGAAGCGACTTCTTCGCCGCCGGCGGCGGTTTGTTCGGCAAGTGGGTGACGACTCCCAAGTGACGCGCAGACCTTGAAGGGCCGGGCACCCGGCGACACGGCAGGACTGTGGCACGGCAGGGCTAGGCGAAACGGCCAGGGGCCGTTATAAGACAGCGACCGGACGGAATCGCCCCCTCTTCCGGCAACGGAAGAGGGGGTTTGTCGTGCCTCGTCCCCAGAGAATCATGCCATCATGCCCAAACGCACCGATCTCAAAACCATCGCCATCATCGGCGCCGGACCGATCGTCATCGGCCAGGCTTGCGNNATTGTGATTGGCCAGTCGGCGGAGTTTGACTACTCGGGCACACAGGCATGCAAGGCGCTGAAGGCCGAAGGGTTTGAGGTTGTGCTGGTGAATTCGAATCCGGCGACGATCATGACCGATCCCAGCCTGGCCGATGCCACCTATATCGAGCCGATCACGCCCGAAATGGTGACGCTGGTCCTGGAAAAGGAACGTCCCGACGCGCTGTTGCCGACCATGGGCGGCCAGACCGCGCTCAACACCGCCATGGCGCTGGCCGATAACGGCACCCTGGCCCGCCTCGGGATCGAACTGATCGGGGCGAGACGCGATGTCATCGCCAAGGCCGAAGACCGGTTGCTGTTCCGCGACGCCATGACCCGGATCGGCCTGGAAAGTCCGCGCAGCCGGGTGGTCCGATCCGAGCGCGAGGCCCTTTCGGTCCTGCCCGAAATCGGCCTGCCGGCGATCATCCGCCCCAGTTTCACCCTGGGCGGCACCGGCGGCGGCATCGCCTATAATCGCGACCAGTTCGAAGAGATCGTCCGCAGCGGCCTGCGGGCGTCGCCGGTGGCCGAGGTGCTGGTCGAGGAGTCGGTGCTGGGCTGGAAAGAATACGAGATGGAGGTGGTGCGTGACAGCGCCGATAACTGCATCATCATCTGCTCGATCG
>PLTC01000279.1 GCA_003165295.1 Rhodospirillales bacterium | reverse complement strand
TCCACCCGCCCGCCATGGCCGCGGCGGAATGAATAATGGCGGATCACCGTCAACGCCTCCCCCGGCGCCGCCAGCGCCACGCCGTCGCACGCCTCCGGGGTCATGAACACCCGGTCCACGGCCCGCAACACCGCCGCCGTGGAGCGGAATGAAATGTCGAGACGGATTTCCCGCCAGACCTGCTCCGCGTCCTCGACCCGTTGCCGGAAGTGGCGCCTGAGCCGGGCGAAATCCCGGGGATCGGCACGCTGAAAGCTGAAAATCGACTGCTTCTCGTCGCCCACCGCGAACACCGTCCGTATCGGCGCCCCGGGACCGGAACGGGCGCCGAGCCCGCCGAAAAACTCCTCTGCCAGTTGCGCCACCACCATCCACTGGTCGGGGTTGGTGTCCTGGGCTTCGTCGATCAGGATGTGGTCGAGGCNNCGCCGTCGAGCTTGAACAGCACCCACGGCGCCACCCCGGGCCGGGCCAGCAGGTCGCGGGCGGCCAGAATCAGGTCGTCATAGTCCAGCAACGCCCGCGCCGCCTTCAGCCGGGCATAGGCCGCAAGCAGCGCCTCGCCAAAGGCCAGCAACGCCGCGGTGGTGGTGGCGACCCCGGCGGCCTGGCGCCGCGCCATCACCGCCACCAGCCGTTCGGCCTCCCGGCCCAGCACCTCGGCCACCCCGGCCGCGGTGGCCGCGGCCTTCTTGGTGATCAGGGTCTTGCGCGGTGTGCCCTCGCGGGTCAGGAACTGGAGCTGGTAGTCGAAGAAACCGGCCACCCGCCCGTCGGACTCCGAGGCCAGCCAGGCCGCGATGGCCTGCCCCCGTTCCTGGTCGGGAACCGACCCCCCGGCCAGTGCCCGGCAGGCCCGCCTCAGCCCGTCGCCGTCCAGCGCCCGGTCGGCCGAGGCGGCGGCGGTGACCGTCCCCTCGTCGCTACCCGGTTCCACCCCCAGGGTGCGGCAGACCCCGGCCACGGTGTCGTCCAGCCCGCCATGGTCGTCGAAGATGCGCCGCAGCCGGCCGCGCTCGCCGGCCACTTCGGCCATCAGCGCGCCCAGCCCGTCCTCGTGGAGATCTGTGGTCAGACGGGCCAGCGCCCGCCCCAGCGGCGCCTCCGGCGCGTCGCGTGCCGCGATCAGCACCGCCCGCCGGGCCTGGGCCAGCACTTCGGCGGCGGTGGCCTCGTCCATCACCTCGAAATGGGGGGCAAGGCCGGCCTCCAGGGGAAACCGGCGCAGCAGCGACTGGCAGAAGGCGTGGATGGTCTGAAGCTTCATGCCGCCCGGGCAGTCGATCACCCGGGCAAAGAGCCGCCGCGCCGCCCGTGCGGTCGCCGCCGACGGCCGCTCGCCGGTGAGCCGGGCCAGCCGGTCTTCCAGTTCGGCGTCGCCGATGGTCGCCCACAGGCCCAGGATGCGGTTGATCCGGATCGACATCTCGGCCGCCGCGGCCTTGGTGAAGGTCAGGCACAGGATGCGGGCGGGCGGAGTGCCGGCCAGCAACTGGCGCAGCACCCGGTCGGTCAGCACCTTGGTCTTGCCCGAGCCGGCCGAGGCCGCCACCCACACCGAGGCGGCGGGATCCGACGCCTGACGCTGCCGGAGGTCCGGGTCGAGAACCGGGGAAACCGCGGGCGGAGCCATGCCGAGGCCCTAACGCATCATCCGGGCAATGGTCGCGGTGGTGCTGTGACCCTCCGACAGATCGGCCAGCACCACCCGGCCGCCATAGGACTGGACCAGCTCCGCACCCACCACCTGCTCGATCCGGTAATCGGCGCCCTTGACCAGCACGTCCGGGCGCAACGCCTGGATCACCGCGAGCGGGGTATCCTCGGCGAACACCACCACCAGATCCACCGGCCGCAGAGAGGCCAGCACCGTGGCCCGCGCCACCTCGGTCTGCACCGGCCGGGTCTCGCCCTTGAGCCGGTGCACCGAGCCGTCGCTGTTCAACCCGACCACCAGCCGGTCGCAGGCGGCGCGCGCCTGCTGCAACAACGAGACATGGCCAGGATGGATCAGGTCAAAGCAGCCGTTGGTGAAGCCGACCCGATAGCCCTGGCGACGCCAGCGTTCAACCCGCTCGCCGGCGGTGTCCAGCGACACCACCTTGGCCTCGCCCTCGGCCCATTCCTGGTGGTGAAGCGCGGCCAGCAGCTCCGGCACCCGCACCACCGCGGTCCCGACCTTGCCCACCACCACCCCGGCCGCCAGATTGGCCAGCCGCGCGGCATCGACCACCGGCACCCCGGCCCCCAACGCCGCGCCCAGCGTCGCCACCACGGTATCGCCGGCCCCGGAAACGTCGAACACCTCCCGGGCTTCGGCCGGCAGCCGGGTTTCGTCGCCGTTGCCGTTGGCGCCCGTGACCACGGTCATCCCCTGCTCGCTCCGGGTGGCCACCACCGCGCCCAGCCCGTGCCGCTCCATCAGCAGCCGCGCCGCCCTGACGATCTCTTCGTCGCTGCCCACCGGCAGGCCGCTGGCCTGACCGAGTTCGCGCCGGTTCGGCGTCACCACACCGGCACCGCGATAGCGTTCGTAATCGCTGCCCTTGGGATCCACGATCACCGGCCGCCCCACCTCCCGGGCCATGGCGATCAGGGCCTGGCACAGGTCGGCGGTCAGCACGCCCTTGCCGTAGTCCGAAAGGATAACCGCCTGGACGTCTTTGATCAGCGTCCGCGCCGCCGCCAGCAGGCTGTCGCGCGAGGCCGCGGTAATGGGCGACACCGTCTCGTGGTCGGTTCGCAGCAATTGCTGATTGTGGGCGAAGTAGCGCGTCTTCTCGGTGGTCCGGCGTCCGGGTTCGGTAACGATGTGGCAGGCTTCGCCGAGCCGGCCTTCGGCCAGCCGGTGCAGGATCGCCGAGCCGGCCTCGTCATCCCCCACCACCGAGAGGAAGCGCGGCTGGCAGCCCAGCGCATCGAGATTGGCCGCGACATTCCCGGCCCCGCCCAGCATGCTGGCGCGCCGCTCGATTCGCAGCACCGGAATCGGCGCTTCGGGGGAAATGCGCTCGACCGATCCGTAGACGAACCGGTCCAGCATCAGGTCGCCAACGCACAGGACCGGCGTGCCGGCCAGGGCTTCGACATCTCGGGCAAGATCGCTCATGCCGTCCCTTTTAACGTCCGCGGCGCCGCCACGCCAGTCCCTTGACCCGGGGCGGCAATCGGGTCAAGGGCAATGGGTATCAACCGAACACCCTCCGTTAACAAGGGGGCGGACGGTCAATATCTATATCTGCCTTTCGATCACTTACTGACCCGCATCCCTCACCCGGCAGGTGAGGGATGCGGGACGTGGCCGCCGTCGCGCCCCCCCAATTTCTTCGGCTCAGTTCGCGTAAAGGAGGTACGCAGTCGATTGCTGCACAACTTCGCTTTCACGGGGAAAAAAGAAAAAATTCCTCACAAAGAAACGCCTTCTTTGTGACTGCTTTGAGTTCTTCGTGTCTTTGTGAGGAACTACTTTTGCATCGATGGCTACAATATCACCCCGTTGCGTAGACGTGGAGCACGGTTGTTGCCCGCATAATCCTGGAGTGCCGCCTAACGCGAATTGCGCTTTCAAGAACGACCGCGGTACCGCCAGCCGCCGAAAGCTTTATGTCCAACGCAAGAGGGGAGCCTCGTATCCGCGGAGTCGCCAATCCGACGGCGGACCGGGGCAACGACGGCCCCCAAGCGTCGTCGCCCCCCCCTTGATTCTTTCACCCGATTCCCCTGCCTGACCCGGTTGCCCCGGGGGTTGGCGAAGCCGGTGGGCCATGGTATGGGTCGGGGAAGCGGTAGGGCCGCGGAGCGGCCTTGTGGGAGCTGACCCCGCCACCGCCCGATCGACCTGTCCGACCTGCGAGCGGTACCTGTCATGGCTGTTACACTGTCCCGTCGCTCTCTCCTTATCTGCCTTTCCCTGCCCGCCTTGTGCGGATGGCCTGCCGCTGCGGTCCAGGCCCAGGCCGGCGACCTGCCGGCACGCGCCAGAAGCTTCGTCGACACCCTGGGCAACGAAGCGGTGGCCACCATGGCCGCCACCAACATCACCCGGGCCGAGCGGATCGAGCAGTTCCGGGCGCTGTTCCACAAGGGCTTTGACGTGCCCACCATCGCCCGCTTCGTGCTTGGCCGGTACTGGGGCGTCGCGACGCCCGCCCAGCAACAGGAGTACCTGAAGCAATTCGAGGAAATGGTGGTCCGGTCGTATGCCGCCCGCTTCGATTCCTACCGGGGCGAGCGGTTCCGCATCACCTCGAGTCGGCCCGATGGCAGCCATGACGTGTTCGTCGCAACCGAGGTGACGCCGGGCAACGGTCCGCCGGTCAATGTCGAGTGGCGGGTGCGCGAGCGCGACGGGACCCTCGGCATCATCGACGTGGTGGTCGAAGGCGTCAGCATGAGCGTCACCCAGCGCCAGGAGTTCGGCTCGGCGATCCAGGCCAAGGGCGGCAACATGGACGCCTTCCTTCAGACCCTGCGCGAGAAGAACGCGGCGCTGGCCGCGCCGACGCCGTAAGTTCCGGGCGAAACCGACCGGGAGGGACGGCGGGAGGGGAGCCCCCCGGGGCCGCCGGCGGCTTCGGCCCGCGGCAACCGCGGGGCTGGGGACCGCGGCCTGCGACAACTTTGGTCTTGTCAACCGCTTGTCCGCTGCCGGCAAACTGCCGGCAACCTTGCGCCAGGGGGTGGACCGGACCCGATGACCCGACTGAAGCCGATGGGGGCGCGACTCGCGACCGCGCTGGTGGTGGCGGTGCTCGCCGCGCTGTTCGGCTGGCAGATGGTGGGAGTCCGCCAGACCGCCCTTGACCAGGCCGGCCAGCAGGCCGCGGCCCTGGCCCGGACCGCGGCGTTGCAGGTGATCGGCAGCCTGCGCGGGGCGGAAATGCTGACCGCCGAGGTCTCTGCGGTCCTGGCCGGGCACGGGCTGGCGGACGCCGACCTGCAACCGACCCTGAGAACCAGGCTGGCCGCCTATTCCGAAGTGCGCTCTCTGGTTCTGCTGGATGACGGCGGTCGCGAGGTCCAGGCGGTGGCGCGGACCCACGAAATCGGCGCCCATGGCGGCATCGCGCCGGTGGCCGGGGATCACGACATCGTCCTGGTGGCACGGCCGCTGCTCGCCGCCGACGGCCAACGGCTGGGAACCGCGGTGATCGGGGTGGCGGCCCGGCCGGTGATCGACATCCTGTCGGCGCTGCCGCTGGGCGCCGACGGCAGCGCCTGGCTGGCCGGGGCCGATGGCCGGGTGCTGGCCACCGCAACCGCGGAAGCCGGAAATCCCGGCACCGACCCGGAACCATCCAATCGGGCAATCCCCGGCCCGGCGCCGATCACCGGTGCGGTGGTGGCGGCCGTCCGCGCGCGGTCGGACCTTCGCCCCCGGATCCTCCGTCTGGCCGGTACCGGGCCGGGCTTGGAGCGGCTGGTGGCGGTACGGCCGGTGGAGGGTTACCCGCTGGTGGTTGCGGTCGGCCTGTCGGTCGACACCATCCTGGCCTCGTGGCGGCAGAATCTGTTGTGGTACGGCGCGGTGGCGCTGATGCTGGCGGTGCTGGCGCTGGTCTGGGCCTGGGCACTCGACCGCCAGAGCCGCAGCGCCGCCATCGCCCTCCGGGAGGAGGAGCGGCGGCGGGCGGCGGCGGCGGCCCACCGGCAAGGCATTCTCGACGCCACCATCGACGGGCTGGTGACCATCGACGGGGACGGGCTGATCCGGGGACTGAACCGTTCGGCCGAACGCATCTTCGGCTGCGACGAAGCCGGGATGCTGGGGCAACCGATGGCGCGGTTGATCCCGGCCCTGGCCGGGGCACCGGTCCCGACCGGCGGCAGCCGGCCCTTGGCCGGCCGGCGCACCGACGGCGGCACGGTGCCGCTGGATCTGGCGGTGGCCGGGTTGCCGGCCGCGGCGGCACTGCCCGGCGGCACCGACCTGTTCATCGCCACCGTCCGCGACCTCAGCGGCCAGCAGGCCGCGGAAACCGCCTTGCGGGCCTCGGAGGCGCGCAACGCCGCCATCCTTGCCGCCGCCGCCGAAGGCATCATCGCGGTCGAACCCGAAGGCCGCATGGAGACGGTCAATGCCGCGGTGGGCGTCATTTTCGGCTATGACCCGATGGAACTGGTCGGCCGGCACCTCTCGATGCTGATTCCCGCGGCGCCCGCCGGCCTGATCCCCGAAGACCGGGAAAGCGGCGCCGAAAGCGGCCGCGGCAAGCGCGAGGTCATGGGCCGCCGCCGTGACGGCGGCGAATTCCCGCTGGAAATGGCGGTCAGCACCCTGGAGCAGGCCGGCAGCCGGCTGTCCATCGCGGTGATTGCCGACATCACCCAGCGCAAGGAGGCCGAGGCGGCGCTGCGCAGCGCCAAGCTCGACGCCGAAGCCGCCAACCAGGCCAAGACCCAGTTCCTGGCCCATATGAGCCACGAATTGCGCACCCCGCTGAATGCCATCATCGGCTTTTCCGACATGATGAAACACGAGATGATGGGAACCCTGAGCCCGACCTATCTCGACTACGCCCGGAACATCAACGACAGCGGCCGGCAGTTGATCGGCATCATCGACGATTTGCTGGATGTGTCGCGCCTGCAATTGGGCAAGTTCGCGCTGAGCGACGGCGTGGTGGATCTGCACAACGCCGTCGCCGGGGCACTGGCCATGATGCGCCCCCGGGCCGAGGACGGCGGCATCCTGTTGACCGAGGGTCTTGCCGAGTCGCTGCCCAGGCTGCGCGGCGACGCCCGGGCGATCCGTCAGGTTCTGGTCAATCTGGTCAGCAATGCCGTCAAGTTCACGCCCCGGGGCGGAACCGTGCGGATCAGCGCCGAAAGCACCGTCGACGGCCGGGTGCTGCTGGCGGTGACCGACACCGGCCGCGGCATCCCGCCCGACATGATCGGGGAGGTGCTGGACCCGTTCCACCACGCCGACGCCTTCAAGGCCAGCAAGACCCGGGGCATCGGCCTTGGCCTGCCGATCTGCCGCTGGCTGATGGACCTGCACGGCGGCACTCTGGTCATCGAAAACGCCTGCCCGGCGGGCACCACCGTCATC